>NZ_JAENYR010000011.1 GCF_016841685.1 Thiohalomonas denitrificans
CGTAGCGGGAGACCCGGCCGTAAGTGGGCTTCAGGCCGGTGATCCCGCACAGGGCCGCCGGCTGGCGGATGGAGCCGCCGGTATCAGTGCCCGTGGCGCCGGCAGCGAGACGCGCCGCTACCGCCGCGGCGGAGCCACCGGAGGAGCCGCCCGGTACTGCTTTCAGGTCCCAGGGGTTGCTGACCGGACCGTAGAAACTGGTCTCGTTGGAGGAGCCCATCGCGAACTCGTCCATATTGGTCTTGCCCAGCATGACCGCACCGGCCGTCTTGAAGCGCTGCACGACCGTAGCATCATAGGGGGCGACGAAGTTGTCCAGCATCTTCGAGCCGCAGGAGGTCCGCACGCCGCGGGTGCAGAAAATGTCCTTGTGGGCGATCGGAATACCGGTCAGCGGCCCCGCCTCGCCACGGGCGATACGCCGGTCCGCCTCGCGCGCCTGTTCCAGGGCGGCCTCGGCGGTCACGGTGATGTAGCTGTTCAGTTTCCCGTCGAAGCGTTCGATGCGGTCCACGAAGGCCTGCGTCAGCTCCTCGCTGGAGAATTCGCCGGCGCTGAGGGCGGCGGCAAGTTCGGCGATGGTCTTGTTATGCATGTCAACACTCAGGTTCGAGATTCAAGATTCGAGATACGAGGGGATAAGGGCACGGGACACGGGTATCTTGACCCGCACCTATTCGATGACCTTCGGCACGAGATAGAGCCCTGCTTCGGTCGCGGGGGCATTTTTCTGGAATTCGCTGCGCTGATCGGTCTCGGTGACCTCATCGTCACGCAGCCGCTGACTCATCTCCAAGGGGTGGGCCATCGGCACCACATCGGCGGTATCCACCGCGTTCATCTGCTCAACGAGTTCCATAATCCTGGAAAGGTTTGTGGCATACTCCGGGATATCTTCATCGGATATAGCCAGTCGCGCCAGGTGCGCGATGTTCTCCACATCGTCTCGGTCCAGGGCCATCAGGCTCTCCATCCGGTCGGTTAATAGCGGAAAAAGCAGAAACTTATCACAGTTGCCACCTTGCCCAAAGGGCCGCGGCATTGCTAAATTATGCCCGGTTCATTCCGCCGACTCATTAATCTTATAGAAGCGACTGCCATGCTGGGATCTTTCCGGGGCCTTTTTTCCTACGACATCTCCATCGACCTGGGTACTGCCAATACCCTTATCTACGTTCGCGGTGAAGGCATTGTCCTCAACGAGCCTTCGGTGGTCGCCATCCGACAGGAGCCCGGCCCGAATAATACCAAACGCATCTCGGCCGTAGGCGTCGAGGCGAAACAGATGCTGGGACGCACGCCGGGCAACATCACCGCCATCCGGCCGATGAAAGACGGCGTCATCGCCGATTTCACCATCACTGAAAAGATGCTGCAGCACTTCATCCGGAAGGTTCACGAAGACAAGTTCAAGGCCTTCAAACCGAGCCCGCGGGTGCTGATCTGCGTCCCCTGCGGCGCCACCCAGGTGGAGCGCAGGGCCATCAAGGAGTCGGCCGCGGGGGCCGGCGCCCGTGAAGTCTACCTCATTGAAGAGCCCATGGCGGCGGCCATCGGCGCCGGTATGCCCATTTCCGAGGCGAGCGGCTCGATGGTGCTGGACATCGGCGGCGGCACGTCGGAAATTGCCGTTCTCTCCCTGAACGGTATCGTTTACGACAACTCGGTACGGGTAGGCGGCGACCGCTTTGATGAGGCCATTACCGCCTATGTGCGCCGCAATTACGGGACGCTCATCGGCGAGGCCACTGCCGAGCGCATCAAACATCAGATTGGAACGGCCTACCCGGGTGCCGAGGTGCGCGAAATTGAGGTGCGCGGCCGCAATCTGGCCGAGGGCATCCCCCGCAGCTTCACTCTCAACAGCAACGAGATTCTGGAAGCGCTTCAGGAGCCCCTTTCGGGGATCGTCACTGCCGTTAAAACGGCGCTGGAGCAGACCCCCCCGGAACTCGGTGCGGATATCTCCGAGCGCGGGCTGGTGCTGACCGGCGGCGGCGCGTTGCTACGCGACCTGGACCGGCTCCTCGTCGAAGAGACGGGGCTGCCGGTAATCATCGCCGAAGACCCGCTGACCTGCGTCGCCCGCGGCGGCGGCCGTGCTCTGGAGCTGATGGATGCACACGGGGGCGATCTGTTTGCCCTGGAGTAGACCAGGTCCGAGGTAAAAGAATCGAGATACGGGGTTTCGCACCTCGTATCTTCAACCTCGTATCTGAAGTCGGAGGTGTCACATCAAGGTACTGTTCCAGCGCGGACCGTCAATGGCCATGCGAGCGGCACTGCTCGTGCTCGCCTCCGTGTTCCTGATGACACTCGATCACCGCCAACAGCACCTCGAAACGATGCGTGCCACCCTCGCAATGGTCCTCTATCCGCTGGAATACCTGGTCAGCCTGCCCGCCACGGCCGGGAACTGGGCCTCCGATGCCTTCGCTGCCCGCTCCCACCTCATCAGTGAGAACGAAAATCTGCGTAGCCGCCAGCTGAAACTGGAAGCGCGGCTACTGAAATTCGACGCCCTCCTGGCCGAAAACAGCCGGTTGCGTGAAATGCTGCAGTCGCCGCGGATGGTTGACGAACGGCTGCTGGTGGCAGAGCTACTGGCTGTCGACATGGACCCCTTCAAGCGCCAGGCGGTGCTCAACAAAGGTTCTCTGGCCGGGGTCTACCGCGGTCATCCGGTCCTCGACGCCAAGGGCGTCATGGGGCAGGTAACCGAGGTATCGCCGGTCAGTTCGGTGGCAATGTTGATCACCGATCCCAGCCACGCCATTCCCGTACAATTCAATCGCAGCGGACTCCGCGCCATTGCACTCGGTACGGGTGAGGCCGACCGGCTCGAACTTCCCCACATTCCCAACACCGCGGATATCCGCGTTGGCGATCTGCTGGTCACCTCCGGTCTCGACCGTCGTTTCCCGCCCGGCTATCCGGTCGCCAAGATACAGCATGTCGACAAGGATCCCTCCCAGCCCTATGCATTCATCGTGGCCCGGCCCACAGCGGAATTGGAGCGGGTTCGGGAGGTACTTCTGATTTGGCCGGACCACCTCACCGAAACCAGCGAATCGGAAGCGGCGCTCGGGGAAGATGCGCCCGAAGAAATGGCGCAAGAGGCGCCCTCGTCATGAGCCTGGCCCAACACAGCCTGGCCCAACACCAGAACGGCTGGGCCATTATCGCCAGTTTCCTGGTGGCGATGATGCTGACGCTTATGCCGCTACCGGATGGCGCAGAGTGGTTTCGCCCCGAGTGGGTGGCCATGGTGCTGATTTACTGGTGCATGGCCCTGCCCGAGCGGGTCAACATTGGCGTTGCATGGATTATGGGCCTGTTCCTGGATGTTGCCCGTGGAGCACTGCTTGGTCAGTACGCGCTGACACTGACCCTGGTAGCCTTTTTGACTATCCACCTGCACCGCCGGGTGAGGAATTTTCCGCTTTGGCAACAAAGCCTTGCGGTATTGGTCCTGGTGGCGCTGGAGCAGCTGCTGGTCCTCTGGGTAAAGGGCATCATCGGCCAGTCACCGAATAACTGGCTTTATTGGGCGCCCTCGCTTACCAGTATGTTGCTGTGGCCGTGGATGTTTCTGGTCCTTCGGGATCTGCGCCGCCATTTCCGGGTGACCTAGTCATGCCTGGAGCCGCCTTCAGGGAGCCGCTGACCGGCCAGGCCACTCCTGCGCATCCCTGCCCCCGCGGCATTCGTGCATCCATGGACATCACGCAAGGCGCGCTTGCGCCGGAATGGCAGGCTTTGGACGCGCAGAGACGCGCTAACACTCCAGGGGATATGGCTGCCCAGGAGCAGGCAAGCAGGCCTGCCCCCGCAGAGGGCCGGCCAGCCGCTCGTCCGAAGGGGGCCCCCCGAAAGCACCGTGACCGCGTTGCGGACTCCATCCCCGGAGTCCGCCCTTCGGGCCGGCCTTCGGCTCTCCGAATCCGCTCCCGGCGGATTCGTGCAGTGCGTGACAAGAGGATAACCATTGCCTGCGCGCTGCACCTCGTCCTGGCGCTTTCGAAGGGCCCCGAAAATCCCCCCAAGCGTGAAGTAGCACACTAAAATGGCCAAGAGATTCACCCTCAAGGATCCGATTCGCGAAGCGCACCTGTTCCGAACCAGGGCGATAGCGGCGGCAGTCTTGACCACCTTACTCGTTTTCGTGCTGCTGGCCAGACTGGTCCATCTGCAGGTCCACAACCATGACCACTTCAGCACGCTTTCCAACAACAACCGGGTGGCCGTCCAGCCAATTGCGCCGACACGCGGGCTCATTTTCGATCGCAACGGTGTGGTGCTCGCCGAAAACCTGCCCACCTACATCCTGGAAGTGATACCCGAACGGGTGGAAGACATGGAGACCACGCTGGCGGCCCTTCGCAAGCTGGTCAATGTGGCCGATAGTGATCTGAAGCGGTTCCGCGAGAGTGTCCGCCGAAAGCGCCGTTTCGAAGCTATTCCGCTGCGCTTTCAGCTGACCGATGAAGAAGTGGCCCGAGTCGCCGTCAATCGCCACCGTCTGCCGGGAGTGGAGATCAACTCCCGCCTCACCCGCCACTACCCTCTGGGTGCGCTGACCGCTCACGTTGTGGGTTATGTCGGCCGGATCAACCAACGGGAGCTCAATTGCCTGGAGCAGCAAAGGGGCTGCGGCTTCGACTGGAGCGATACCTCCAAGGAACTCCTGCAACGCTCGAACTACAGCGCGACCAACCGCATCGGCAAGGTGGGTGTGGAAAGGAGCCATGAGGATGCCTTGCATGGGAAGGTCGGGTTCCAGAAAGTGGAGACCAATGCACGAGGCCGGGTCCTGCGAATTCTCGAGCGCACGCCGCCGGTCCCGGGAAAGGATCTGCACCTCAACATCGACATCGGGCTCCAGCAGGCGGCGCAAAAAGCCTTCACCGGCGAGCGCGGTGCGCTGGTCGCCATTGAGCCGAAAACCGGTGCAGTGCTGGCCCTGGTCAGCGTCCCCAGTTACGACAGTAACCTGTTCGTGAACGGGATCGACTCGGCAACCTACACAAAACTCTCCCAGTCACTGTTTCAGCCGCTCTTCAACCGGGCCCTGCGCGGCCAGTATCCACCCGGCTCGACCACCAAGCCTTTTGTCGGCCTGGCGGGACTGGAACTGGGCGACATCGGCCCCGACGACAAGCAGGTATGCCGCGGCCATTACCAGCTAGAGGGTGAAGAGCGGCACTACCGTGACTGGACAAGGCACGGGCCCGGGGTGGATGTGCACCGCTCTATCGTCGAATCGTGTGATGTCTTTTTCTATGACCTGGCACACAAGCTCGGTATCGACCGACTCTCGGGCTTTCTGCGCCAGTTCGGTTTCGGACAACCGACCGGGGTCGATATCGGCGGGGAGGCGGGCGGACTGATGCCCACGCGGGAGTGGAAGCGCCGCACGCGACACGAGGCCTGGTATCCCGGCGAAACCCTGATCACCGGCATCGGTCAGGGCTTCACCCTGGCCACGCCGCTGCAGATGGCCTCCACCACCGCTGCCCTGGCCATTCGCGGGCAGCGCATGCAGCCCCAGGTGGTCCGTGCCGTGGAGAATTCGGGAGGCGGTAATCGTGAAACGTTGCCAGCGGTCGCTTTGAAGCCGGTGAGCGTAAAGGAGTCCTCCAACTGGGACCGGATCCTCAACGCCATGGAACAGGTGGTGCATGGGTCCCGCGGGACGGCTCGCCGTATCGGCCGTGATGCGCCTTATCAGATTGCCGGTAAGACCGGTACGGCTCAGGTGTTCGGTATCGCACAGGATGCAGAATATGTGGAGGCGGACGTCGTCAAACTGCTCCGGGATCATGCCCTGTTTATCGGCTTCGCGCCGGTGGATGAGCCGCAGATCGCCATCGGGGTCATCGTGGAAAACGGTGGCAGCGGTGGTGCCGTGGCCGCGCCCATTGCCCGGCAGGTGATGGATTACCACCTGATTGGCCGTCAGGAGGAGAAAAAGCCATGATCCTGGACGCACCCACATCCCTACGAGGGAGTCTGGCAAACCGGCTGCACCTGGATTTGCCGCTGCTAATCGCGCTACTGCTGCTATCGGGAGTCAGCCTGGCGGTACTCTACAGTGCCGATAGCAGCAGGGTTGACCAGCAGCTGCTGCGGTTGGCGGTAGGCTTTGTGGTCATGCTGGTGCTGGCCCAGATCCCGCCGGACAACTATATCCGCTGGACACCCTGGCTCTATGCGCTGGCCGTCGGACTTTTAATCGCCGTGCTGCTGGCGGGGATCGCCGGCAAGGGCGCCCAGCGCTGGATCGGCATCGGCGGATTCCGCTTCCAGCCCTCGGAGTTGATGAAGCTGGCGATGCCGATGATGGTCGCCTGGTACCTGAGGGAGGTCTCCCTGCCCCCCAGCCTGAAAAAGCTCTTCGCGGCGGTACTGATTGTGGCGATCCCCACCCTGCTGATCGCCAAACAGCCCGACCTCGGCACCGCCGTGCTGGTGGCCGGTGCCGGGATTTTTGTTCTGCTTTTTTCCGGGATCCCGTTCAAGGTTTTGGGATTCGCCTCTCTGCTGCTCGCGCCACTCGCCGGTATGCTGTGGAAATTCGGGATGCACGATTATCAACGGCAGCGGGTGTTGACGTTCCTGACCCCCGAGTCCGACCCATTGGGGGCCGGGTACCACATCATCCAGTCGAAAATTGCCATCGGTTCGGGCGGACTGTATGGCAAGGGCTGGCTTAACGGCACGCAGTCTCACCTGGAGTTTCTGCCGGAGCGCCATACCGATTTCATTTTCGCGGTATTTGGAGAGGAATTCGGGTTGCTGGGCGGCACCCTGCTGCTTTCGGTTTATCTTTTCATCGTATGGAGGGGACTGTATATCGCCGCCCAGGCCCAGGAACCCTATGGGCGACTGCTCATCGGCGGACTGATCATGACGTTTTTTATCTACTTCTTTATCAATATAGGCATGGTCGCCGGGCTACTGCCGGTAGTGGGACTGCCACTGCCTTTGGTCAGTTTCGGCGGCACCTCCATGGTGACCATAATGGCCTCTTTCGGTATTTTAATGTCCATTCACACTCATCGAAAACTATTAAAAGGGTGACGGCCGTGAACCACCGTTTCGTACAGCTTGTATTCATTCCGGCCTCGCTACTGCTGTCGGGTCCCGGTCATGCCGATCTCGCAACACGGAACGATGTGCAGGGCTTTATTTCGCAAATGGTCTCCGAATACGGTTTCGAAGACACACAGTTGAAAACGCTGTTCGGAAAGGTGGAACTTCAAGAGGATATCATCAGCGCCATCTCGCGCCCCGCCGAGAGTAAACCCTGGCACGAGTACCGGCCGATCTTCATCACCGAGTCGCGCATAGAACAGGGTGCCGAATTCTGGCGGGAGCATGCCGAGGTGCTGGCGGAAGCGGAGCGCCGCTATGGCGTGCCGCCATCGATTCTGGTGGCGATTTTGGGGGTGGAGACCCGCTATGGTCGCCACCGCGGCGACTATCGGGTGATGGACTCCCTCTCCACGTTGGCCTTCGACTACCCGCCGCGCGCCAAGTTTTTCCGCGGAGAGCTGAAAGAGTTCCTCGTCATGGCCCGGGAAGAGGCGATAGACCCGTTGGAGTTGACCGGCTCCTATGCCGGCGCCATGGGCCAGCCCCAATTCATTCCGAGCAGCTTCCGCGCCTATGCCGTCGATTTCGATGACGATGGCCGCCGTGACCTCTGGGAGAATATCGGAGACGTCATCGGCAGTGTCGCCAACTACTTCGCCGAGCATCGCTGGCAACCGGGCCAGCCCATCGCCACCCGTGCGAAGGTCAATGGCACCCAGCACCAATCGCTGCTGGACAAGGGCTACCGACCGAGTACCACGGCCGGGGAACTGGGGAAACTGGGAGTCGAGCCGCAGACGCCCATCAACCCCGGGCTGGAGGCGGCCTTGATTGCGCTGGAAGCCGAAGAGGGCATGGAGCACTGGGTGGCCCTGCACAATTTCTACGTCATCACCCGTTACAATCACAGCCCGCTCTATGCCATGGCGGTCCACCAGCTGGCCGAAGGGATACGCGCGGCCTATGCGGCGGCGGAGTGACCGTGAAGCGAGCTGGCGATCAGTGGCTGGTAGCGGCTGCCCTGATCCCGATTTTGATTGGCGGCTGTAGCACGGGCATCGTCCGGGATGGCACCCCGGAGGATGCCGATGTCGATTTCAGCCGCATTCCCGACGCCGTGCCCCACTTCGAGCCGAAAAGCCGCTACGGCAATCCCGAGTCCTACGTCGTGTCCGGTAAGCGCTACCGGGTCAGTGACCGTGCCGATGCCTTTGTGGAGCGAGGTCTGGCATCCTGGTACGGCACCAAGTTTCACGGTCGGCGCACCTCTAGCGGCGAGGTGTACGACATGTACAAAATGACTGCCGCCCACAAGAGTCTGCCCCTGCCCACCTATGTGGAGGTCACCAACCTGCTTACGGGACGTAGCGTGGTGGTCAAGGTGAATGATCGCGGCCCCTTTCACGACGATCGAATTATCGACCTCTCCTACGCCGCCGCCCGCAAACTGGAGATCACCCGCAGCGGTACGGCACCAGTCGAGATCCGGGCTATCGAGCCGAACAAACCGACGAGGGCCATCGACCGTCCCCAACCGGCACTGGAAGTCCGCTCGGGCGGTGAAACCACCGCGATGGCGCGTCCAGCCGCGCTCGCCGCCGCGGCACCCGGGGAGGTGGCCGAGGCGATCGAAACGGCACCAACACCTTTGGCGTTCGACACAATCCGGTCATCCGGGGCAGCTGCTATTTTTCTGCAGGTCGGCGCGTTTTCCAGCCGTGACAATGCGGAACGTCTTCGCCAGCGACTGACCGATGCCGTCTCCGACATCGTCATTGAGTCGGGGGGTGCAGCCCAACGCCCGCTCTACCGGGTTCGCGTCGGGCCGCTGGCTTCGGAGCAGGAAGCCGACGCGCTGGCGGATCAACTGGTGGAATTCGGCATCCATTCACCCCGGGTCCTCCGGGATTGAGGTGCTCGAAAAATCACGGGGGACATGGGGGTAACCAGAAAAAACCACTGGGACACAGAATAATCGCGGCTCGTCAGTGTGACTGGCCACCTACTTTTCGACGGGATGACGCGGTAGACTATAAGTCTTCTCCAAATCGCTGACTGCACACTGCCATGAGCGCTATCCTGCGTTGTTTTAGCCTTCTCTTTTTGACCTTTGCCGCCACGGCCGTCTCGGCCAATCTTGCGTTCGTACCATCGCCGCCTGCCGTAAAGGCGGAGGGATTCGTGCTGCAGGATTTCCATAGCGGCCGTATTCTCGCTTCGGTCAACGAAAAAGAACGAATGGAACCGGCCAGCCTGACCAAGATGATGACCGCCTATGTGGTCTTTCAGGAGGTAGCCTCCGGCGACATCAAACTCGACGACCAAGTCCGGATCAGTGAAAAAGCCTGGCGCACCCAGGGCTCGCGGATGTTTGTCGAGGTCGACACCAAGGTCGGGCTGGAGCACCTGCTCAAGGGGGTGATCATCCAGTCCGGCAACGATGCCAGTGTGGCCCTGGCGGAGTACATCGCCGGCAGCGAAGAGGCATTCGCCGCACTGATGAATGACTATGCACGCAAGGTCGGTTTAACCGATACCCACTTCGTCAACAGTACCGGCCTGCCCCATCCCGAGCATTACACCACGCCGGGGGATATGGCTCGGCTCGCTGCTGCCGTCATCCGCGACTTCCCGCAGTTTTACGAGTGGTATTCCATCAAGGAATACACCTACAACAATATTACCCAGCATAACCGCAACAAGCTGCTGTGGCGGGACGAGTTCGTCGACGGCGTGAAAACAGGCCATACCGACTCCGCCGGCTACTGCCTGGTCTCCTCGGCCAAACGAGAGGATATGCGATTGGTCGCCGTGGTGATGGGGACATCCAGTGAAAATGCCCGTGCACAGGAGAGTCAGAAACTGCTCAACTATGGTTTCCGGTTTTTCGAAACCCACCACCTTTACGAAAGCGACGAAGCACTCAAGGAGATACGGATCTGGAAGGGAATGTCGGAAACCCTGCCACTGGGTCTGAATAGGGAGATGTACGTAACGATACCGCGGGGGCAGTACAAACAACTCGATGCGTCACTCAGCGTGGACACTAATATCATCGCCCCGGCACTCAAGGGTCAGGAGTTCGGGACCGTGACCGTGCAACTGGGAGAGGAAATACTGGCGGAGCAGCCGCTGGTCGCCCTTGAGGATATCGCAGAGGGCGGACTCTGGCAGCGCCTGCTGGATGACGTCATGCTGTGGTTCCACTAAGGAATTCAGTGCAAGAGCATTGGCCCCGCGAACACAGAGCGTATCTTTCCGGACAAAATAACAATGACCGATACGGTTTTTCTGAATGGTGATTTCCTGCCTGCGGACGAGGCCTGTATCTCGGTCCTCGACCGCGGATTCATGTTTGGTGACGGCGTTTACGAAGTCATCCCGGTCTACGGCGGACGACTTTTCCGCCTCGAACACCATTTGGACCGGCTTGACCACAGCCTCGATGGTATCCGACTGGAGAATCCGCTCCCGCATTCCCGCTGGCAGAGCGTGCTCGAGGAATTGGTAAGGTATAACGGCGGCGGCGATCAGTCCCTGTATCTTCAGGTCACCCGTGGTCCGGCCCGTCGCGACCATGCCTTCCCCCGCAATGTAAACCCGACGGTGTTCGCCATGAGCTCCCCGCTGGCTGCTCCTTCCCCCGAACTGCACAAAGGTATCAGTGCCGTCACGCTGGAAGACATCCGCTGGAAACTGTGTAACATCAAGGCCATCGCGCTGCTGCCGAACATCCTGCTGCGCCAACAGGCGCTGGACCAGGGCTCCGCCGAGGCGATTATGACCCGTGACGGCGAGGTCACCGAGGGCGCAGCCGCCAACATCTTTATGGTCCGCAACGGCACGGTCATCACACCGCCGAAGAGCAACCTGCTGCTGCCAGGCATCACCCGCGATCTGGTGGTGGAACTCTGTGCCCACCACGGGCTACCCTGCGAAGAGCGCCCCATCGAAGCAGCGGAACTCCGTGACGCCGATGAACTCTGGGTTACCAGCTCCACCAAGGAAGTGGTGCCGGTCACCCGACTGGACGGCGTACCGGTAGGCAACGGACGCCCGGGCCCGGTCTGGGAACGGATGGTGGAGCTCTACCAGGCCTACAAGGAGGCCTTTCGCCGGGGCGAGGTGGAATAGATTTTCGGCTTTTACCACCGAGAGCGCAGGGGATTGCACCGAATCAGTAGGCCATCTCTGTGTACTCTGTGGTTTAAAGGGTTTTGAGAATGAGCGACGAAGATACCCTGCTGGAGTTTCCCTGTGACTTCCCCATCAAGGCGATGGGGCGCGCTAGCGACGATTTCGAGACCACAGTGGTCGAGATCGTGCGTCGTCACGCCCCGGACCTGAGCGAGACCGCGGTGTCCGTGCGCGAGAGCAGTGGTGCCAAATACCTGGCGGTGACCGTCACCGTCCGGGCCACCAGCCGGGAGCAACTGGACAACATCTACCTCGAACTCACCGCCCACGAACAGGTCATGATGGCACTGTAAGGCAGGGACGAGGTTCGAGATGCGAGATTCGAGGAAAAGCGAAGGGCGTACGCCTGCTACCAGGCGACGGATTCATTGCTTCTTTCTGCGCACCGAGTATCCGTTTTGATTTCCCCCGAGAACCCCGTGGCCCCTGTGGTTAAACAGCCCCTTCTCCGCCACCTTGGCCTCCGTGACTACATCCCTGTCTGGGAGGCGATGCGAGCGTTTACTGACGAACGAGGATACGATACGCCAGATGAGTTCTGGCTGGTCGAACATCCGCCGGTATTCACACAGGGGCTGAACGCCAAGCCGGAACACCTGCTCGATACGGGTACCATCCCGGTGGTCAAGACTGATCGGGGCGGACAGGTGACCTATCACGGCCCCGGCCAGATTGTCCTCTATCCGCTAATCGATCTGCGGCGACTCGGGATCGGTGTCCGCCACTTGGTCACTGCCCTCGAGCAATCGGCTGTAGACCTGCTGGCCGATCTTGAAGTGAGCGCTTACCCCAGACGGGACGCCCCCGGGGTCTATGTCGAGCTGCCCGGGCGGGGGGAGGCAAAGATCGCCTCGGTGGGTCTTCGGGTGCGCCGCGGGTGCAGTTACCACGGAATTGCCCTCAATATCGCCATGGAAACGACGCCGTTTCAGTGCATCAATCCCTGCGGCTATGCCGGCCTGACCGTGACCCAGCTCAGAGAACTGGGCATCGAGCTGGATGTGGAAACGGCCGGCGAACAACTCGCCGCGAAACTGGTTCAGAGATTGGTAGTGGATAGTCGGTAGTACGATTCGCGTTCAATCCCCGTTGGCTTTATCCTTCTCTCCCATGAACTCCGATGAAAAACGATCCCTGAGGGGCGAGACCAAGACCGCACGCATCCCCATCAAGGTGGTGCCCGCAGAGCGCCCTCTGCCGAAGCCCCGCTGGATCCGCGCCAAGGCGCCCACCAGCCCCGAAGTAATGCGCCTCAAGGGCATTCTTCGCGAACAAAGGCTGCATACCGTTTGTGAGGAGGCGGCCTGCCCGAACCTGGGCGAATGTTTCCAGCACGGGACTGCCACCTTCATGATCATGGGGGATATCTGTACCCGCCGCTGCCCCTTCTGTGATGTAGCCCACGGACGTCCGAACCCCCTCGATAGCGATGAACCGGCGCACCTGGCTGAAACCGTCAAGGCCATGGGCCTGCGTTTCGTGGTGGTGACATCGGTGGACCGCGATGACCTGCGCGACGGCGGCGCCGGGCACTTCGCTGATTGCGTGGCAGCGGTGCGCGAGCAATCACCCGAAACGGCCGTGGAGATCCTGGTGCCCGACTTCCGGGGTCGCCTGGAGCCTGCCCTGGAAGCGCTCGGCAAGGCACCACCGGACATCTTCAATCACAACCTGGAGACGGTGCCCCGCCTCTACCGCAAGGCCCGGCCGGGTGCCGATTACCAGTGGTCGCTGGACCTGCTGCAGCGCTTTCGTGAACAGCACCCGCAAGTGCCCACCAAATCGGGGCTGATGCTTGGCCTGGGTGAGGAGCCCGGGGAGATCCTGGAGGTGCTGAGGGATCTCCGGGAACACGGCTGCGACCACCTGACCCTCGGCCAGTATCTGCAACCGAGCCGCCACCATCTGGCGGTGGAGCGCTATGTCCCTCCCGAAGAGTTCCGGGAGGCGGGAGCCCAGGCCAGATCATTGGGGTTCACCCACGTAGCAAGCGGTCCCATGGTCCGCTCATCCTATCACGCCGAACAGCAGGCCCGCGGCGAACCAGTCGGTTAGTCGCGCGTCGGTAATCTACGGCGCATTCACAATGCGCCACCTCTTCGTTCCGTCAGAAAGCGGTCGCTCTACTGGAGACTTGCCCTTTATGCGGCAAGCCGCGAGTGGCCCCCGCCCCATTCCAGGTAGTGCAATCCACATTTTGCGCCGCGATGGTGCATCGACCACGCATCCGCTCACTCCCTCCCGGGTCCCTTTCCGTGGCCCGCCCGCGGTTTCCTCCCTTCCGGCAACGGTTGGCATGCCAACTGCAAGATAAAACCCGAATGCGGCCCTGCCGACACGGGTCCGCATCCGGGCCCATCTCGGACAACGGCCGTTCCTGTACGGAACAATTCCGTGGGCTGTTTTTTACTCATAACCCGGAATGGCGAGGGAGTGATGCAAAGAGAGAAAAGAAAAACCAGTCGGCGCAACTTTGTGAAGTCGGTGGGTGCCGGGATTGTTACCGCCGCGACACTGCTCGCGACCCCGACCATCCAGGGAGCCGAACCGGAGAAAGAGGACCTCAGGTTCGGTTTTATCAAGTTGACCGATATGGCCCCGCTGGCGATTGCCTATGAAAAGGGCTATTTCGAGGATGAAGGGCTATATGTCACGCTGGAGGCGCAGGCCAACTGGAAAGTACTGCTGGATCGGGTGATCGACGGCCAGCTCGATGGCGCCCACATGCTGGCCGGTCAACCGCTTGGAGCCACCATCGGCTACGGCACGCAGGACCATATCGTCACTGCCTTCTCCATGGACCTCAACGGCAACGGCATCACCGTATCCGACACGGTCTGGGAGGAGATGAAAAAGCATATTCCTCACGAAAACGGCAAGCCGGTTCACCCCATAAAGGCCGATGCCCTGAAGCCGGTCATCGATCAATACAGGCAGCGAGGCAAGCCCTTCAACATGGGCATGGTCTTCCCGGTTTCCACCCACAACTACGAACTGCGCTACTGGCTCGCCGCCGGCGGCATCCACCCCGGCTACTACGCCCCGCACAGGAACGATACCTCCGGTCAGATCCAGGCCGATGCCCTGCTCTCGGTGACACCGCCGCCGCAGATGCCGGCCACCATGGAAGCAGGCACCATCGATGGCTACTGCGTCGGTGAGCCCTGGAACCAGCAGGCGGTCTTCAAGGGCATCGGTGTACCGGTAATCACCGATTATGAGATCTGGAAGAACAATCCGGAGAAGGTCTTCGGCGTTTCCAAACAGTGGGCCGACCAATACCCCAACACCCATGTCGCAGTCGTGAAGGCCCTCATCCGTGCGGCCCAGTGGCTGGACGCCGACCACAATGCCAACCGTCCCGAAGCGGCGAAAATCCTGTCGCGTCCCTACTATGTCGGCGCCGACGAGGAGGTGATCGCAAACTCCATGACGGGTACTTTCGAGTACGAAAAGGGCGACCAGCGTGCGGTTCCCGATTTCAACGTTTTCTTTCGCTATAACGCCACCTATCCCTACTACTCCGACGCTGTCTGGTATCTGACGCAGATGCGCCGCTGGGGCCAAATCCCCGAGTCCAAACCGGACAGCTGGTACATGGAGGTGGCGAAGCGTGTCTACCGCCCGGACATTTACCGGAAAGCGGCCGAAGCCCTGATTGCCGAAGGCAAATTCCGTTCGGAGGATTTCCCCGACTTCGACCACGAAGACGGCTTCCGTCCGGCACAGGAAGACTTCATCGACGGACTGACATTCGACGGCGGAAAGCCCAATGCCTACCTGGATCAGTTCCCCATCGGGCTCAAAGGCGACCAGCGGATATAGCAACCGCTTTCGGACGGTGCCTGGCCGAACGAACGACACAAGAGTCCGGAACCGACCGAAACGTCCATGCAGCGAAAAAGGAAAGGTGAGCACGTATGGCGACCAATCTCATAAACACGCATCGCACCTTCAGCGTCGGCTGGCTGGATGCCCTGCAGCATCGGCTCCAGGGCGACCGACTCACCACGCTTACAGCAACAGTGACAAAAACGCTGCTTGCTCCGGTGTTCGCGATTGCCGTTTTTCTGCTGGTATGGGGCATTGGCGCGGCTCACGTCGAGACCTCACTGGGGCAGTTGCCGGGACCGACCCAGGTATGGCACAGCGGCCAGCAACTCATCGCGGAATACCAGCAGGAGCGTCAGCGCGAAGCCGCATTCAATGAACGCCAGCACAAACGCAATGAGGCCAGGCTGGCAAAAGATCCCGACGCCGAGGTGATGCTGCGCCCCTATACCGGTATGCCGACCTTTTTCGATCAAATCGGCACCAGTCTCGTTACGGTAGCCACCGGCTTCCTGTTGGCTTCATTGATCGCGATCCCCATCGGCATCGTTTGCGGCATGAGCACCATCCTCTATCAGGCTCTCAATCCCATCATTCAGGTGTTCAAACCGGTATCGCCACTGGCCTGGCTGCCCCTGGTAACCATCGTGGTCAGTGCCGTGTACGTCAGCGACGACCCGATGCTTTCCAAGTCGTTTGTCACCTCGGCAATCACCGTCGCCCTGTGCTGTATCTGGCCCACCATCATCAATACCACCGTCGGTGTTTCCGCCGTTGACAAGGACCTGGTGAACGTGAGCCGCGTGCTTCGTCTCGGCTGGTTTACCAAGACGATGAAAATCGTCTTGCCCTCGGCGATCCCCATGATGTTTGCAGGTCTGCGGTTGTCACTGAGCATCGGCTGGATGGTGCTGATTGCCGCCGAAATGCTGGCACAAAATCCGGGGCTCGGAAAATTCGTCTGGGATGAGTTCCAGAACGGCAGCTCCGATTCGCTGGCGCGCATCATGGTCGCGGTTTTCGTCATCGGCTTCATCGGCTTTCTCCTCGATCGGTTCATGCTGCTGCTTCAGCGCTGGGCCAGCTGGGACAAAAGCGCGGTGCTGCGATAGACAGTTGCCCAAAATAGGAGCGTAACTCGCCCAGGTCCGCTCTCGAGACCCGGCACGATACAGAGCCTCCGTCATCCCCGCGAAGGCGGGGATCCATTGTGCCGCTCCTGGATTCCGCCTTCGCGGGAATGACGGAGGGGGGGAGTAGTCACACATGAGCAATAAAAACCAACCAGAGGTCCCCACCATGACCTACCTGCACATCGACCACATCGGCATGACGTTCAAGACCAGCAATGGCCCGCTGAATATCCTTGATAACGTCGACCTCAAGGTCAGCAAAGGCGAATTCGTTTCACTCATCGGCCACTCCGGCTGCGGCAAGTCGACAGTACTCAATGTTGTTGCAGGCCTGCTGGAGGCTACGACCGGCGGTGTACTGCTCGAGAACCGGGAGGTGAACGAACCGGGACCGGATCGGGCGGTAGTGTTTCAGAACCACTCGCTGCTGCCGTGGCTGACCGTCTACGAAAACGTCCGTCTGGCCGTCGACCAGGTTTTCGGCAAGGTGCATACCCGGCGTGAACGGAAAAAACGGACTCTGCATTACCTTGAGCTGATGCATATGGGACATGCATTGGAGCGGCGCCCGGCGGAGATCTCGGGCGGCATGAAACAGCGGGTCGGCATTGCACGCGCCCTGGCGATGGAGCCGAAGGTACTGCTGATGGACGAACCCTTTGGTGCGCTTGATTCGCTGACCCGAAGCCATATGCAGGACACCCTGATGGAGATTCAGGCGTACCTGCAAAACACCGTGGTGATGATCACGCACGACGTGGATGAAGCCGTACTGCTTTCCGACCGCATCGTGATGATGAGCAACGGGCCGTCGGCAACGATTGGGCAAGTCCTCCCGATCGATTTGGTTCGTCCCCGGCACCGGGTCGAACTCGCCGACGATCCGGCCTACAACCGCTATCGCGGAGCCGTGTTCCAGTTTCTGCATGACCGCCAGGAAAACCTGACGATCGCGAAACCGACAAAATCTGCCGTTCTGCGGATGGCAGCCGGTTAGCAGGAATCACCGGCTCACAGCGGCCAATGGTGCTTAGGAGAAAAGGATTATGAAAGAGCGACTAATCGTCATCGGAAACGGCATGGCGGGGATGCGCACTGTCGAAGAACTGCTCAAGCTGGCCCCCGATCTGTACGACATCACCGTGTTTGGCGAAGAGCCCCATGGCAACTACAACCGCATTCTGCTTTCTCCGGTACTGGGCGGTGAGTTGTCGTTCGAAGAGACGCTGCTCCATCGGCCCGAATGGTATGCGGAGAATGGTATTACGCTGCGCTCGGGTACGAGGGTAGAAAAGATTGATCGGCGGCGCCGGGTGGTGGTTGCCGCCGATGGCAGCGAAACACCCTATGACCGCATGCTGCTCGCCACCGGCTCCCGTCCGGTGATCCTGCCGGTAGCCGGTCACGGATTGCCCGGGGTGATCGGCTTTCGCACCATCGCCGACGTGGAGACGATGATCGATGCATCGCAGCGATTCCACCATGCGGTAGTGATCGGCGGCGGACTGCTCGGGCTGGAGGCCGCCGCGGGGCTGCTCAAGCATGGTATGAAGGTGCGTGTTGTGCATCTCGCGGAAACATTGATGGAGCGCCAGCTCGACGAGACCGCGGGTCGGATGCTCCAGGAAAATCTGGAATCCCGCGGGGTCGAGTTCCTCATGGGCGCTAAAACCAGAGAGATCATCGGCCGGAAACGGGTGCAGGGCGTAGTGTTCGAAGATGGTCGCGAGGTCAGTGCCGATCTGGTGGTGATGGCTGCCGGTGTCCGTCCCGAGAAGGAACTCGCCCGGAGCGCCGACATTCACTGCGACCGCGGAGTGGTGGTGGACGACACACTGCAGACCTTCGACCCGCGTATCTACGCGGTAGGCGAATGCGTCCAGCATCGCCGCGCCATCTACGGTCTGGTGGCCCCTCTATTCGAACAGGCCAGGGTCTGCGCCAACCATCTGGCCCGACTCGGCTTTGCCCGCTATACCGGCTCCATCACCTCCACCAAGCTCAAGGTAACCGGCGTCGACCTCTTCTCCGCCGGAGATTTCACCGGAAACGAACACAGTGAGGCCATCGTCTTTCGCGACCCGGCACGAGGTGTCTACAAGAAGCTGGTGCTGGAGGACGACCACCTGAGGGGAGCCGTCCTCTACGGCGACACCGTGGACGGCTCCTGGTACTTCGAACTGATGCGCGGGGGGGTCGACGTCAGCGCCTTCCGCGACGACCTGATGTTCGGGCGGGCACACATCGGCGATACCGGTCATGGCGGTGGAACAAGCACTGCCGAGATGGCCGATGACGCACAGGTTTGCGACTGCAACGGCGTCAGCAAGGGCGACATCGTCAAGGCCATTCGCAGCCAGGGTCTGTTTACCCTTGAAGAGGTGAAGAAGCATACCAAGGCGGCTGCGTCCTGCGGTGGTTGTACCGGTTTGGTGGAGCAGATCCTCGCGGCTACCGTGGGCGGCGAATACACCCATCCGGATCGGAAACCGCTCTGCGCCTGCACCGACTTCAGCCACGACGAGGTGCGCCACGCCATTCGTGAACAGCACCTGATCGATCGTGAATCGGTCATGAAGGGGCTCGATTGGCGCAGCCCCGACGGCTGTCCCACCTGTCGCCCGGCGCTCAATTACTATCTGCTGGCGGCGTGGCCGGGCGAGGCGGTGGACGACAGACAGTCACGCTTTGTCAACGAGCGGGTACACGCCAATATCCAGAAGGATCGCAGCTATACCGTAGTACCGCGGTTGTGGGGCGGTGTAGCCACGCCGGATGAACTGCGGGCCATTGCCGACGCTGCAGACAAGTACGCGGTGCCGCTGGTCAAGCTGACCGGGGGGCAGCGTATCGATCTGGTGGGCGTAAAAAAGGAGCAGCTACCCGACATCTGGGGCGATCTCAACAATGCGGGACTTGTCTCCGGCCACGCCTACGGCAAGGCGCTACGTACGGTCAAAACCTGCATCGGCGCACAGTTTTGCCGCTTCGGCACCCAGGATTCAATTCAGATGGGTATCGACCTGGAAAAGATGACCTGGGGCTCCTGGACACCGCACAAATTCAAGATGGCGGTCTCCGCCTGTCCGCGCAATTGTGCCGAGGCAACCATCAAGGACTTTGGCGTGGTCGGTATCGAAGGCGCCTGGGAGCTGCATGTAGGCGGCAACGGCGGCACCAAGGTGCGGGTCACGGACAGGCTTTGTCGGGTCGAGACCGCGACCGAAGTGCTCGAGTATGCCGGTGCCTTCATGCAGCTCTATCGGGAGGAGGCACGCTATCTCGAGCGCACCGCGCCATGGGTGGAGCGCATCGGCCTGACGCACATCAGAACCCGGGTGGTCGATGACGCAGAAAGGCGCCGCGAACTCTACGAGCGTTTTCTCGAATCACAGCGATACGCTCGGCATGATCCCTGGGCGGCAAACCGGACACCGGAGCAGCGTCTGGAATTCGTACCCATGCAGACGCTGTCCATGGACGCCCCGACCGTCATTCCCGCGAAGGCGGGAAGCCAGTGACGGTAGGGTGCACTCTCGTAGAGTGCACTCTTCAAGTGCACCGTTTCCGTCTGCCCCGTTTCTGTCACGGAAAAACGGCGCAATGGAAAAATGCGCTTTACATCGTCCGCATACCTTTTCAAAAAACCAACACCCCGCATCGCCGGGCATAACGGGAGAAAAAAATGTCCGAATGGATCGAAGTCGGCCCCCTGGAGAGTATTCCGCAACTGGGCGCCCGGGTTGTGGCCACCGACCAGGGGGATATCGCGGTGTTCCGCACCGGAGACGATCAGGTGTTCGCACTAGACGATGCCTGCCCCCATGAAGGTGGGCCGTTGTCGCAGGGCATGGTCTACGGCACCCGGGTCGCCTGTCCGCTGCATAACTGGAGCATCGAACTGTCCACCGGAGAGGCGGTCAGTCCGGACGAAGGATGCGCGGGCCGCCATGAGGTACGAGTCACCAACGGGAGGGTTGCGATACGTTTGTGAGAGACGCCATGAAAAACAGCGCTCCACTGCGGACCACGTGCCCCTATTGCGGTGTCGGCTGCGGCATCATCGCCACTGGAGAACCGGATGGCCGGGTGAATATCGCCGGCGATCCGAATCACCCTGCCAACTTCGGACGCCTCTGCTCCAAAGGCCATGCGTTGGGGGAAACACTCGGTATGGAGGGGCGGCTACTGCATCCCGAGATCACGGGTGTGCGATGTGACTGGGACACCGCTCTGGATGCAGTGGCCAATGGTTTCAAGGAGATCATTGAACAACACGGCCCCGAGTCGGTTGCGATCTATCTCTCCGGCCAGCTGCTCACGGAAGATTACTACGTAGCCAATAAACTGATGAAGGGTTTCATCGGCTCGGCTAACGTCGATACCAATTCGCGCCTCTGTATGTCTTCGGCGGTATCCGCCTACAAGCGTGCCTTCGGTGCCGACGTGGTGCCGTGCAGTTACGAAGATATCGAACGCACCAAGCTAGCGGTTTTAGCCGGTTCGAATGCCGCCTGGACCCATCCTGTGATTTATCAGCGCCTGGCGCGCGCAAAGCGGGACAATCCCGATCTGTTCATCGTGGTCATCGATCCGCGGCGGACTGCCACCTGTGACCTTGCCGACCTCCACCTGCCGCTGGCTCCGGACAGCGACGCCATTCTCTTCAACGGACTGCTCACCTGGCTGGCAGACAGCGGTGAATGCAATGAACTCTTCCTCAGCCACCACACGGAGGGTGCTGATGAGGCATTGGCCACGGCCCGGATGGCGGCACCGGACGTCGACAGCGTCGCCGGGCAATGCGGATTGCCGGCCGAAGATGTGACTGCCTTTTTCCGGCTGTTCGCCCGCACCGAGCGGGTGCTGACACTCTTCTCCCAGGGCATCAACCAGTCCGCCGGCGGCACCGATCAGGCCAATGCCATCATCAACTGTCACCTGTTCACAGGCCGCATCGGAAGGCCCGGCACAGGTCCCTTTTCCCTCACCGGACAACCCAACGCCATGGGCGGACGCGAGGTGGGCGGGCTTGCCAACCAGCTCGCAGCCCACATGGAGCTCGACGACCCCGCAGCGCGACAACGAGTGCAGGCCTTCTGGAATGCACCGGCAATGCCGGAGCGCGAGGGGCTCAGGGCGGTATCGATGTTCGATGCCATAGCAACCGGGAGCATCAAGGCCGTATGGATACTGGGGACCAATCCTGCGGTGAGCCTGCCCGAAGCGGATCGGGTCAGAGAGGCCCTGCGGCGATGCGAACGGGTGGTGGTCTCCGACTGCGTGTCCCGCAGCGATACCGTGGATCTGGCCGATATACGCCTGCCGGCCCTGACATGGGGCGAAAAGGAGGGTACGGTCACCAACTCCGAGCGGCGCATCTCCCGCCAGCGCGCCTTTCTGCCGCCGCCCGGTACCGCCCGGCCGGACTGGTGGGCCCTGGCACAAGTGGCCCGACGGCTCGGTTTCGGGGCAGCCTTCGATTACAACAGCCCCGCAGCCATCTTCCGGGAGCACGCGGCACTTTCCGGTCTGGACAATGGCGGACAGCGCGCCTTCGACATCGGTGCACTGGCCGGACTCGACGATGCCGGCTACCAGCACCTCGCACCTATCCAGTGGCCGCTGCCCGCAGGCAAACGACAGGACAAGACGCGGCTCTTTTCCGACGGCCGCTTCCATACGCCTTCGGGCCGGGCGCGCCTGATTCCGGTTCGCCCCGCTATCCCGCATCCGGGCGCCCTGTCGACAGATATGCTGGTGCTCAATACCGGCCGAATTCGCGACCAATGGCACACCATGACCCGCACGGGCCGTTCTCCACGTCTGGCCGGCCATACCCCCGAACCCTACGTCGAGGTCTCGGAGGAGGATGCCCTCCGCCTGGGATTGACGGAGGGTGGCCTGGCGGAATTGAGCTCGGCTTTCGGAACCATGCTGGCACGCACGCGGATCAGCACCGGACAGAAAACCGGGAGTGTCTTCGTTCCCATGCACTGGAGCCGCCCCTTTGCCTCTCGCGGCCGGGTGGGTGCTCTGATCGCGGCCCTGGTGGATCCCGTTTCAGGACAGCCCGCCTTGAAACAGGGCCGTGTGCGGGTCTCCCCCTGGAGGCCCTCGTGGCATGGTTTCGTGCTGTCACGACGCGAGTTGAAACTCGATTTGCCCTATTGGGTTCTCCATCAGGGGCACGAGTTCCGGAGTTATGAAGTGGCCGGTGACCGTGCACCGGAAGCGTGGCCCGCGGCAGCCCGGCAAATCCTCTGTTCGCCGGCACAGGATGTCGGCTGGGCGGAATATCTGGCAGTAAGCACCTATCGGGCAGCCCGGCTGATAAGTGGACGCCTGGAGAGCTGTCTGTTTATCGAACCCGCCTCCCATCCGTTACCCGACCGGGCTTGGCTGGAGTCACTGTTCGCGGCAGATGAATTGAACCACGAACAGCGACACCGGTTGCTCTCCGGCCAATCACCAAAAGATGCACCCTCGAGTGGGCGGACGGTATGTGCCTGTCATGGTGTGGGCGAAAACAGCATTCTCACCGCGATTCGTGAACAGGGGGTGAACAGTGTGGAGAAGATCGGCGAGTGCCTTAAGGCCGGTACCGGGTGCGGAGCATGCATCCCCGAACTGAAGGCCCTGCTCCGACTGGCTTGATGAAACAGCCGAACACCTCGCTCCCGGGGTCCTCAGGCACTGGTGTTAGCCGCAATCTGGACCCAGATAAAAAACAGGAAAACAGCACCGCCAATCACTAACGGCACCATCACAGACCACATCAATCCGAGCCCCCACAGCAGCCACGCGGCTCCCACGGCCGCCACCCCCGCCGGGACCACAGGCCAGAAGTAGCGCAGGTAGATGGCAACTATTCCTAACAACCTACCACATCGCATCTCAACACCTCCCACCTCACGCGAAGGTTCCAATAACTACCAAACATCCCCGGTATATGTCCTTACAAATAGCAGGGTATTGACCAGTACTGTATGTCAGGCGTAAAGTCGATTGCGCCCCCCGGGAATTCGAGGGCAGTTTCCAAGGGAGGCACAAGGCAAAGCCGGCCTCCCCGGAGAGGGAGTCAACATGAGCAACAGGACGCGCCGGCCCTTGCGCCCGCACCCGATTTTCCTTCCTGCCGCGTCGTCTGACGCTTCGCTCGCACCGCGCTCCAATGCGCGAAACCGTTCGCCCTCCCTCGCCAGGTTTGTTGGTCTACAAAAGGAGTTCTGGCTATGGAAAGAAGTATACGCATAGGGGGGCACCACGAGCACATGGCACGAAGTCGCCTATAAAAGCTACTGCCGAACAGCGGGGAGCTGGTCTGTGGACATCCGGTATGCCCCCGGAGACGGAAGTCCCGAGCAACTCATCGAAAACCCACTGGAGATCGTCTCGACCGGTCCCGAGGTGGATGTAGCTACCGCTTCAAACCGGATCCGTCCCAAAGTCATCGGGGGCGGGGGGATCCCCAATCTGTCTGCGGGCAGTACCGGCGTCAAGGTTGAAGTGAACGACTCCGGCTGCCCCAACAGACCCCTGCCGGATGCCGACATCACGATCGAGACACGGACCGTGGCCGGCAGCGGCGGACATACCCACATGGGCAAACAGGCCGGCACCGGCTCGTTTCCCTCGGGGAACGCGACCGAAACCGGAATCACCAACGAGGAGGGTGTTTTCCGAACCGAATACACCGCCGGCGTCGTCGGACTGAAGGAGCAGGTGATAGCCACAGCCAGGGCGGATGTATCGGCGGCGAGTGAACCACCAAACATTATGGAGAGTACTGGCGAAACCGAACTGACCATCGCAATTCCGGATCTCGTTCCGCTGACACCGTCCAGCGATTATGAACTGTACCAGTCACCCACCGGACAAGATACGCATCGTCAAAACAACTATGGGACCTTGGGGCTGGTATCGATTCTACAGAGCGTGGCAAGCCAATGGATAGAAGACCGGGTCGCTGAAGGCACGCCAGCAGCTGAAGTAAAAACACTGAGCTTCAACGATATGAGCCTGCCGAACGGCGGCGTTTTCGACCTGTGCAAAAGCCTGCAAGCCAATTGCAGCCATGTTTCACATGAGGTTGGAATCGATGTGGATGTAAATGTAACGAATCGGATGGGGTTAGACCATGATGAAACCGAGGCTCTCAAGTTCTTATTCATGAAACATGAGCCATCATGCCGTTTTATACACAAATATCATTTCCGTTGTGAACCGGCGTTGACGGTCTATCGACAGTAGGAAAGGAGTTTCGAATGAAAATGTTCGCACGTAATACAGTATTCATCACTACTGCTATGGCATCAATCGTTACTGTACCCGTATGCGCCGAGTGGATCGCACCCGATATCTCGAAGGCAGACGTCCAGGTTGAAGTTAAATTTGACCTGGCCACTGGAATCTATAGTTATGATTATACGGTAACAAATCCAAGTTCCAGCTTCGCACCAGTGTGTTGCTTCTGGATAGCAACAAAGCCCGAATTTCCGGCTTCGCTTCTCGGGGATCGCCCCTATCTGGATGACTCCGGGTTGTCAAGTGACGGCAGTCTGGATAAGGACCATTCTTCCGGATATTCGATCCCCTTAGGAATTGAGTCGCCTAGTGGTTTCGAAGCCAGTATCGGACGGCATGGCGATGTGCTTTGGCTACCAAAAGCACCTTTCGGACAACCGCACGACCTCATCGATCCTGGCGAAGTAATTGATGGGTTCCAGCTTCACTCTCGCGTTCCCCCCGGGGTTCTCACCGCTACGCTTAAGCCGAAAATCGACATGGGCCCAGGCTCGCCATACGAAGAATACGGCGAACTGTGCGGCGAGGACAACAGCCCCTGCCCCGACCCCAACACCTTCTGGGAGGAGCGACGGGTGGTCGGCCCCCAACTTCCGCACGAGCGCGAACTTATCGATGGCAAGGGACAGCGCGGGCGCGACGTCAACAAGTTCCTGCGCTTTGCCAACCCGCTGGAAACGTCGGTGGATCTCCCGCCCGATACCGAGCACTACGATCTGGTCGTCGTCTTCGGAGAGACCATCGTGCCCGAAAGCTTCGAAGCCTCGCTAAATCGCAGCGACATCACCGACCGGTTCACGGTGGCACCGGGCGGAACGGCCGTGGTGAAACTCCCCCTGGAGCCGGGACGCAACAAGGTGGTGCTCTCCATCGACGGCGAACGCGACGATGGCCGCATCGCCACGGACACCGACCAAATCACCTTCGTAGTCAAGTAGCCGCTGTGGCCCAAGTAGGAGCCCACCCCATGGGCGAACATGGCAAAGCCATCACCAAGTCTTCGTTCGCTCGTTCGCCCGGAGGGCCGGGCTCCTACGACCTGGACCGGGCGGTGCTACTACCGGTTACAGCCAAATAGAGCGGCCAATGAGCAATCGTCAAATCTCGGCAAGGATGTAATATGAAAGTTTCTAAAATTTGGTTAGTCGCCACGCTGCTTCTCACCTGCGCGTCGACACTATCAGCCGAATGGATCGCACCCGATATCTCGAATGCTGAGGTCGAGGTCGAGGTCGGGTTCGACCCGGCCACGGGGATTTACCGATACGACTATAAACTGATTAATCCAAGCTCAAATTTTGCGCCTATACGCGCATTCTGGGTGACTGCGGGACCGGAAAAGAACACGTCGAGTATCGAAGACCGCCCGTATATGGATAAATCGAATCTACCGAGCGACGGTAGCTTAAACAAAGATCGTTCCTTCCATTCGGGACGCTCGATTCCCCTCGGCATCGAGTCACCGACGGGTTTTGAAGCCACCATCGGCAGGGATGGAGACGTGGTGTGGCTTCCCGATACGCCGTGGGGGCAGCCTCTCGATTTTATCGACCCCGGTGAAGTTGTCAGTGGATTCCGCCTGCACTCTCGCGTACCGCCCGGAGTCGTAACGGCGCTTCTAAAGCCCAAAATCGACATGGGCCCAGGCTCGCCATACGAAGAATACGGAGAACTGTGCGGCGAGGACAACAGCCCCTGCCCCGACCCCAACACCTTCTGGGAGGAGCGACAAGTGGTCGGCCCGCAGCTGCCGGAGGAGCGCGAACTCATCGACGGCAAGGGGCAGCGCAGCCGGGACGTGAACCGATTCCTGCGCTTCGCCAATCCGCTGGAAACGTCGGTGAACCTGTCGCCCGATATCGAGCACTACGATCTGGTCGTCGTCTTCGGAGAGACCATCGTGCCCGCAAGCTTCGAGGTCTCGCTGAATCGCAGCGACATCACCGACCGGTTCACGGTGGCTCCGGGCGGAACGGCCGTGGTGAAACTCCCCCTGGAGCCGGGGCGCAACAAGGTGGTGCTCTCCATCGATGGCGAACGGGACGATGGACGCATCGCCACGGACACTGACCAAATCACCTTCGTGGTCAAGTAGCCGCTGCCGCCCAAGTAGGAGCCCACCCCGTGGGCGAACATGGCAAAGCCGTCACAGAAATATTCATTCGCTCGTTCGCCCGGAGGGCCGGGCTCTGCGATCCTGGCCCGGGCGATGCCACTACCAGGTTTCAGCCGAATAGAGCGGCCAATGAGCAATCGCCAAATCTCGGCAAGGATGTAATATGAAAGTTTCTACACTTTGGTTAGTCGCCACGCTGCTCCTCACCTGCGCGTCGACACTATCAGCCGAATGGATCGTACCCGATATCTCGAAGGCGGACGTCCAGGTTGAAGTGGACTTCGACCCGGCCACGGGGATTTACCGATATGACTATACGGTGATCAATCCCAGTTCCAGCTTCGCACCCGTGCGTTACTTCTGGATAGCAACAAAGCCCGAGTTTCCGACTTCGCTTGTCGGGGATCGTCCCTATCTGGATGACTCCGGGTTGCCAAGTGATGGCAGCCTCAAACGGGATCATTCCTCCGCATCAGCCTACGCTATCCCCCTCGGGGTCGAGTCACCAACAGGGTTTCGTGCAAGTATCGGCCGACACGGCGATGTGCTATGGGTTCCTGATGGTCCATGGGGCGAACCACGCGATCTCATCGATCCCGGCGAAGTCATTAGCGGATTCCGGCTGCACTCCCGGGTTCCACCCGGCTCCATCACCTCTATATTAAAGCCACAGATCGACATGGGCCCAGGCTCGCCATACGAAGAATACGGAGAACTGTGCGGCGAAGATGACAGCCCCTGCCCCGATCCCAACACCTTCTGGGAGGAGCGACGGGTTGTCGGCCCGCAGCTGCCGGAGGAGCGCGAACTCATCGACGGCAAGGGGCAGCGCGGGCGCGACGTCAACCAATTCCTGCGCTTCGCCAACCCGCTGGAAACGTCGGTGGACCTGTCGCCCGATATCGAGCACTACGATCTGGTCGTCGTCTTCGGAGAGACCATCGTGCCCGCAAGCTTCGAGGCCTCGCTGAATCGCAGCAACATCACCGAACGGTTCACGGTAGCACCGGGCGGAACGGCCGTGGTGAAGCTCCCCCTGGAGCCGGGGCGCAACACGGTGGTTCTCTCTATTGACGGCGAACGCGACGATGGACGCACCGCCACGGACACCGACCAAATCATTTTTGTGGTCAAGTAGCCGCTGCCCAGTAGGCGCACTACCTATGATTATGTCTCAGGATCGGGAGTTCGCAATTTCAAAGACAAGATCGCTGCCTTGATCGTGCCGGCATCCGACTAATTTAGTCAGCCTTCACTGTAACTGCTCGCCCGGGTGATCACGCACGGCCCGGGAAATCCGTCATCCCCGCGTAGGCGGGGATCCATTTTGAACCATGCTTCTGTCCTCTGGATCCCCGCCTACGCGGGGATGACAGAGGGGGTGAGTAGTTACCCTTCACTCATCTTTTCTAACGCCTCGATTTTTGCTTCGCAGCTTTTTCGGGTGAGTTCCATCAGCTCGGCGACCCGCTCGGCCAGATAGGCGAGAGAAACTTCGTCTATGATGTAGCGGCGATCATAACGGGCACCGACATAGGCATACTCAAGGAGTGTATAAGCGTCTCTCTGAAACTCTTCGACCGAAGGAAAAATATCGGCAAACGCCGGATTAATTTCCGAGGCACGATGACTCAGAATGGAGAGATAGTGTTCATCAGGAATGTAGCCGGTAAAAATCAAAAGAACCGTTTTAAAAGAAGCTTCTGCGGCTTGATGTAGATGAAACGCTCCATCCTTCCACCAGTTTTTTGCCTTATCAAATTCATAATGTGCAAAAAAGCGCTCGGCTCTCTCGAACCAGTGACCGTAATCATTGCGCGCGATATCCAGCCGCTCTCCCGGCGTCAATGCCTTCGGCTTAGCCAGCGAAAAATCGCCGGAGTCATACAACACCTTCCCTTCACTGATGATGTCAGAGAAGAAGTACTGTCCCAACTCCAGCTTACGATTCAGAAAATCGATATCGTGATGAATGATTCGAGGAGAAGCAGAAAGATTGGCTGCGTAGCAAGCCTGCCCTAACTCATGCCACACCAGCGAATCGCAGTCGTCCGACTCGTCAGTCACAGCCAGGATGTCGTAATCGGATGCATGGCCGGAACGCCGATCGGGTGCCAAATCCCCGGCCTCCTTCCAGCCGCCCCGAGCGTACGATCCGTAAAGAACGATAAGGCCGACCGCCGGGCAGTAGTCGCGAATCATTGCGGTGACCTTCGCCAGCTCCTGCTGCTTTTTCTCGGGTAGGTGTGAAATCGATGAGTCCATATCAGTTCGGAATGCGGCTCAGCAGGCCGGCGCCCAATTTTCCACCGCCAATCCGGTCACGCGCTCGAACTTCCGGCCATTGTAGGTCACCAGGGTCGCTCCCAGGTATCGGGCGTGTGAAGCGATCAGCATGTCGTTGCCGCCGATGATCCGGCCCACCCTCTCCAGTTCGGCCCGAATCTCGCCGTAGTCCTGCGCGGCGCCCTCCGGCCAGTCCAGCACCGAAGCAAAACGCAGAAACTCGATCAGTGCCGCTTCACTACGCTCACCCTGGACGGACTTGGCAATGCCGTAGCGCAATTCTGCCAGCACCACGGCGGATATGCCGACGTCACCAACCGACACTCCTTTCAGCCGCTCGTGAACCTCTGGAGGACGGCGCTTCATGACGTATATGCAGATGTTCGTATCCAGCATATAGCGCATCAAAGTGCCTCTCGTTCCTGCGGTGGGGCATCATCGACGCTGTCGGGAAAGTCTTCCGGCAGTGTTGGGACCTGCTTGGTAAAGTACTCGTCCCAGGTGCGCGGCTTTGGCCGTAGGACGATTTCATCACCCCGACGCTCTATGTAGACCTCATCGGCATCCAGTTCGTAAGCCTTTGGCAAGCGAACCGCCTGACTGCGACCGTTTCGGAAGAGATGCGCCGTTCGTTTTGTCATCATCGCCAGCCTTTTGGATATGCAAAAAGCATATGCCGACCCCTTCGACATTGCAACGCTTTTGTTCGCGACTCAACGAGGGCGCGGCCCTGAAGTTAGGGAGCGTGGGAGTGATTCACTTTCCTGTCGTTCTACCCGCTTGCGGATGTCTTCCTGGCTTTTACAACCCGCCTGGCGCTTGAATCAGTTCACTCCGAAGCCCCGGGCTTACCCGGTTCCTTGAGCTTTCCCTCTTCGCGCGCCCGTTGCAGTAACGCTGCTGTGACCCGTAGCTGGTCGAGCGTCTCGAAGCGCTCGCGCAGCGTCAGCCGCTGCCAGCGGCGTAACTGCTCCCGTCGACTGACATCCCAGGAAGCCACGTCTGAGCAGGGCTCATTGTGTTGTTCGCTCATTGCTTCTCCCGCTCTGCCAAAATCATACGCAAATGCTCCACATCAAGCAGATCCTGAGGGCGCCCCACTCGCTCTTTTATTGTAATCAGCGTTTCCAGAGACACAAAGCGCACCGTAAGCCCCGGGATAAGCTCACCAGACAGCGCGCGGGCGTATTCATCCTCAAAGTCGAATGGGTTCTCCACAAACAGATCGACCGATGTTCCCCGAAACCGATCGCTATAGAGGTTTAGCACCGTCATCCCTTTCTCTTCGATCCACAGCCGGCGGGTTCCCGGGTCGGCAAACTGCTCAGCGGTAACTGGCACCGTTGGGCGATATCCCAGTGGCTCCAGTGCCTTAAATGCCTTCACGACATTGTCAGGTGCCAAGGCCAATACCAAATCAACATCCGCAGTGAACCTCACATAGCCATGCGCCACGACAGCCAGACCACCGACCACGAGATACCGGACCTGCGAGTCGTTCAACGCCCGCGTTATCGTTTCGAAGCTAGTCAGTTCCACTGGTTCGCCCCATCGGCCCCTTGCCCCAACCTATTGGTAACGACATAAGGGAACCGTACCACAATCGCATCTCTACGCCTCCCGGCTCACGCGAAGGTTCCGGTAACTGCCAATGACAACGTTTTGCAAAGCGACCTCACCCACGCACCAGTGAGACATCCGGGCTAGCGCGAACATCCTCAAAGGCAGGCCCGTGCCAGCGCCTCGATTTTTGCTTCACAGCTTTCGCGGGTAAGCCTTATCAGTTTGGCGACCCGTTCCGCGAGATAGGTGAGAGACGCTTCGTCTATAGAGTAGCGCCGGTCGTAACGGGCGCCGATGTAGGCATACTCCAGAAGCGTAAAAGCCTCTCTCTGGAATTCGTCGGCCGAAGGAAAGATATCCGTGAACGCCGGATCGATCTCCGAGACCTTGTGGCCCAGAACAGAGAGATAGTGTTCATCGGGGATATAGCCGGTGAAGACCAGTAGCATGGTTTTGAAGGAGGCTTCTGCGGCTTGATGCAGGTTGAATGCCGCCAGCTCACGCCATGTCTTGGCATGGACGAGACGATGGGTCTCGAAAAATTGTTCCGCTCTCGTGAACCAATATTTAAAGTCATTGCGGGCGATATCAAGCCGTTCTTCCGGCGTCAGCACTTTCAGTTCGGCCAGTGAGAAATCACCCGAGTCGTACAGCACCTTCCCTTCACTGATGATGTCCGAGAAGAAGTACTGACCCAGTTCCAGCTTCCGATTCAGAAAATCGATATCGTGGTGGATAATTCGAGGGGAAGCCGAGAAGCCTGCTTCATGACACACCTCCCCTATTTGGTGCCAAACCAGGGAGTCGCAGTCATCCGGCTCTTCGGTCACAGCCAGAATATCGTAATCGGATGCGTGACCGGAACGCCGATCGGGTGCCAAATCCCTGGCATCCTTCCAGTCGCCCCGAGCGTACGAACCAAAGAGAACGATCAGGCCAACCGCCGGACAGTGGGCGCGAATAATCGCGACGACGTTTGCCAGATCCTGCTGCTTCCCCTCGGGGAGATGGGCAATCGATGAATCCATATCAAGTTCAGATCGTGAGTTTAGTGGACTGTGTGCCCGATTCTCGACCGCGAGTTCGAGTGAACGGCCTGACTATGGTCGTTTCGGACGAGATGTGCTGCACATTTCACTCGTCAGGAGCCTTCTTGGCCTCAAAGCATAAGCCTACCTCCTTTAAGATTGCAATCTGGAACACTGCTTACCAAGGCGGTGACGCTCAAGCTCTCTTCTGAGCTGCTTATCCGGCAGTGAACAGCACATGGATGGCCTATCGCGGTTTCCTGCTTTTCTGAGCTGCCTATCCGGCAGTGAAAAGTGAACGTGAAAGAGCTGCAGTACCTGGGCGTGCACCTTTTCTGAGCTACCTATCCGGCAGTGAACGCATCCGCCCATCTCTCCGTGAGGACCTGATATTTCTGAGCTGCCTATCCGGCAGTGAACCTTCGCATAGTCGATGGCTTCCATTTCACGGTTTTCTGAGCTGCCTATCCGGCAGTGAACGACGGCTGCCTCCAGCTCGGCGATGGCCATCTTTTCTGAGCTGCCTATCCGGCAGTGAACATGGGGAGGCATCCGGCACGACCAGGGAGTGGATTTCTGAGCTGCCTATCCGGCAGTGAACATTGGCTATATCGGCAGCAGAGAGCGTCTGGTTTTCTGAGCTGCCTATCCGGCAGTGAACTCGGCGCCCTCGGCGGATGCGCGTACCTGGGTTTTCTGAGCTGCCTATCCGGCAGTGAACGACATAGGTGCCGGGCTTGGCGTCGCGTCCCATTTCTGAGCTGCCTATCCGGCAGTGAACGCGGCCCCAGTCGAGCGAGGCGGCGACATCGATTTCTGAGCTGCCTATCCGGCAGTGAACCACCTGGGCAGCGTTGACCTCGGGATCATCCATTTCTGAGCTGCCTATCCGGCAGTGAACCGATACCGGGCTATGACCGACTCAGCCTGGTCTTTCTGAGCTGCCTATCCGGCAGTGAACCACATACCCCCGATTTCGCGGAGCCTCCCGCATTTCTGAGCTGCCTATCCGGCAGTGAACTCGGGGTATGACCGCTCGCCGGGATAGGAACTTTTCTGAGCTGCCTATCCGGCAGTGAACAATTATCGAGAAGATGCGCGAGCGGTCTAATTTTTCTGAGCTGCCTATCCGGCAGTGAACGGAGGCGATCGCAGAACTGCCGGTGATGGTGTTTTCTGAGCTGCCTATCCGGCAGTGAACCTGGAGACGATCCCGCGTCATCTGCGGGATAATTTCTGAGCTGCCTATCCGGCAGTGAACGCACCCAAAGCGCATAGCTTTTCCGCCTGATTTTTCTGAGCTGCCTATCCGGCAGTGAACAAGCATCCCGCGAAATGCTGGCGCTCGCGTTTTTTCTGAGCTGCCTATCCGGCAGTGAACGCGGAACCCGGCCGAGGCCGTTTCCGCGTGGTTTTCTGAGCTGCCTATCCGGCAGTGAACGCCTCCATCAGCCACGAGACCAGTGCGCAAGATTTCTGAGCTGCCTATCCGGCAGTGAACGCATGGGCTCGGTTTATCCAGTTTATGACGATTTTCTGAGCTGCCTATCCGGCAGTGAACACCCTTTGAGCGCCGCTTCACGCTTCCATGCTTTTCTGAGCTGCCTATCCGGCAGTGAACCGTCTGCGCACGAAGGGGCTAAGCCCGTTGTTTTTCTGAGCTGCCTATCCGGCAGTGAACCAAGCTCAGCGAAATCGCCGGCCGAACAAAATTTTCTGAGCTGCCTATCCGGCAGTGAACCTCATGCAGGTAGTCGATGTTCGGGTTGCCCTTTTCTGAGCTGCCTATTCGGCAGTGAACGAATTCATCATCCTGCAACGCTGGTTTAATCCTTTCTGAGCTGCCTATCCGGCAGTGAACAAAGACATGTCGCGCAAAATCGGATTACTCAATTTCTGAGCTGCCTATCCGGCAGTGAACTACTCTGCCCGCTTCACCTGCTGGGAGATGTATTTCTGAGCTGCCTATCCGGCAGTGAACGGATCGGGAGAGTCGTGCGGAGTGTCGGACGTTTTCTGAGCTGCCTAGCCGGCAGTGAACATCAAGAGGCATTAGCGCTTGAGGATGTAGATTTTCTGAGCTGCCTATCCGGCAGTGAACACGCCGTTGGGGGAGGATTACATAAACGAACATTTCTGAGCTGCCTATCCGGCAGTGAACCTGTGGCAGGAAGTATTTGCAGCCACCAGCAATTTCTGAGCTGCCTATCCGGCAGTGAACCGCATTACGCAGGGTTACGGCAGCACCAATATTTTCTGAGCTGCCTATCCGGCAGTGAACCGCACAGAGCCGGAGGGGTGGAAGCTGGTGCCTTTCTGAGCTGCCTATCCGGCAGTGAACGCTCCGGGTCCGTGGCAACATCCCCCTCCGTTTTTCTGAGCTGCCTATCCGGCAGTGAACTCCGAGAACCGTCATGCAGCAGATTGCCCGCTTTTCTGAGCTGCCTATCCGGCAGTGAACAACACAACAACAGTTTCTTTAGACGATGAAGCGTTTCTGAGCTGCCTATCCGGCAGTGAACGGCGATGGCGGAGCCCGTGCCGATGTTCCCGTTTTCTGAGCTGCCTATCCGGCAGTGAACGTGAGAAGAGCAGCATCACCGCCGGCACTAAGTTTCTGAGCTGCCTATCCGGCAGTGAATGCTCTCAATCTCTGCGGCCAACTGCTCCAAGTTTTCTGAGCTGCCTATCCGGCAGTGAACCTGTCTCAACAGGATTTGTTCGGGGGTGCATTTTTCTGAGCTGCCTATCCGGCAGTGAACGGTTTGTTCCTGCTTGCTGCGGTGCCCGGTCATTTCTGAGCTGCCTATCCGGCAGTGAACTGTGAATTTCATGTCTGCTTCCTCTGATTGCCTTTCTGAGCTGCCTATCCGGCAGTGAACCTACTGCGTCGCATCCCTCCGGCAGAATGTCATTTCTGAGCTGCCTATCCGGCAGTGAACCGTATATCCCATGTTATGCGGTCATCTCCGCATTTCTGAGCTGCCTATCCGGCAGTGAACCGATTGCTTACTACAAATTTCCGCTCACAGAATTTCTGAGCTGCCTATCCGGCAGTGAACCGCAGCAAGCAGAAACAAACCGAACACTATCTTTTCTGAGCTGCCTATCCGGCAGTGAACTCCGGGTAATATCCGCAAATCGTCCGCGACGTTTTCTGAGCTGCCTATCCGGCAGTGAACGGGTTCCAGCGCCGGACGTCCTCGAGGCCAATTTTCTGAGCTGCCTATCCGGCAGTGAACGCGTTGAACGGGAGATAAAAGTGATATCTATCTTTCTGAGCTGCCTATCCGGCAGTGAACGGGCGCCACCGGCGGCGCCGGCTGGGACGGCTTTTCTGAGCTGCCTATCCGGCAGTGAACATCTGTTCCCATCGCTGAATCGTCCGGATGCTTTTCTGAGCTGCCTATCCGGCAGTGAACGTTGAGATTGACTATTCGGAGGCCGCGCAACATTTCTGAGCTGCCTATCCGGCAGTGAACGGCAGCGATCGCCAGAGCCAGGGCGACGAATTTTTCTGAGCTGCCTATCCGGCAGTGAACCCGATCGGCGAGACCATGGAGGGCGCCGAACATTTCTGAGCTGCCTATCCGGCAGTGAACGAGATGCGGGAGCTGGAGGCTAAGGCGGCGATTTTCTGAGCTGCCTATCCGGCAGTGAACAGGGTAGGGCCCCAATATTGGATTTCCTTCTCTTTCTGAGCTGCCTATCCGGCAGTGAACCCCCGTGCCCGTGCATGCGGTGATATCTCGACTTTCTGAGCTGCCTATCCGGCAGTGAACGTGATAACCTCGCCAGAAATCGAGTAGTATTCCTTTCTGAGCTGCCTATCCGGCAGTGAACGTACGACAAAGGCGGATATGATATTCGCTGTATTTTCTGAGCTGCCTATCCGGCAGTGAACGAAGGTCGAGTTGGTGGTGCCCGCGCCATTTTTTTCTGAGCTGCCTATCCGGCAGTGAACAACCTGAGCGCCACCATCAGCGCAGACGCCACTTTCTGAGCTGCCTATCCGGCAGTGAACAGAACAAGCATCACGATTACATCGTGCTCTTTTTTCTGAGCTGCCTATCCGGCAGTGAACTGAGTCTGGCCGAAAGAGGCCGATCCTTCATTTTTCTGAGCTGCCTATCCGGCAGTGAACAGCGATACCGAATACTACGCCGCAGGCGTCAATTTCTGAGCTGCCTATCCGGCAGTGAACCAGTGTGGCATAGGTGTGGCGGCTGCCGTGTATTTCTGAGCTGCCTATCCGGCAGTGAACAATGAGCTACTTCGAACGATACGATTCTTTCTTTTCTGAGCTGCCTATCCGGCAGTGAACCTAAAACACAACGGCATGTCGGTTATTAACTTTTTCTGAGCTGCCTATCCGGCAGTGAACCTGGCGACTAGAAACAAGTGGAAGCCTATTAATTTCTGAGCTGCCTATCCGGCAGTGAACATTATGGAAATCTGGAAAGACACTTATGTATTCTTTCTGAGCTGCCTATCCGGCAGTGAACAACCAGGGCGTGCGCGGATGTCTGGCGTCGATTTTCTGAGCTGCCTATCCGGCAGTGAACAGGACACTATTTTCCCTGACCTGGCAAGCGGTTTTCTGAGCTGCCTATCCGGCAGTGAACGAAGACGTGATCCATACGCTGCACTCCGAGCTTTTCTGAGCTGCCTATCCGGCAGTGAACGATCCGCCTTGGCTTGCAGGGTGCCGAGCTTTTTTCTGAGCTGCCTATCCGGCAGTGAACCGAGCGGGGCACCAGTACGCCGGTGTGGTGCATTTTCTGAGCTGCCTATCCGGCAGTGAACTCAAATACCTGTCCGGCACTGCGGCCCATTATTTTCTGAGCTGCCTATCCGGCAGTGAACGTCGGGGACCTGACTCCAGCGCATGACGATCGATTTCTGAGCTGCCTATCCGGCAGTGAACCGCCTATTGTCGAGTCGGGGAGTAATGCGAACTTTCTGAGCTGCCTATCCGGCAGTGAACGGATGCGACGAGCGGGACATGGTTTTCGCTAATTTCTGAGCTGCCTATCCGGCAGTGAACGTTGGCCGTGGATGGTCCGCGCTCTTCAGTCATTTCTGAGCTGCCTATCCGGCAGTGAACTTGCGGGACTCCCACACGGCCCTGCGGTATTTTTTCTGAGCTGCCTATCCGGCAGTGAACAAATCCGGGTCCAGGTCCAGCACGATCGCGACTTTCTGAGCTGCCTATCCGGCAGTGAACGTGGAGTCGGCCACGTCTCCCCAGGGCGACGTTTTCTGAGCTGCCTATCCGGCAGTGAACCTCATCAACTACCAGATCATTGAGCACAACCTTTTCTGAGCTGCCTATCCGGCAGTGAACGTCTTCGGCCTCTTCATCCGTGTAGCCCTTCTTTTCTGAGCTGCCTATCCGGCAGTGAACGCATTTAGTGCTCCACTGCTCAGGCCGCCAGATTTCTGAGCTGCCTATCCGGCAGTGAACCCGACAGCGCTCGCGGTGTCGTCGGCTTCGGTTTTCTGAGCTGCCTATCCGGCAGTGAACAACGCGCTCAACGCGACCCCCACTATCCAGCATTTCTGAGCTGCCTATCCGGCAGTGAACGAGTGGTCCGGCATCAGGTCGCGTTTCTCCGTTTTCTGAGCTGCCTATCCGGCAGTGAACGATCACCTACGACCAGACCGTGGCGTTGTCATTTTCTGAGCTGCCTATCCGGCAGTGAACAGTTGGGCCAACTGTTCGCCTTGATCTTCAATTTTCTGAGCTGCCTATCCGGCAGTGAACTCGATCGTAAGCTGTAACGCCGTCTTTTTGGTTTTCTGAGCTGCCTATCCGGCAGTGAACAGAACGGCATGTACTACGCGCACGACAGTTGCTTTCTGAGCTGCCTATCCGGCAGTGAACTAGCGATACTAGCGAGTAACTTCTTATTGTTAAAGAGCTTTTCTGAATGAGGAACGCCCACACCCTATTTTTGGGCGCGGGCGTAACTGTCTGATAGTGAAGGCACTGACTGCAAGGGCTGAAAAAGGGTCAAAACCAGGGGATGGTCGCTTCTGAGCTCAACCCATAGGCATTAAAAGTTCCATTTATTGCTTGTGCCTGGGGTGGAGAATGCTCCAAAAAAACACAAAAGTAGTGTCCATTGCTTTGGCTTTTTAGCCGAAGAAAGGGCAGCTTCACCCGTTCCTCCACGGAATCGGGGATTTTCAGCGCGATTTCTTCCTCTGACAGTTCCGAATGCCGTTTGGCATGCCGGCGCCGCAAACGCTCGGCATTGGACTTCGGCTGTACTCGCCTTATGCGACGGTGCTTAGCATTCCCGGGCACCGCCGCCAAGTCCGACTGAAACAGGTGATCACGCATTCCAGTCAGCCAATTCTCTGTCATGACTCGCTCAAGGTCGGCAGCAGTTCCGTGTAGTCGTAGGCACGGCCCAAGAAACAGTTGGTCCTGCTGAAGTTCTGGGAAACTGATCCCGATAGAGCGGCTGTCGATCTGGACCAAGGCACGATGAAGTTTGGAAAACAGGGCATTCATCAATAGCGGCGTCGGAAATTCCGGATCGGGTAGCAGCCGAAAATCCAGATAGTGATCCATGGTCTACTCCTTTTCGCCGAATACGCCGCCCCGGATTAGCGTCGCCATGACGAAGTGCTGATGGCCTTCTGCCGGAACCTGTTCCTTCAGCACCCAGTTGTCGAGCAGGTTGTAGAAGTCGGTCTTCTGCTTAGGCTGGCGGTACGCCTTGCCTTGAGATGTTACGGAGCCATACGGTTCGACTGCAATCGGCCCTAGGTTGGTGGTGTCGCGATACCAGGTGTCTATCGTCCTGAGTGCGTTCCCAATCTTCTGGCTGTGCATTCCCGCCACGTCGCCAACGGTGTAGAGGGTTTTGCTTTTCTGTCCGCGTTTATCGCCCCTGTCGAGGATCAGCTCCTGGGAAGGGTAGACCTCCTGGCCATCACCGACGCGGGCATAGGCGATCACCTCAAGCAGGACATGGCTTTCACCGGACAGCCCCTTTTCGACAACCCTGGCGAGCTCTTCGAGCGAATTTGCCTTCGCCTCTGGTGCGTTGAAGTCCCGTAGCGAAAAATCATGTGCATCGAAGTCCCACTCGTTCGCCACTTCACCATCCTTCAGGTGGCGGATCCGGACCTCGATGCGTTCCGCACCAATGCGGTTACGCCACAGAAAGCGGCCATTGGCCAGGTTGACTGCGTAGCGGTGGGCCAGCTCGGAGAATCCTTTTTCCTGAACATATCGCTGCACGGTCGCCTGCAACCGCTCCTGGTAATCGGCGTTGTTACAGGCCGAGGGCGATCCCGCGCCGCCGAGAACGCGTAGGGTGAAGCGGGTCCGCAGCGTGTCCAGGTCGTTCGGCAGCGCCGCGACATCGACGGTCTGCAGGTTGGGCGATTGAATCGATGCGTCCAGCTTTGCCGGGTCCTGCTCCTTGGTTTTCAGACGGTTGGAAATGGTCCCGCGCACCGACTTTTCCCTAACGCTGATCGCAGGCCATTTGGAACCGTTGTCCCTAGTGTTCCAGGAACCGGCGCTAAAAAGGGCGTCGGAGGGATCCAGTTTGCGCTCGAAGGCGAGAACAGAGGCGGTTTTTACTTCTTTAGTGGCCATGATTGATGCTCCTTATGCAATGCCGTCAACGGCGGTTTCCAACGTTTGGGAGTAGTGATTGATGCAGCGGTAGATTCCTCTGTCCGGATCGGCCTCATTGCGCCACAGCAATTGATCTAGGTGGTTAAACCGGTGGGGACTGACCCATTCGCCCAACGAATAGATGCTTTCGACAAAGCGAAAGGGGGTGGATTCATCCCGGGTATTCTTTACCTCGCCACCACGATGAAGCGGCGAGAGAGCGGCATAGCCGACCGGAAGCGGCACAAGCCAGCCCGGTCTCTTGCGGATGCCCCACTTCGATTCCTCCGGCTTGTCCGGATCGGGACAATCAGGCTCGTAATTCAGGCGGGTCATATCCAGTAATGCATCGAGCGCGGTGGTGGTTGGTGCCCGTTCCCGCAGTTCAGACAGGCGTTGCGCCAACCGGTCCTCCCGTTCAACCAGGGCGAAGCCCGGGAGTAGACGGCGACGGAATTTGCGAAGGACCTCCCGTTGGCCCTCGATATCCTCCGCCATTGGCCACCATTGGGCGTCAAACCTTTTTCCCTCGCGTTTCGGCAGGATGCTACCGCCGGCAAGACGCATTCCCTGCACGATTTCCATGACCTCCTCGGCGAAACGCTGGCCCTTGCCGGCCGACAGGTAATCGCGCACGGCAATCACCAGACTGACCTCCATATGGGCCCGACCCTCTTCCACTAGCGCCTGGGTCGTTCCATCCTTCCCGACCGGGTTTCGGGTCAAGCGGAAGACCTGGGTGTGTTTTCCGGCCGGCTGGAACACCTGGGGGGCGAAGCCGTGACAGATGATGCCGACACCAGTGAATCCCAAGGCCTGATCGCGCGCAAGGCGACGCTCCAGCGCATGGACAAATCCGGTGAATGCCGTCGGAGCGGGAAAGCCCCAGCTTAGTGGGCCGCAAATCGCGTTGGCGTTCTGTACCCGCAGGCGCGGCAGCAGTAGCAGAGCGGTAGGTTCACTCATCGAAGTCGACCTCCATGCGCATGAGTTTCATCTCCTTTTCCATGACTGATTGCCACTCGTGGGCTTCGTCTTTGCCCATGGGGGTTCTTGTCGATGTGAGGGTTGCGTTCAGCCAGTTGGCAAAGCGCCTGCAGACCTCCTCTTTCCAATCACCTCTGGCACAGAGCGTCGCGAACGCTTCATCCTGCGCGGCCCGGCCCGGATCGAGCCAGCATTGCTCCGCCGCATTCAGCCGACACTTTTCATCCACGGTCCAGCCCGGTTTGAGCTCATGCAGTTCAGCGGCAAACAGCAACGCCTCGTCACGAAGGTGGCCTACGAGATCGGCGCGCGTCTCGCGAATGCGGATGTTGTTGATATCCTGAACCCCTTTCAGAAAGTCTCCCAGCGTGCGGAGTAGTATTCGCACCCGCTTGCGCCTCTCGAACACATGGTCGAAGACACTCTCTGTATTCAGTGGGGTTCGAACCGGGGTCGAATACCAGGTCGGCGGCAGGGCGGCGAGCAAATAGTTCTCTCCGTAGCGCTCGCTGTTTAGCTGGCTGATGTTTTGCGGTTTGGTGCCGCCGAAGTTCTGGATCGCCAGATCGGGGTATTCGCAAAAGCCGTGAGGATGCGGCTCGCGGTCCCAGTAGGCCTTTCGGGCGGCCTTCGCCTCCTCGGAGAACCGATCAACGCGAATGCCGCTCACGACGCGGTGTACCAATGAGGTTGGGAACAAGGGGGCCAGCAGGTGGTACTCACCCTTTCCAAGAGGCCAGTAGAGCTGCTTGGCAAGCCGGTGAGAGGCCAGCTCTCCCTTGGGCTCAATCAGCCCGGTGAAGGCCTCCATCCAACTTTTGGCCTGTTCGGCATTATCCGAGAAAGCGGCCTGCAGCGCGCTGTCGCCCTCAAGAGCCAGGTCCAGCAGGCTCTTGCCGCCAACCTCCAACTTCAGAAACTTGTACACGTCCAGAGCGGCGGCATTACCGACGATATCGGGGGCGGCTTCATCCAGGGTATGGGTGCCGACCAGCAGGTCACCGGCCTGCGGGTTGCCTGGGGCGTTCAGACTGGTGCCCCTGGCATCGGGGTGGGTGAACTTGATGGCGTGGGTGACTTGCTGAATTTGCCCGACTCGGCTCGCGGCGTTGTAAATCCAGCGCTCAGGCTGATGCGCCTCCAGAAGCTTTTCGCGTTTGTCGTCCTCCCCTTCCTTGAGTTTATCCAGCTTGGGCTGAAGTCGCTCTTGGAGGAATTGAGTGATCACCTGCCGAACACTTTCCGGCGATATTGAAGATTCCGGCACAACCACGAATGCACGCTCCTTATGACAAATAAATATTGTTTTCGAACAAACTACCTGCCTGAAAGGCAAAATACAACCATGTAATTATCTGAAGAACCACTCTATAATTCCGAACACTGCCGAAGAGGTAGCTTAGAAGATGTAGTTATCAGGATTAACTGCCGACCAGGCAGCACTCCGCGGGGCTTTCGCCCCGCGGTCTCATTGACCCCGACTAAACCCCAATGCCGGGTGGTAATTCCACCCTTTCGTTTCTTGCTTCGCCGGTAGGTCGATAATGCCAAACAGCCGGGCGCAGTACGTTACTTCCATGCCGAGCCGCTCCGCGAGCGCCTCCAGGGCCTCCCTGTAATCCGGCTCGCCCCAGAACTCGATCCGGGGCCCCGGATCGAGTTCAAGGGCATTGCAAAGAGATAATTTCGTCAGTTTTCCATCGCCCTCGAAACGGTAGAATCCGATGTCTTCATCGTCATCATCAGGCAGGAGCCCGTAACGCTGGTGTCCCTCTGGATCGAGACGGAAGGGGGTGTTTCGCTGAAGTTCGCCGCTTATGCTCGCGTGCGTTGACCACCACCAGTGGACCGGCTCCATCTTGTAGATGCCCCCTTCGGTCTCTCCAAACATCAAAGCCCGCAGCTTGGCGTGTTCCAGGTCCACTAGGTTCCGTGTGGGCTGAAGTGTTTTTCGCTCGCGGATGCGAGCCGAGGCGTCGATTGAAGCTAACTGCTCCGGGGCCAACAGTTCGGTAAGGCGATGCGTCGCCAGCGGAAAGTCCTCATTTTCGAAGCCGGGCCGGCAAAACGCGGGGGCGTTGGGCCGGATCAGGTGTCTTACATTGGTGTCCAGCAGGTAGAGGTTGGCACTTTCACAAACCCCGGGGCGGTGCCTGCGGACGCGTCCGGCCAACTGAATAATGGAGCGCATCGACGAGGGCTCGACCACCGCCCAGTCGTAGTCATGGTCCCGCCCCACTTCGGCGACCGCCGTCGCCAGTACGACGTAGATCTGCTCCGGTTCCGATGCATTGTCGAGGCAGTCGCGAACCGCGGGTTCTTCGAGTACCGCGTCGGGTTCTGCTCGGTTCAGGAGGCGGTCTAATCGGTTTTCGATGCCGGTGCGGACCAATAGCGGATGCTGTGAATGATATACACAGAGGTGAATACGATGACCCTCCTCGGCGCCCAGGCGGTATAGGGCTTGAGCGGTTTCGATTAGGGGCCCGATATTAGCCATTCGGATGAGTCCGAAACTAATCCGCTTTCCGGTTTTTGGGTCGGGCGTATTGTGCCGATCGTGAAGCTCATGAATGTAGTCACGTAGATGGGGCGCCAACTCTGCCGTGACCTCTTCCCGCTCCTTGGCGTGGGCAATCGAAAGTGGCTTGATAACCGCCTTTCGGCGCATCTCTGTCTGCGCCAGTCGGCGGAGGCGCCCATCGACAAAGGTCCGATGAGCCAAGGCATAACTATCCCGGGCAGAATGATTGCTGGTATCTGCGTTGAACTCGTCAAACCAGGCGCAACAGACGTCGAGAGGTTCTCCCGGTATGCCCCGGTTGCGTTGATAGCTACGCCGTCCCTCCAGGTAGGCTTGGAACAGCCCCTGAGTCAGAGTGGGTGGGAGCGTTGCTGATGAGAGCAGGACGCGACTGCCCAACAGCCCGGCCCAATGAACCAGTCGGGTCAGGGCGGGCAAATCGTTGGTATCGAAGTCGTCCGGTTCGTCCAGCACCAGGTCCGAACTCATAAGACGCAACATCGGAGCAATTTGACGGCCGCCACGGGTGCCCTCGGTGGCCGGGATCAGGTGATCGACAGTGCAGGCCAGAATGGGGGCATTGAGAAGTTTCCGTGCCTCCACGTTATCACCCAGCCAGCGGTTCAGTGGGCCATCCTCCAGGCTTCCCTCGAAATGCACGAAGTGCTGTTTGGGCAACAGATCGGCGCTGGATTCAGCACCCAGCGTCGATAGCCGAGTCTCCTCTTCTTGGCGCTGCTGCTCATGAAGTTTCCGAACGGCTCCACCAACAAGCACCGCCAGATCATCACTGCCCAGTCCGAGCCGCTTCCGGTAGGCGTCACCGGTCTGCAAGGTCAGAGTCCGAAGTCCCAGGGCGATACTGAAGCGGGCTCCCTGTTGCGGATCGGCAAGGGCATAGAGTATTCGCCCATTGGCCAGCGTCTTGCCGGCCCCTGTGGAGGCCATGTTGACGCCAAAGAAGCCCTGGCGAGCAGTGCGGGACTGAATGCCGGTCGCTAAATCAAAGGCGCGATCCTGCCAACGAAAAGCCGGATTCCGACTGCGCTGCCGGAAACCCTTGTGCCGGGCGATACGGGGAAGCCGTTGTGCTAATCGGGGCAGCGCCCGGACAATTCGGCTGGCACTGACCTCGACACCGATCAGGTGTTCATCAAGTCGCTGCTTGAGGGCGCCTGTACCACGGTCGGTATTGGCGAAAAGCGGGTACTCCGGGCTTCCGTACCGCTTGTGGCTGGGTTGGGCGGAGTAGTAGTGGTCGGCCAGCATCAGGGCCATGCGGGAGAGGTGCAACACATAAGGATCATCCCGCCATTGTGACTGCAGCATTGTAGGTCGCTGGAGGATTCTGTTAGCGACTTTGGCCGCGTGAATGCGCCAGTGATGGCTGTCGAATGGCGTGCCTTTTCTGAACCGCCAGCACTCCGCGATGGCCTTTTCCGAGGCGTCGAACTGCAGTCCGCTCCATGTGTCTTGAATCTCTTCGGGGAGGTTGACCAAAAGCTGGGAGCGGATGGGGGAACCCTTCACCTGAGTCGGTAGACGGTGATGGCTGACAATCAACCACCCGACAACGTGTGCCAAAGGTGCTGACGATGGCAATGCTTCGAACGGTCCGAGAAGGCCGCGATCCATTCTGTCTCGCGACAACCGGTCCAGCACGCCTTTGCCCTGCCCCTTGGTCAACCCGGCTAGCCGCTGCAACCAGACATCATCGCTGTCCTCTCCGACAAAGGCCTCGAACAGCCGCAACGAGACCCATTCATGCCGGTAGGCGTCAGCAATTGGCTTTTTGCTGCTGGCCGGGGCCAACTTTTTCTGAAAGGCTTGGTTTGCCTTACCGAAGTCATGAAACAGCGCCGCAAGCGTCGCCAGGAGCCGGATCTCCTCGGCGGTATGCCAGTCGTTTTCATCCCGGCTTCTGAGTACATCACGTGCTGTCGTATTGGTCGGGGTGGCCCCCTGAGCATTGAATCTCCTGGCATCGCCGACAATCCAGAGAAGCTCACTATGGTCTTTCCCGCGTATCCAGTGACAAGCCACCGCGGTATTCTTGCGAGCCGTTTTTCGCAACATGCGATGCAGAGTTTCCAGGCCCTGCTGGGTGATTGGGGTTTGCCAGGTACGGTCGCCGCGGCGCTCAGCAAACTGGTCGAGGATCCGCCGTGTTTCGGTAAGGGCATTCTTGCTGCACTGGGAGGCCAGCAGAACGTTCATACGGCCCGCCCCCCGACATCTGTCGCGATCCGCTTGATCGTATCGATCATGAAATCCAGCGATTCATTGCGTGTTAAGCCTTCAATGCAGGCTTGCCGGAACTCCTGCTCGTCATGACCGGCCATGGCAGAAATAAACGCCTGGGGCAAAATAACGGCATCTTTCACCAAATCCGCCACGTCGAACACTAAACCGCCACGACGGGTTTTGCCGTGCAATACTGCCAGGCCATGCGGCACGCCCAGTACCCAGGTGGCCGTTGCGCCCAAGCCATAGGCCAGATAGTTGCCGTGATCGAGAAAACGATTAGCTGGATCGGTGCCGGTACCCTTCTTGGCGCGGACAAACTCACCGTAACCCATGGTCCGTGCAGCAATCTTGAACAGGTCTTTGGTAAGGCGCGCTTCAAGAGTCAGGAGATCCATCGTAGTAGGGCAGGCGGCAATACCGGCGCGGGTACTTTCAAGCTGTGGCCCCAAGGTGCTTCCCTGCACCTCGAAGCCCGCATCCCGCAGAGCCCGACTTTTTAGCCAGTGTGACTCAAGGCGCTGCAGCCGGGCATACTGAAAAGCCCTGGCTGCTTCCAACCGTAGTCCGTCATCGAACCAGAACCGGACCCAATTCTGCAGATATTCGGTTGGTCGGTATTCGCTTTGCGGAGTGAACCAGGCAACTTCGACATCCACTTCGTTTGCACTAAAAAGCGGCGTGCCACCACCACCACAGAATCCCACCAATACACCCGCCTTGGCCAGTTCGCGCATGGCGGCCTGAGTTATCGATGTGCCGGTCCCCAAGAGCAGGGATGTGGTGTTGGCGATAGGGATGTTCCAATATAGCGACTGCCGCCCTTCATCGGTGACGTATTCGACTCGTCCACCGTTTACTAGTACGCGACAGTGCTGGAGATAGTAGAGGTTAGCGCGTTTCGAATGTAAAACGCTTTTGAGGTCGCTTGGTGTCAGGTCATCCATTGAACTTGTCCATTTGCAAACGATGCATACATAGGCAGCGGTCTACCCTGATGCTCGGCAATCGAGTGATTAGCCAAAGCATCATTCTTTAGGGTTTAAGCACGAATTGCAAAGCCGGAGGAGTTGGCGGGAATCGCCGCGGGGGCGCGCCTCCTGCGGGGAGGGGGAGGACCGGATGGCGCATTATAAAGGTGCCTGCGGATCGTGGGGTGCATCCTTCAAAATCATCGGCTGCGGACAGTTGTGGCGGCGTGTTGAGAATGCGCCCTACGGGTCGGTTGCGATCCGCTTCTCCAGTTCGTCGACCGCCTGCCCGATGCCGGTGGCGGGAACCGGGGGGTGGCGGCCGGCCTGCAGTGACCGCAGGACGGCTTGCCTGAATTGGTTCGATTTCCAGGACTGCGGCGACAGGGGTTCGGCGCTTCCGTTCTGGGTGAGCCACTGCTCAAGGTAAGGTGATTCGGGCCAGTCGGGGCGGGGGATGTAGAGAACGGGGATGCCGTTTCCGGCGGCTTCGGTGAAGCTGCCGTAACCCGGCTTTGTGATCAGCAGGTCGCATGAGGCGACCAGGTCGGTGAATGGCAGATTCAGGTCCTCGAAGGGGATCGCGTCGGGGTGTTCAACCTGCCAGCCGCGCTGCACCAGCCAGCGCACACCTTCGATACGTGGCCACTGCTCGACCGGCAGCCGCAGGTGGATGCCACCTACGGCAACGAGAACGAGTTTATCGCCTCCGGTGTTGAAGGCGTGGTCGAGTTCCGGGCGTCGATTACGGCCCGGCGCCATGATCGGCCCGATGTCGCGGGCGTTATCGAGAAACCCCATCGGCATGGAGGGTTCGGTGCGCAGAAACAGATCGGCACTGTTATAGGCAACCTCCATCTGCCCGAGGATAGGTCCCGCCTCGGGTCGGTCTCCACAGTAGTGCCGATAGATATCCGCCCAGTTGAGGCAGCACATCGCCGCGGAGGGGAGCCCCGCCCGCTCGGCACCCGCCAAGGTAAGGTAAGGAATATCCGCCAGAACGAGATTGGGGGCGACCTCTCGCAGCTCTCCCGCCACACGGTCGACCCGCTCATCCCACTGCCGGTGGAATCCGCCATAGCGCTGTGCACTGGCCTCGACGTCCACCTCCAGTGCATCGTGCTGCACCATGCCGAAATCGTCGGTGGCAACCTGCAGCTCGAAGGGGCCGTCGATGCGACGCTCGAGAACGGCACGTGACAGCGCGGTACGAAGTGTCAGCCGCAGTTCCGGGTAGCGTGCCCGGAGTGCGTTCAAAACGGCCGCGCTCTGGGCCAAATGCCCAAAGCCGTGGGGCGAAATGGCGGCAAGCAGGTGCATCACTGCTCCGCTTGGTCAAGCATTTTGAGGTCCTGGAGCTTCCGGTAGAGGGTTCGCTCACTAACTCCCAGGCGCGCGGCCAGGTCGCGCTTGTCTCCCTCGAAACGGGCGACGGACCAGCCCATGTAGCGGCGCTCCATTTCGTCGAGCGGAATGATCTCGTTGGGCATCGGTCCCGAGACCGATCGCTGCATACCGCTCCGGCACTCCTCCGGGAGGTGATCCGGGAGGATTACGTCCCCGTCGGCCAAAAGTGCAGCGCGCTCCAGAATATTGCGCAACTCGCGGATGTTCCCCGGGAAGTCATAGGCGCGCAAATAGTCGAGGGCCTCCGCGGAGAGCGTCAGGGTGCGCCCGATGTTCACGCGGCGAAGCAGGTTTTCACACAGCAGCGGCAGGTCTTCGACCCGTTCGCGCAGCGAGGGAAGGACGATCGGGAAGGCGTTGAGGCGGTAGAAGAGGTCACTTCGGAACTCCCCTGCCTCGACCATCTTCTTCAGTCCACGGTGAGTGGCACAGACCAGCCGGAAGTCGGCCTTATGGGGCTCGATTCCCCCCACCCGCCGGTAGGTTCTGGTCTCCAGCAGCCGCAGCAGCTTTACCTGCAGCGAGAGAGGCACATCGCCGATCTCGTCCAGGAACAGCGTCCCGCCGCGCGCCGCCTCGACCAGACCGATCTTCTGGACCTGGGCACCGGTAAAGGCGCCCTTTTCGTGGCCGAACAACTCGCTTTCGAACAGGCTTTCGGTCAACCCCGAGCACTCCACCGGCACGAAGGGACCTTTGGCACGGCTGCTGGCATCATGCACGGCCTGGGCAACCAGCTCCTTGCCGGTACCGGACTCGCCCAGCAGCAGGGCCGCCGCGTCGGAAGGGGCAACCCGCCGCACCAGCTCCAGCACCCGGTTGAAAGGCGATGAACGCCCTACCAGCCCGCTATCGGTCGGGTCGGAACTGGCCAGGCAGCTGTGATGCATGATCTCCAGATAGAAGTTCGGCTCGCCGCTTTCCCCCCGGACCGGCATCATCTCCACCTCCACGTGCTCCTCGCCGGAGGGCGTGTGGTGCAGGTGCAGATCGCGCTGGGGCAGACCGGTTTCCCGACACGCCTTGAGGGGACAGCTCTCGCCGGCCTGATCGCAGGGGAGCTGATAATGGTGGGATATACGGTAGCAGAGCGACTCGCCGCTTGGTCCCGGGTCGCCATACTCCTTCTTGTAGGCCCCGTTCGCCGCCAGAATGCGGTAATCGCGGGCAATGATCACAGCCGGTTCGCCGAAGGAATCGATTATTGAAACCACTTCGGCCGGGACCCTCTCGCTCATGAACCAAACCCCAGAGTGACGTGAATGACAGGCATTCTCTCAGAAATGCCAGATTTGACACAAGCACAATCGCTTCCGCCTCCTCCATCAACGCCCTAAAAACATTGGGAAAACTTCAAAACTTGATTTATATCAATTGTTTTAGGTGGCAGTTTGGAGTCAGAAGACCCTCGGAGATTGAAAATGTGATGGTTGGCACAATGGTTGCTCAATCATAGGACCGGCCCCGGCTCTTGCCGGATCCCCCTCGCCTCTCGCGCTCTTGACCTTGAGGCGGCAGGAGCCGTGTCCGGCCGTTTCGCTCTTCGGGAGGACCTTATGTTCAGCAATCCGCTGGTGAAGGAAATCACGGTGGTGCTGCTGTTGAAACTCGCTTTCATCACCGCACTCTGGTTTGCCTTTTTCCGTGGAGCATCGGAACCGCGGCTCCCGATCACGGAAATCGATCGCATTGAAAAGGGACCGGCTACCGAGCTCCGCGCAAGCCCAACAGCAGTCCACTCCACCATGCATATAATCAGAGGTAACCCGGCATGATTGGTGCAGATGTCGTCGACCTGTCGCGATTGCAGTTTGCAATCACGGCGATGTACCACTTCCTGTTCGTCCCGTTGACCCTTGGGCTGTCCTTTATCCTGGTGATCATGGAGTCGGTCTATGTGATGACCGGCAAAACCATCTACAAGGATATGACCAAATTCTGGGGCAAGTTGTTTGGTATCAACTTTGCGCTGGGGGTCACCACCGGCATCACCATGGAGTTCCAGTTCGGCACCAACTGGGCCTACTACTCCCACTATGTGGGTGATATCTTCGGTGCCCCGCTGGCCATTGAAGGGCTGATGGCCTTCTTTCTGGAGTCCACCTTCATCGGCCTGTTCTTCTTCGGCTGGGAGCGGCTTTCGCGGCGCCAGCATCTGATGGTCACCTTCCTGACGGCCTTCGCCTCCAATATGTCCGCGCTATGGATTTTGGTGGCCAACGGCTGGATGCAGAACCCGGTCGGTTCGGAGTTCTCCTTCGAGACCATGCGCATGGAGATGACCTCCTTTGCCGAGGTGCTGCTCAATCCGGTGGCGCAGGTCAAGTTCGTGCATACCGTTTCGGCAGGCTACGTCACCGGCGCGCTGTTCGTGCTGGGTATCTCCGCCTATTACATGCTCAAGGGGCGGGATCTGGAGTTCGCCAGGCGCTCGTTTGCGGTGGCCGCCGCCTTCGGGCTCGCCTCCTCCCTCTCGGTGGTGATCCTGGGCGACGAGTCCGGCTACGAGCTGGGCGATGTCCAGAAGGTGAAGCTGGCCGCCATTGAATCCGAGTGGGAGACCCAGGAGGCACCGGCCGGCTTTACCCTGTTCGGCATCCCCGACCAGGAGAACGAGACCACCGACTACTCGGTGAAAATTCCTTGGGCCCTCGGCCTCATCGCCACCCGCTCGGTCGATGAAGAGGTAACCGGCCTGAAGGACCTCAAGGTGCAGCATGAGTCCCGCATTCGCAACGGCATGGAGGCGTACGGCCTGCTGCAGAAGCTGCGCAGTGGGCAGACCGATGAGGCCACCAAAGCGCGCTTCAACGCGATCAAGGACGACTTGGGGTACGGACTGCTGCTGAAGAAGTACACGCCGGAGGTGGTGGATGCCACGGAAAAGCAGATCCTCATGGCCGTGGACGACACCATCCCGCAGGTGGCACCGCTGTTCTGGAGCTTCCGCCTCATGGTGGCATTGGGCTTCTGGTTCATCCTCCTGTTCGGGCTCTCCTTCCTCTACTGCGCCAAGCGCGATGCCGGCCGCAAACAGTGGCTGCTAAAGGCGGCGCTCTACAGCATCCCGCTGCCCTGGATCTCCTGTGAGCTCGGCTGGTTCGTGGCCGAGTATGGGCGCCAGCCCTGGTCCATCGGCGAGGTGCTGCCGACCCACCTATCCACCTCCACCCTGGGAACGGGCGACCTGTGGTTCTCCCTGGCCGGATTCATCGGCTTCTACACCCTGCTGCTCGTGATCGAGATGTACCTGATGTTCAAGTACGCCCGCCTCGGTCCCTCCGCGCTGCACACCGGTCGCTACCACTTCGAGGTCGGAGCGGCGGCAGCACCGATGGGCGGCGGCGCCGGTCTGATCCCGCAGCCAATGCAAACGCATGTGGAATAAACGCAAAGAGCGCAGAGGCGCAGAGCACGCCGCGTTGAACGAGTTCTCTTTGCGACCTCCGCGTCCAATAACGAGGTCTGAACAATGATTCTGGATTACGAGACATTGAAACTGGTGTGGTGGCTGCTGGTCGGCGTGCTGCTGATCGGCTTCGTCATCACTGACGGCTTCGACATGGGTGCCGGTGCACTGCTGCCGTTCCTGGGCCGGAGCGATGAGGAGCGCCGGGTGATTATCAATACGCTCGGCCCGCACTGGGACGGCAACCAGGTGTGGTTCATCACCGCCGGAGGGGCTATTTTCGCGGCCTGGCCGGCGGTGTACGCGGCGGCTTTCTCGGGCTTCTATGTTGCCATGCTGCTGGTGCTGTTCGCGCTGTTCTTCCGGCCGGTGGGTTTTGATTATCGCTCCAAGGTGGAGGACCCGCGATGGCGCAGCGCCTGGGACTGGGGCCTATTCGTGGGCGGCGCAGTGCCGGCCCTGCTGTTCGGGGTGGCCTTCGGCAACCTGATCCTGGGCGTGCCGTTCGAGTACGACACGTTTTTGCGGCCCACCTACACCGGTTCATTCTTCGGGTTGCTGCGTCCCTTCGCGCTGCTGGCGGGTGTCGTGAGCCTGTCGATGCTAATCATGCACGGCGCCACCTGGCTGCAACTGCGTGCGGGCCAACCCATCGAGGCCCGTGCCCGCAAGACGGTGATGGTGGCCGGTTCGGCGGTGATCGTCTCCTTTGGTGTTGCCGGCATCTGGCTGGCCCTGGGGATTCCCGGCTACGAGATCGTCTCCATGCCGGCCACCGATGCGCTGCCGAATCCGCTGGCCAAAGAGGTGGTGCAGGCGGAAGGGGCCTGGATGGCCAACTACGGTCGTTATCCCTGGATGATCCTCGCGCCGATGCTGGGTTTTGTCGGTGCACTGGGGGCGATCCTGATGGCGGGCGCCAAGCGTCCGGGTCTGGCATTCACCTCCAGCGCGGCTTCGATGTCGGGCATCATTTTCACGGCGGGCTTCTCCATGTTCCCGTTCATCATGCCCTCCATCACCGTACCCGATGTTTCGCTGACGATGTGGGATGCCCCCTCCAGTCATCTGACGCTGACGGTAATGTTCTGGGCCGCGGTGATCTTTGTGCCCATCATCCTGGCCTACACCGTCTGGTGTTACAGGGCGCTGTGGGGAAGAACCACCGTGGAGTTCATCCGCGAGCACAACTATGACGCTTACTAACTCAACCAAAACGGTGCCGCGGAGGTGCAAAGCGACGGCAGCCTTTCGCGGCACCGCGGCCCATCAGGAGGTTTGAAATGTGGTATTTCGCCTGGATTCTCGGGGTTTTGCTGGCGTTGACCCTGGGGGCGCTGAACGTCATGTGGCTGGAGTCCGAACTCGCCGGTTCCGAACCGGACTAAGCCCGATATGATGAATTCCCCTGAGCGGGGGCGCGGCCGCAGCCGCGTCCCTTACCCCAATCCCCTCTGGGCCCGAACGGGGTCTCTGCTAATGGCCATTGCGCTGAGCGGCCTCGTTCTCGTCTTCCCGCGCGCGATTGCCGAGACCGCCGGCGCGATCCGCCACGGCGCCTTGATGCTGTTGCTGTGGGGTATCGCTGCTGGCTTTATTCACGGAGTCGGATTTGTTCCCCGCATAGGCCTCTGGCGCGCAGCATTTCACCCGGGGGTCGGATGGCTCTTCATGATCGGTGGGAGTCTCTGGATTTTCGCTGCCCCGTAGTTTTCTGCGCGACACTTCGATCGGTTGATTTATTGGCAATGGGCGTGACCCGGCTCAAGAAGTAGTCTGGTGAAATAGGTGTGCCGAAATGGTGCCCGAGAGAGAAGGGAAGCCGGTGAATCCCATTTTGAAATGCGTATCAAGTGCTACGACCTGAAAGCGGGAGCGCTAACGCGGAGTTCGCAAAGGGGCCCTGCCTCTTTTACGAGCTCCGCATTTTTTCGGATCAATGCGCGTGCGGCTCAGGCGGTGGTAGCGGTTCACCATGGACGATGGCCTTGACGGCCCTCATCGGGTCGGTCTCGGAGGTCGCGACCACACGAATGCCGCGCGCGGCCATGCGGTTCACAAAACCCTGACCGCAGCCGCCGGTGATGATCACGTCGGCCACATCGACGGGGTGCGGGTCATCTCCGTGGTAGTCGTGAAAGGCCATGCCCTTGGGAAGATCGATACGCTGTATCTCGTCGGGTTCGCCTTCCACTTGGGAATCATAGACCAGGAACCGCCGTGTTTTACCGGCGTGCCCGGTGACGGTGCGAAAGTTCTGACTGGTCACTGCGATCTTCATTTCGTTGCTCCAGGAATGGGTAAAGAGGGGAAAGCGCCGAGCGCCCCCGCTGTTTCAATGTTAGCCGCCAGGGAGTGATGCCCGGTTCGGGCCTCCCTCATCGATGGCGTTCTGGATGAGCAGCAGATCCCTGTCATCGAGACTGCCGAAGAGGACGCTGTCGCGGATCCCGCAACGACGGCAGAGGCTTGAACACGGTTCGGGTTGGGTCATGTCGGATCAGCATTGAAGGAGACGCTATTATAACGTAGCCGGACCCTAAACGCTGGACACGCACCCGCCCAAGGGACTGCCCGCGGGCCTCGGGCCTCGGGCCCCGACTCACGGCTGCATCCGGCGCCGTCCGAACTATCCTTACCGAAAGGAAACCAGGCGAGGCGAGTGTGCAATGAGGGTATGCCCTTACCATTGCGGGTGGTGTGATGACCCGGCCTGTAAGGCACAGGGGTGTCGATATACCGGGACGCCGCCGCTGATCGCCTGTGAACGGTGTGGTGAACTGCATGAGCCGTATGTTGAACCGGTCCAGTGCGCGGGCTGCTGCGAGCCGCAGCGGGAGGATTCGTGATGTCACGGGTAATCTGGAAAGGCAGCATCAGCTTCGGCCTGGTCAATGTCCCGGTCTCCCTCTACTCGGGCGAACAGCGGGACGATATCCATTTTCATCAGCTGGACAAACGCAACCTCTCTCCGATCGGGTACCGGCTGGTGAACAAAAACACCGGCGAAGAGGTACCCCGGGGTGAGATCGTCAAGGGCTACGAATACGAGAAGGGCGAGTACGTCCTTGTCTCCGACGACGAACTCAAACAGGCCAATCCCGAAGCGACCCAGACCGTAGAGATCATCGATTTTGTCGAGGGCGACGGCATTCCGCTCATGTACTTCGATAAGCCCTATTACCTGGAGCCGCAGAAGCGTGCGGAGAAGGGTTACATCCTCCTGCGGGAGACACTCCGGCGCACCGGGAAGGTGGGGATCGCGCGGGTGGTACTGCGGACCCGTCAGTATCTGGCAGCCCTGGTGCCGGTGGAAAACGCATTGGTCCTGGAGATGCTGCGCTACGATTACGAGCTGCGTAAACCGGGCGATTTCAACCTGCCGGCCGAAGACATGGAGGCTTACGGCGTATCCGACCGAGAGATCGAGATGGCCGAACGGCTGGTCGAGGGCATGGCCGGCGAATGGCAGCCGGAGAAGTACCATGACGATTTCCGGGAAGATATCCTGCGCCTGATCGACGAAAAGGTTCGCACCGGCAAGACCCACGAGATCGGTATCGGACCACCCCCTCCCGAACGCCGCCGTGCCGAGGTCGTCGACCTCATGTCTCTGCTCAAAAAGAGCGTCGAGGAGACGGAGAAGGAGCGCGGCAAGAAAACCGCACCCAAACGACCCCGAAAACGGGCCTGAGAGCGAGTCCACCTGCCGCTCCGCAGCCCCGAATCGGTGATGAACTGGTAACCACGGGGACCACGGGGTAAAACAAGGTGTTCGGCTTTTTCTCCGCCGTGCGCTCCGTGGTTCGAAATTCAAGGGGTGAATCGTTAGTTCTTCAGGAAGAGCCGGAGGCCACGAATAATCTTGTGTCGCAAACAGCGAAACTGCCGCATCGCTGGGGCTCCTCCTGAAGAACTTGCCTCTGCTGTCATTACGAGGAGCCTAAGCGACGAAGTAATCTCTCCTGCCAACACCGGGATTGCCGCGTCGCCGAGGCTCCTCCTGAAGAACTTCCGCTTCTGTCACTGCGAGGAGCCCCAGCGACGAAGCAGTCTGGTACTCCGCAACATCGAGATTGCCGCGTCGCTGGGGCTCCTCGCAATGACACCTAAGAGTTCGTCATTGATTCGGGGCCGCGCAGCGGCGGGTACGGCTCGCAATGACAACTTTCTTCATTGATTCAGGCCTGCGCAGCAGGACGGCTCGCAGTGACAGGAGAGATCCTGCCAATCTTCCCTTGCTATCCAATCTGACCATGGCACTGGAAAAATATCGCCACAAACGGAATTTCGAACGCACGCCGGAGCCGGGTGGAGAAGAGCCCACTTCGGGCGGCGAAGGTCCGCTGTTCGTGGTTCAGAAACATGCGGCGCGGCGACTGCACTACGACTTTCGTCTGCAGATTGGAGACGTACTGAAGAGCTGGGCGGTCCCCAAGGGACCGAGTCCCAATCCGTCCGACAGGCGTCTGGCAGTGGAAACGGAAGATCATCCCCTCGATTACGGTGACTTCGAGGGCGTGATCTCCAAGGGAGAATACGGTGCCGGCACGGTCCTGCTCTGGGATCGCGGCAGCTGGCAGCCGGAAGGTGATGCCGAGACTGCCTGGCGTCGGGGCCATCTCAGCTTTCGACTCGCTGGAGAGAAACTGAGGGGCCGCTGGTCGCTGGTCCGTACCGGCGGCAAGGAGAGCCGCAACTGGCTGCTCATCAAGTCCGATGATGACGAGGCCGGGAGCTACTGGAGTGACGCCGAAGAGAATCAAAGCGTAGCGTCCGGACGCAGCCTGGAGCAAATTGCGCAGGGCCGTGACCACCTCTGGCACTCCGATTCAGGGCACGGGGCGCTGTTTCCCGAAATGGAGGGCAGACCGGTCCCTTTGCCAGCCGCGATGGACGCCCAACTCGCCCGGCTGACCGACAACCCTCCCGAAGGGGAGCAGTGGCTGCATGAAATCAAATTCGACGGCTATCGTATTCTCGCCCGCCTCGATGCCGGCAATGTCCGGCTGATCAGCCGCAACGGCAAGGACTGGACCGGCAAGTTCGGTTCGATCGCTGCGGCTCTGGCCGACCTGCCGATCCAGAACGCCTGGCTGGACGGGGAGATCTGCACCCTGCTCCCGGATGGAAGGACCAGCTTTCAGGGGCTGCAGGAGGCCTTGAGCAAGGGGCATGAGGAGGAGCTGGTCTACTTCGTGTTCGACCTGCTCTACCTGGATGGACTGGACCTTCGCGACCGGCCACTGAAAGAGCGCAAACTTGACCTGAAGCGGATGCTGGAGCGGGTCGGCAGTGGCGCCTCTCTGCTTCGCTATGCCGATCACATTACCGGCCATGGAACGGTCTTCTATGAACAGGCGTGCGCCCACGGACTGGAGGGTACGCTGGCCAAGCGCGTCGACGCGCCTTATCGAAGCGGCCGCGGCGGCGACTGGCGGAAGATCAAGTGTCTGCTTCAGCAGGAGTTCGTCATCGGTGGCTTTACCGATCCGACGGGGGGCCGAAAGGGGCTAGGCGCGCTGCTTCTGGGGGTCTATGAGAACGGGAGCCTTCGCTACGTAGGAAAGGTCGGAACCGGCTTCACCGAAGCGACACTGCGGGACCTGCATGACCGGCTTCGGCCGCTTGAGCAGTCGGAGCCCCCCTTCACGATGGGTCTGCCACGCAGCAGCCGCCACCTGCACTGGGTGCGGCCCGAGTTGGTGGCCGAGGTACAGTTCGCCGAATGGACGCGCGAGGGAATATTGCGCACCCCTTCCTATCAGGGACTGAGAGAAGACAAGCCCCCCACCGAGGTGCGACGCGAGGCCCCAGAGCGGCTTTCGCCCTCCTCGACTGCGCCTGCGCAGGAGCAACCCTCTCCTCGCCTGCTGAACGATCGCATCGAGGGCCTGAAGCTCTCCAACCCGGACAAGGTACTCTATCCGGGGCAGGGCCTGACCAAGCGCGATCTTGCCCATTACTATCAAACGGTGGCTGACCGGATTTTGCCCTGGCTGGCCGGGCGTCCTCTTACCCTGTTGCGCTGCCCCGAAGGTCTCCATGAAGAGTGTTTTTTTCAGAAACACGCCGAGGGCAACATCCCCAAGGCGATTCGGCGTGTAATGATCCCCGAGAAAGAAGGGAAGGAAGCCTACCTGTTCGTGGACGACCTCGAAGGACTGATTGGTCTGGTCCAGATGGGTGTACTGGAGATCCACACCTGGGGCGCACGCGCCGACCGGACCGAAGCCCCGGATCGGGTGATTTTCGACCTGGATCCCGATGAGGGTCTTGAATGGCGGGCCGTCGTCGACGCAGCGCTGGCGATCCGCTCGCGTTTACAGGAGCTCGGATTCAGCTCCTTTTTGACGACCACCGGCGGCAAGGGCCTGCACGTGGTGGTGCCCCTCATCCGCCGGCACGGATGGAGGGAAGTGAAAGCCTTCGCCAAGGCGGTAGCGGAGGGTCTGGTCAATGGTGCTCCACATCGCTATACCGTCAGCCCCTCGAAGCGGGCCAGGCGGGACAAGCTGTTTATCGACTATTTGCGCAACACCCGGGGCGCAACCGCCATTACCCCCTATGGCACCCGCGCCAGGTCGGGCGCCCCGGTGGCGACACCTATCGCCTGGGACGAACTGACGCTCGCCCTCCGACCGGATCAGTGGAATGTCCACAACATCGCCGAGCGGCTGACGAGGCCGGAGGAAGACCCGTGGAGGGGCTATCGCGGTGTTCGCCAGTCGATCACCATCGCAGCCCGGCGTCAGTTGGGACTTGAGTAGCCGACAGGCAGTTGCCGTGTACCTTTGTGCCCCTCTTGCCTGAAGTTTCACGCCAAAGCACCTGTAGGTCGGGCTTCAGCCCGTCATGGTGACGGCCTGAAGGCCGACCTACATGAAAACCGGAGAGTGCAGGAGCGTACCGGGTCGATTATTCCGGTCCGACGGGCTGCTAGACTCGAAACGATAACCGACAGGAGAGCCCCATGCGCAAACGTATTATCGATCGGCAGGCCCGCCCTTCATCGACTGAGGCCGAAGGCTGGCTGGACCTCGAACGGATTGCGCGTGCCGAGCTGACTTCGGAGGACCCGCAGTACCCGATCGAAAACGCCCTGGCCCCACCGGGAGGGGACGGCTGGCGCGCCGAAGCGCCGGGACCGCAAACGGTGCGGCTACTCTTCGATGAACCGCGACGGGTACAGCGCATACGCCTGGTGTTCGAGGAGCATGACATCGCTCGTACGCAGGAGTTCGCAGTGCGCTGGTCAACCAGCGGCGGACACACCTACCGCGAGATTATCCGCCAGCAATACAATTTCAGCCCGCCGACCACCGAACGTGAAGAGGAGGAGTTACAGACTCAACTCGACGGTATGACGGCACTGGAGATCGAGATCATCCCCGACATTGACGGAGGTGACGCACGCGCCTCCCTAACGGAGTTACGGTTGGCGTAGGGTGCATTCTTCAAATGTGCGGTTCCGGAGAGGTCGGAGACGGCGCATTTGGATGTGCCCCGGGGCGAGAGTGGTGCACGCTGGAAATCGATCGGTTTTATGGAAGAAGGTGCAACGTCGAGAATGCGCCCTACCGAGACGGGGTTGTACGCCGAGAATGCGCCTTGTCCCGTAGGGTGCATTCTTTAAATGCACCGTTTCGGCTATGAGCGGAGCTGGCGCATTTGGATGTGCCCCAGGCGGGGATTGGTGCGTTCTCACAATTAATCGGTTTTATGGAAAGGAAGTTTCAACGTCAAGAATGCGCCCTACGGAGACCGGGTGGCACGTCAGAATGCGCCCTACGTAGGGTGCATTCTTCAAATGCACCGTTCCGCTAACGACCGGAGCCGGCGCATTTGAATGTGCCCCAGGCGAGGGTGGAGTGCTCTGAAATCTTTCGGCTTGGGAAGGAAGGTGCTACGTCGAGAATGCGCCCTACCAGTAGCGGACGCGGCCGGTGTCCACATGCACGAAGTCGGATTCCGGGTAGTAGCCCACGCCGCCCCGTTTCAGGACCACAGCGACTTGTTTGAGCCGTCGGGTCGGGGTACCCGGGAGGCGGATGTCGATGGCCTTTCCCACCTTATGCAGGCTGTACTTGGCGATACCTCCTGAAGCAGCGCGCAGTGCCTCGTTGGTGCTCGGGGAACGGTAACCCGAGATCACGTGGAAGGTCCCCTGCCCCGGAACCCGTTGCTGCATGGCCCAAAGCAGATCGAGCAGTCCCGGGTCGATGCGCTTGACCTCGCTACTGCGGTGATCGCGTAGGATAAAATCGACGGCCTCGAGGGCCTCAGGAAGGTAGTGACCCTCTTCCCAATAAGGCGTACGCAGGGATTCACCGGTATGCAGGCCATAGAAGGCCAACTCCCGCACGTTTTCCTCGCGCGCCGAAATTGCCGTGGCTGAAAAAACCGGTGGCGTGATAACCGTCGTCGCACATGCGGCCGCGGCCTTCAGCAGACCGCGTCGGCCACGGTCCACCCGATTCCGCTGGATACGGTTTGGCATTTTTCCCCTCTAATCCGGATTCAGGGGGAATCAAACCGCAAATGACGATCAGCGTCAACGAATCAGTTCACGTTGGTAATGAATCCGAATGGTTCACCCTGCAAAGCTGCTATGAGCTTCCGGTTTCGACCGTAGATGTCGTCCCGGAACTGTACCCGGCCTTCGGAATCGACCCAGGTGGTCTGATAGACAAAGTAAACCGGCACCGGCTCCGGCAGGATTATCTTTTTCCACGCCCCTGTCTCCGCAGCTTCGAGCAGGCGTCCGCTCCCCCAGGTGTCATCGAGCAGTGCGCCGGCGAGGAGAAAAGGTTTTTCCAGCCGGATGCAGCCGTGGCTCAGCGCCCGGTCGCGGCGCGCGAACAGGTGACGGTCGGGGGTATCGTGAAGATAGATGGCAAAGCGATTGGGCAGCACCAGCTTGATCTGCCCGAGGGCGTTGCGGCTTCCGGGCTCTTGCTCAAGGACATAGGGGAACGGTTCCTCCCTGTCCAGTCGCAGGACAGCCAGGACATCGTCCCGGGTCAACTCCACCGGGCGCCCCTCCTTGAACGCCTGAATGCCCTGTCTAACGAAATAGGCCGGGTCCGACAACATACGCGGCAGCAGTTCATCACGGGCAATCGCCTCCGGCACCACCCATCCGGGATTGAGAACCAGGTAGCGAATCGATGAGGTAAAGGCCGGAGTCTCCCACTCCTCCTCCGCGCGACCCACAATGATGCGCATGCTCAACTGTTCACGATCGGCTTCGTAAAAAGAGAGACGAAAACCGGCGACATTCACCACCACGGAGCGCTGCGCCTCGGTACGCGGCATCCAGCGCCAGCGCTCCAGGCTGGCCCGGATCTGTGCAAGCCGCTCCTCGACCGGCACATTCAGGGCCGCCCGGGTTTCCGGGCCCACCCGACCATCCACCTGGAGTCCGTGCCGCACCTGAAAACGCCGTACGCCCGCCTCGACTTGCCCATCGAAATATCCCGGGTCCGGATGTTGTGCCGGGGAGAGGTCGCCGCTCTGCGCCAGGCGGCGGCGAAGCGTGAGGACCCGCGGCTGGCGATCGCCCCGCTTCAGGTTCGGAGTCGCCCCGGGAAGCAGATAATGGAAGCCACCCATCCGGGCTACGGCCCGATAGTCCAGAAGGGCGCGGCGCAAATGACGGTAGCCGGCTGCCTGCGGTGCCAGGCCGTCCAGCACCGTCGCCACCGATTGACCATCGAGCAACTCGATGATCCGCTCCGGTGCCAGGCGATCCCGCTGCCAATGCCAGGAGGGGTCGACCCTGTAGGGATCGGTTTGCCCCCGGTAGAGTTCCGAGGCGGTCACCAGCAGGGCATGCGTGAGTTGCAGTTCGACTGCGGCGATACGCTCGGAAGAGACTTCACCAAGAGGGATATAGGGCGTGCGGGCATAATCGAGCCCGTGGCGCTCGTTGGCCAGCCAGGTCAGGAATTCGCGGGCACGCGGGTTGATTCCGCGGCCATCGAACCACAAGGGTGTGTAGCGGCGTGCGGAATAGACACCGTGCCAGGAAGAAAAGGTCGTCAACCGGGCCACCTCGGCAGGCACCTGGTCATTTTGCAGCCAGACACGCAGCACCGCCCTTACATCGACATCGGCTGCTGCGGGATTGAGCGATCCCAGCAACAGCACGACGGCCGCCAGACCGCGGCGCATCCCCGTCAACATCCGACGCTGATGGAGAGTGATTCCCAAACCGCACGTCCTTTTCACCAGGCTGCCAGGCATAAGACAAGGACTCAACCGGCCTCCTCCACCATCTCAATCAACGCCCGACAATCACGCGCATCGGCCCCTCCGGCCTCGATAAAGGGAACCAGAGCCGCCGCAGGTCCAAAGAGTGCCGCCAGCGCCGCTGATCCAAGGATCTCCGGAACAGGGTCGCCAACTGCCTCAAAAGAGGGGTCACGAAACGGTCCCTGAACGGTTACCGGCCGATTCAGGTAGAGCGGACTCGGCTCCTTGGCGCGGGAGGCCACCTCCAGATTGAAGGTTTCGCTCCGCAGGTTAATCAATCCCTCGGCAATCAGCACGGCGGCTTCGGTATCGACGACAGCGGTCTCCGCCCTGGCGATCCCGTTTTCGACATCAAAGAGGGCCATGGCGCAGCGAATGGGCGTGCTGGCGTCTTCGCCGCGGACCAGCAGGAACTTGGCAATATCCAGTCCGGCCGCCGCCACCAGGATACTGTCCAGCCGTCCACCGGTGCCGACCAGTTCAATTCGCCCGTTCCCATGTCCGATGGCGGAGGCGATCGTGGGCCCGTCACCCTCCAGACGCACGCGGCCACCGATGACGATTTGCGTGGCCTTCACCGGTTCCATTTTCGGCAGAAGCTTCGCCAGTTGGATGCCGTGCAGCTCCAGATTCAGCCCCATCCCCGACAGGCCGACCGCATCGAATCGTACACGGCCCTTCACCTGACCGCCCGCGATGCGCACCCGAAGAGGGTCAAGGGTGAGGCGGCCGTCCTGCAAGCGGATAAGCAGTTCCAGGTTACGGAGGGGGATGATGGGAGTTTCCAACACGCCGGCCTTCAGCTCGATATCGACTCCAAGGGCCCGCAGCCTCTGTTCGGGAATACGCGCCCGAGGCAATATCTCCGTCCGCTCCTCCTCTTTCTCGGGTTCGGCCAGGAACATACCGATGTCTGTCGGCGCCAGACGCTCTCCGGCAAGGTGCCCCTTCAATTGCGGAGGATGGACCGAAAAATCCACACCGATGCGACCCTCCAGATCCGACTCCCCCACCCGCAGTTGCAACTCCGTAAGAACAAACCGCGCACCCTCCCGTTGCAGCTGGCCACTCATGGCATAAGGCGGGGTGGGCGGGGCCGGTATCCCGGCGATAGGAAAAAGACGCCCCAGATCGGGGCCGCTAAGTTCCACGTGTGTATCGAAGAACTGGCCGCTCCCGCGGCCCGTCAAAACACCGTCGACCTCCAGCCGGGTCTCGGCGATGACCAGTTCGCCGCGGAGCGGAAAACGCGCGCCCGGGGTCTGCAGATCGGTAACGTCCCCACCCTCTGCGCTGGCAAGCAGCGGCAATCCGTCAAGGGTACCCCGAATATCGAGGGTGGCGCGATCGTCATAGCTCGACAGGTATGCTTCGGCAAGCACGAGCGACCGCTCACTGTCCCGGGTGTGATCGCGGTATTCAATCACGACATCACTCAGTCGCGCGCCGGTAACGACCGGCAGCTCGGCCCCTCTTTCCCCATCCTGCCCGGCAAAGGTCCAGTTTGTGACACCCTCCGCGGAACGGGTCAATCGCAGGACCCCCTCGTCGATTCGGAGATCGGTCAGCAAGACCTTGCCACGAAGCAGCGGTAATAGTCCGATAGTCACCCTCGCCTGTTCGATGTCGAGCATCGGCTGTTCCGCCCGGGCGGAGTTCGCGAGGCGCAAGTCCGAGACCCTGAAGCGGGTCGGCAATCCCCAGTCGATCCCGAGATCACCGATATCCAATGCGCGCCCCGTCGCTTCCTCGACCCGGGATTCGGCGAATCGGGCTACGTCCGCATCGTCGATCAGCAGCATGAGGGCAACGATCGCGGCCGCTGTCAGCAGCAGAAACGCCGCGACACCCTTGAGTACGGTGTGCTTTCCCTTGCCCTTGCGACCCGCCATTCCGTGGCCTCCGGTTTTGCCAGCGAGTATAGCGAGCCAGCCGAAGGTCGGCACCGAACAGATCCGGTTCCACGCAAGTCCGTGGGCGCAGGAGCGGCGCAAGCCGCCGGCCGGGCCGTTGTCGCGAAACACGTATTGAGCCCGGATTGTTCACCGCAAGGACGCAAAGCTTTAGTTGCAATGCATCCTGCATTATCGCCGCGGTTCTGCCGTTTCCGTTGTTTTTCGGTTATGTATGCCGATAAGCAATTGAATCTTTGCGCTCTTGGCGTCTTCGCCTACATGGATGTAGGTGAGGGGCGTGAGCAGGAGCGGAAGCTTTGCGGTGAATTCGTGAATTTTCCGGGTTAGGAGGCGGTCAGACGGGCGTAGAGCAGGGGCAGGTGTTTCGGCAATTCTTCCGGTCGGCGGATGACGATGAAGCTGTCCGGACCGAACAGATGGGGCAGGTACTCACCCCCTTCGCGGTCGATAGTCACACAGAACGGAAACAGCCCTTTTTTACGGGCCTCGCGCACCGCCTCCCGGGTATCCTCGATACCGTAACGGCCTTCGTATTTATCCAGGTCGTTCGGCTTTCCGTCGGTAAGGATCAACAGCAACTGCCGGCTTGCGCTCTGGCGTGAAAGCAGGTCGGCGCTGTAACGGATCGCTGCCCCCATGCGGGTATAGTAACCGGGTTTGATGGCATTGATTCGACCCCTGACGCGATCATCAGGGCGCTCATCGAACCCCTTGAGCTTGTGAACCCGAACCTGATCACGACGCTTCGAGGAGAAGCCGTGAATGGCAAACCGATCGCCGGTGGCCGAGAGAGCTTCGGTGAACAGATGCAGGCTGTCGCGGATAACATCGATGACCCGATCGTCATCATTGACCGCCGCGTCGGTCGAGAGCGAGAGATCGGCCAGCAGCAGGCACGCCAGGTCACGGTTGCCGTTGCGAAACTCCCGGTACAGATTGTCGCCTGCAGCAACATGGCCACTCATTTTTTCGGTGGTGAAATGCAGGTAGGCATCCAGGTCCACCTCGGATCCATCGGCCAGGCCGCGCTCCCAGATCCGGGTCTGCACCAGTGCCTGAAACTGGTTGCGCAGACGTTTCGCCGTGCGGCGAAGATGGCTTGGCAACTCGGGCGCCCCCAAGTGGCGAGCTTCCATGGGCAGAATACAGCAGCGGTCGGGTTGCAGTTCGCGTTTCCGGTAATCCCACTCGGGCAAGGTAACGCCTTCGCTGAGGGGCAGGTCGTCGTATTCGGCGGCCGGCATGTCCAGATCGAATCGCAGTCGTTTCACCGACGGTTGCGAGTCACGAGACACACTCATCACGTCCATATCCTCGGCGGCTTTCTCGGCGTCCTCATCATCGTCGTCGGTGGTGCGGTCGACATTCATGAACTCTGCCCAGCTGAGGATGGCATCCATACGTATCGCCACCAGACCATCCTCTCCATCAGGCATGTCCGTCCGCTCGGCACGGCGGCGCTGTTTCTTTTCCGGTTCCTTGCTTTCGCCCGAAGGCGAACCGTCCGGTGCGTCCTGCTCGGAAGAGCATCGGACCGCTCTCAACAGAGGGGGCGAGGGATGCAACCAGAGGTGAACCGGCTGAGGCGGACGTGCGGCCCAGGGCAGTTCAAGCGTGTGGTCGGGATCGGAGAGTGCGGCGCGGATCACCCGCTCCTGGGCCGCCTCACCATCGGGGAGCGCATCCGGATCGGGACGAAGCGCCTGAAGCGCAGCGACCAATTGGCCATAGCGCTCGCGGAGACCGGGGAACCGCGCGAGGGCGATGCGGGTCAGGGCCTGATTTCGCGCCACCCAGGGAAGGGGCAAACCCGGCGACTCCTCGCCGGCAGCCAGTGCGGCCAGCCAGAGGTAGAGATCACGATTGCGTTCCCGCTCGGCAAAGAGGTCGATGCGGTCCGGCAGGCGCAGGGTGGATTCGTCCCGCCATGCGAGCGGCACCGCACGCCCCGTGCCGGCGACCTTCTGCAGAAAACGTCGACGCGCACCATGCTCGGTACCGGAGGCCGCCTCGATCTTCAGACCACCGTCGCCGCCAAAGGCCCGGAACAGTACCGCCAGGGTCACGCGTATCTCTTCGAGCGTCACCGCCGCCTGGGCGTGGTCCTGCTCGGCAGTGCTGGTGATCCAGCGATGCCATTTTTTTCCGACCCACTCTTCCATCAGTCGCGCACCTTCGGTTACGGGGAGTTGGCGGAGTCGCAGAGCCCGCAGAGGAGATGATCACCGTCAGTATTGGACCAGCGAGAAGATCGTGTTCCCGGCGTCCCGGAATCTTTTGTCTTGCCTTTCGAGCGTCCGAATTCACGATCGGAGACATCCAGGGCATCGGCGCCGCTCACCCAGTGCAAAAGGCTCTCCCGGGGAGAGCCCATGACCTGGTCGCAGGCCTGCAGACAGCGTGCGCACTGGGCACAGGTAAACATCCGCCGCTTGATGGAGCGGGGCTTCAAACGCATCGGGCAGGCGTTGTCACAAGCGTTGTCGCAGTCGGTGCATGCCTTGACGCGCTGGCGGTCGAAGCCGACTACCATGGCCTTTTTGTTGTCCATCCAGGCGAGACTCTGGAAGAGACCTACAGCACAGCCGAAACGGCAGAACAGGTGGCGTGCATAGAGGAATTCGATGCTGAACAGCAGAGTGCCGATGCCGATGAAAAGTGCCTGATTGCGGGTCGGCTGCAAGCTGGCCAGATTGCCGTAGACCTCAGTCGGCGGCAGCAGGTAGGTCAGCAGAGCGGTCGCCCATAAGAAGGCAAAGCCGACCACGGCAAGCAGCGTGGGAATCCACCACACCCGCGAGGGACGGATTTGCCTTCCATCCGGCAGGGTTTCGGGCAGCCGCCGCTTGTCCCACACGCTGAGCTTGCCAATGGCGCGCCGCATCAGTGCATTGATGGTTTCCACCACCGAGAAGTGCGGGCAGAGCCAGCCGCAATAGAGCCGTCCATATTTCCAGGAGACCCAGATCACGCCCCCGACCACCAGGACAATCGGAAGCAGGCCGCGCAAGGCAAGCTGGACGGCTACCGCCCCGGCGCCGATCTCGCCGGCGGCAAAGCGATCAATACCCAGGGTCCAGTCATAGCCAAAAAGGAAGAGGTGTCCGAGGGTCAGGTCGAACCGAAAGAGATCCAGAGGGGGGGCCAGCACAAACAGTACAAAGAATGCGGACCGCAACCACAGCCGCAGTGTCTCCCTGGTGTACTGTTTCATACTAAATGGCACTTTCAGAGCCCCCCAAAAGTGTCAGGACAAGGCGCAGCGCGCAGACAATGGTTGCTCCCTTTTCAAGCGCTGCACGAGTCTGCCGGGAGCGGATTCGGACAGCCGAAAAGCGGACTCCAGGGATGGAGTCCGCAACGGGACACTAGTCACAGGGAACTCCCACCAGGGGAAAACGATACGATTTGCCGGCCATCGCCTTGGCCAGTCCTATTACGCCCAACAGCACCAGAAAGGTGTGCACGGTGAGGAAATGCAGCAATGCCACGGTCCAGGCGGCCGGCGTGGCCCAGTTCCCCGCCGCAAGGATGAGAATGGTCACCCAGATCAACAGTAGAGCGGCCCACATGGTCGCGCGCACGGTCTGTGCCAGATGGCTGCGGGCCAGCGGCGAGGCATCGGAATAGGTGCGCAGATAGACCCAGAACAGGATGATGCATCCCACAGCCGGTAACAGCAGCAGGTTCACCAGGTAGAGCGCCTCGGCGATAATGGCCAGTCGCTGCCCGGGAATATCTGTCACTTCGGCTGCTTCCATTTCGTCTCCGATTCTCAATGAATGCTAGCCGAAAACCGCGCATACGACTTCCATGAGGGCGTCTGCGGTTTCCGGGTCGTCGGTAAGGGGTTCCACAATAGCTGCCCTGCAGGCCTCCACCGGATCGAAACCGTTTTTAATCAGGGTGCCCGCGTAGACCAGAAGCCGCGTCGAGGCGGACTCCTCCAGATCGTGGTCCTTGAGGGCGCGCAACCCTCGGGCCAGTGCCACCAGCCGCTCGGCAGTAGCGGCCTTTACACCCGACTCCCCCATTACCACCTGCCGCTCGGTCTCGGGACGCGGGTAGTCGAAACTCATCCCCACGAAACGCTGCCGCGTACTCGGCTTCATGCCTTTCAGCAGATTCTGGTAACCGGGATTGTAGGAAACCACCAGCATGAACTCCGGCGGCGCCTGGAGGACCTCTCCGGTGCGTTCGATGGGCAGCGTACGCCGGTCATCCGAAAGCGGATGCAGCACCACCGTGGTGTCCTTGCGAGCCTCGACCACCTCGTCCAGATAGCAGATCGCCCCTTCACGCACGGCGCGGGTCAGGGGACCATCGGCCCAGTAGGTGGTGCCGTCGCCAATCAGGTGCCGGCCGATCAGGTCGGCGGCGGTCAGGTCGTCGTGGCATGCAACAGTATACAGCGGTCGACCGAGTCTCGCTGCCATATGACGAATAAAACGAGTCTTGCCGCAACCGGTCGGGCCCTTGATGAGCACCGGCAGCTGGTGTTGGTAGGCGTTCTCGAAGAGTGCGACCTCCTGACCCTGAGGGGAATAGAAAGGCAACTCCTGGAACGCGGCACGCTTTGCTTCGGCAGTCACGGCTGATCTCCTATTCGAGGCCCACAAGGTAGGCAATGATAATGAATGCTGTCACCACGACGAGATAGCCGGTCATGATTGCCCGGAACAGTATCGGGGCGCGGCGCAGGCCCATGAACCAACTGGCCACCAATTGACTCTTGAGCAGCGTCATGGCGAGTACGAAAGAGACCGCCGCCGGTCCAGTCAACTGCATTTCACCGACGGTAAACGTCATCAGCGTTAATGCAACGAGCAGCAGCCATATTACAGTGAGGGCTCTGACGGCGGTCGGGTCTGTTTTCATGAGAACACTCTCTTCAGCCTTGCCGCGCACGGGTTCATTTTGGGCGGCCCGTACGTAGGGCGATATACGATTTGCGGAGTACCTCAAAGGAGGGCTGGTCCTTGCGTATACCCCAGGCGTCGCCATCAGCGGATCACGTAGACCAGCGGAAACAGCACAATCCACACAAGATCCACCATGTGCCAGTAGGAGGCGCCACTCTCAATGCCGGTGTGTTCGGCGGACGAATAACCGCCGTTGCGGGTCTTCAGGAGGATATACCCAAGGATCAACATTCCCAGGATGACGTGCATGTAGTGGAAGAACGTCATCAAGAGATAAAACATGTAAAAGGTGTTGGTGGAAAGACCAATGCCGGCGGCGAACTTGCCGGCAAATTCTGCCGTTTTAATCGCCAGAAAAAGCCCGCCCATGCCCATTGCGGCGATTAGCCAGCGTGCACAGGCATCCGAGCGGTCGGCCCGAATGGAAACCACGGCCCGCACCACGAAATAGCTGCTGGTGATCAGCGCCAGGGTATTGAACATCCCGCCGACGCGGTCGAGCGTAAGCTGGGAGGCGTTGAAAAGCGCCACATCGCCGTTCCTGGAAAAGGCATAACTGAGGAACAGCACCCCGAAGACCAGCAGTTCGGCAAAGATGAAGAACCAGATAGCCAAGTCACCCGGCAGGCGGCGTTCGGTTGCAACGGCGGTATTCATATCCACTCCTGTTCGACCAACGCCCCTATTAGCGCGCAAACCGTACAGCGCCGCATTGACCTGAGTCAAACAGTCAGGAATTAAAAGGAATGGGGATGGGTTACAAGTGACGGAGGCCCTTTCCAGCCACGGGGGACACGGGGACCACGGGGGAAAACACCCGAACAACCGGTTTTACCCCGTGGTTACCAGTCTTTCAGTGAGTCGGGCCCGCTCAGTAGGGGGTACGGCTCCTGATGAACTTGCCCCCGCTGTCCTTACAAGGACGCATACATGGATGTAGGTGGTAGAGCGACGCAGGATGCCAAAGCCGAGCCCCGGCGACGAAGTAATGTGGTGTCCTAACAGCGAGACTGCCGCGTCGCTGAGGCTCCTCCTGATGAACTTCCCCCCCGCTGTCATTACGAGGAGCCCTGGCGACGAAGTAATCTCCTGCTCCCAAACCCCGGATTGCCGCGTCGCTGTGGCTC
>NZ_JAENYR010000126.1 GCF_016841685.1 Thiohalomonas denitrificans
CGTAATGACAGCGGGGGCAAGTTCATCAGGAGGAGCCTCAGCGACGCGGCAATCTGGGGCTTTGGGAGCAGGAGATTACTTCGTCGCCGGGGCTCGGCTTTGGCTCCTGCGTCGCTCTACCACCTACGTCCATGTAGGCGTCCTCGTAATGACAGCGAGGGCATGTTCATCAGGAGGTAACTACTCGTCCAGGTCCACTCTCGAGACCCTGCACGATACAGAGAACCCGTCATCCCGCGAAGGCGGGGATCCATTGTGCCGCTCCTGGATTCCCGCCTTCGCGGGAATGACGGAGGGGGGGTGAGTAGTCACTTTGCGAGAATTTTTCTTTTGGAAACTGCTTAGCAAAACCCGTTGGATACTAGCCTTCCTTGAGTATGCGCTGTTTCTGTCGCTGCCACTCCCGATCTTTTTCGGTGGCTCGCTTGTCGTGCTGCTGCTTGCCCTTGGCGAGCCCGATCTGCACCTTGGTACGGCCCTTTTTCCAGTACATCTTCAGGGCGACAAGAGTATAGCCTTTGCGCTCCACGGCCCCGATGAGGCGGCTTAGTTCATGCTCATGCAGCAGCAGCTTCCGGGTACGGGTGGGATCCGGCTGGATGTGAGTGGAGGCGGTGGGCAGCGGGTTAATCAATGCCCCGAGTAGCCACGCCTCGCCATTTTTCAGGATGACGTAGCTGTCCACCAGCTGCACGCGCCCGGCACGCAGGCTTTTGACCTCCCAGCCTTCGAGCACCAGCCCCGCTTCGTAGGTGTCCTCGATGAAAAACTCGTGACGCGCCTTACGGTTAACCACGATGGTGCTGGTGCCGGGACCCTGGTCTTTGTTCTTTTTGCCCTTCTTAGCCATAGCCGCGCAGTATAGCTTGTGGCGCGGGCCCCGCACCAGCGGAGTCGACTCCGACAACTCCACAGTGGCAGCGGAAAGGCAAGAGTTGAGCGGCCTTCCCAATTAACCGAGAATAGCCGGGCCAAGAACTATAAAAGAGGTAGGCATGCCGGCGAAACGCAAATCGATACATGGCGAGTGGTCATCCCGCCTGGCGTTCATTCTGGCGGCTACCGGTTCGGCAGTGGGACTCGGCAATATCTGGCGCTTTCCATACGTCGCGGGCGAGAATGGCGGCGGGGCCTTTGTGCTGGTTTATCTCCTCTGCGTGGCCAGTGTGGGGATCCCGGTGATGATGGCGGAGGTAATGCTCGGGCGGCGCGGCAGGCAGAGTCCAGTCAATACCATGTACACACTGGCCGAGGACGAACGGAGCTCCACGCACTGGCAGTACCTGGGCGTGATGGGCATGGTAGCCGGCTTTCTGATTCTCTCGTTCTATAGTGTGGTGGCCGGCTGGACGATGGCCTATGTGTTTCGCGTCGCGAGCGGAGTTTTCGACGGGGCGACGGCGGAACAGGTCTCCGGAGCCTTCACCGTTTTTGTCTCCGATCCGGAGAGACTGCTCGGCTGGCACACCATCTTCATGGTAATGACCATCATCGTGGTCTCCCGCGGCGTGAAGAGCGGGTTGGAGCAGGCGGTCCGATTTCTCATGCCGACGCTGTTCGTGCTGTTGGTGGCGATGGTCGGTTATGCCATGAGCACCGGGCACTTCTCGGAGGCGCTGGCTTATCTGTTCCGCCCCGATTTCTCCCGGCTGACCGGCGATTCCATTCTGGCTGCGCTCGGGCAGGCATTCTTCAGTCTCAGCCTGGGCATGGGCGCTATCATGATCTACGGATCCTATCTTTCGCACACGGCCTCCATCCCCCGGACTGCCGTTATCATCGCGGCGATGGATACCTCGGTCGCTCTGCTGGCGGGGTTGGCCATCTTTCCCATCGTGTTCGCGCACGGCCTGGAGCCCGAGCTGGGGTCGGGCATGGTCTTCAAGGTCCTGCCGATTGCCTTTGGCCAGATGCCTGGCGGGACCCTGTTCGGGACCCTGTTTTTCCTGCTGCTGGTATTCGCAGCCTGGACGTCGGCGATTTCCCTCCTGGAGCCGATGGTCACCTGGCTGGTGGAGAACCGCGGGATGAATCGTGTGATGGCCGCGGCCTGGTCGGGCCTCGCCGCCTGGAGTCTGGGGGTGGTTTCACTGCTCTCTTTGAATGTATGGTCGGGGTATACACTGTTCGGCAAGAGCTTCATTGAACTGGTCGAGTTCATCGCTACCAACGTGATGCTGCCGCTGGGGGGGCTGCTGATGGCGGTCTTCGCCGCCTGGGTCATGTCCAGAGAGAGCAGTCAGGACGAGTTGCACCTTTCCGGAAGTACCTACCGGACGTGGCGTGTGCTCGCCCGATATGTCGCCCCGGTGGCGGTGGCCGTGATCCTTTTGACTGCAATCGGTATCCTATGAGGTGTCCCCTGATGCGCGTGCTTTCGTCCTATGCCCAGCATTAACAAGAGTGCCCTGGTGCCCTACAGCGCGGCACAAATGTATGCACTGGTCAACGATGTCGATTCCTACTCGGATTTTCTGCCCTGGTGCGGCTCCTCGGAGCTACTGAGTGTCGGCGAGGACGAGGTCCGTGCGATCATCGAGATTGCCCACGGCAGCCTGCGCAAGAGCTTTACCACGCGGAACCGGCTCCAGAAAAACAAGATGATCGAAATGCGTCTGGAGAAAGGCCCTTTTAAACATTTGGAAGGATTTTGGCGTTTTGATGAACTCGACGAGAGTGCCTGCAAGGTCCGCCTGGATCTGGACTTTGAATTCTCCAGTCGCCTGATGGGCATAGCGATGGGGCCGATCTTCAGTCAGATTGCCAACAGCCTGGTCGAGGCATTCGTCAAACGCGCGGAGCAGACCTATGGCAAGGGCTAACCCGATCAAGGTGGAGGTGGCTTATGCCTTGCCGGAGATCCAGGTGATTGTGCCGCTGAAAGTGGAGGAGGGCGCCACAGCGGAGGATGCGATCCGTAAATCGGGGATTCTCGACCGCTTCCCTGAAATCGATCTTGCAAAAGCCAAGGTGGGGGTCTTCGGCAAACTCGTCAAGCTCGACAGCCCGCTTCGGCCGAAGGACCGTGTGGAGATCTATCGTCCCCTGAAGGCCGATCCCAAAGAAGTCAGAAAGCGCCGCGCCGTTGAAGGCAAGGCAATGAAAAAGGGCGGCGGGTCGGAGAAAACCGAATAGCCACAGAGTTCACTGAGGACTCAGGCTATCGGCTTCTGCTTTCTTCGTGGTAGCCACTCTTCTCAACGCTTCTTCAGGCGCGGGGCCAAAGGCACCTCTTCCGGGATATCGCCTTCGGAGGAGTAGCGGACCAGCCGGTCGTCTTTGAACCAGACGGTCACCTGATAGCGGGTGGTAATCTCTTCGCCACCGGGTTTGTAGCTGTAGTAGTAGTCCCAGCGCTGCTGGTGGAACGGATCGGTCAGCAGCGGCGATCCCAACAGAAACAGCACCTGTCGTTTGGTCATTCCTTGTTCGAGTTTGGACAATTCCGCTTGGGTCAGGATATTGCCCTGCTGTAGGTCGGGTTTGTGCGCGCAGCCGGCGACCCCGATGACGAGGGAGAGTGCGAAATAAATGATAATCTTTTGCATTTTTGTTCGAGACAGGTTAATTTCTGAAGATGATACCGCAACGGTTTCATGAGTGATATGGCAACTCGAACATCCCAAGACCTGAAAAAAGCCGGGCTCAAGGCGACGCTGCCGCGCATCAAGATTCTCGATATTCTGGAGCGCAGCAAGTCTCACCATATGAGTGCCGAAGACGTCTACAAAGCGCTGCTGGAATCCGGTGAGGATGTTGGCCTGGCCACGGTTTACCGTGTCCTGACGCAGTTTGAGACGGCGGATATCGTGCGTCGCCACCATTTTGAGGGTGGACACTCGGTGTTTGAACTCAATGAGGGTAGCCATCACGATCATATCCTTTGCGTGAAGTGTGGCAAAGTGGAAGAGTTTCTGGACGAAACTATTGAGGAGCGGCAGCAGGTCATCGCCGAAAAGCTGGGTTTCGAGATCACCGACCACAGTCTCTATATCTTCGGCATCTGCGCCGACTGCAAGAAGGGATCCTGACCCATAGTGTCCCGTCGCACGTCTAATGGCGCCGTCAGCGAGGCGACAAGCGGCCAGATGCAAGGCACTTGCCCGCCGGGTAGCCATTCTACCTCAAGGGCAAGTAATGCCGCAGATGGCCGCTTCTCGCCTCGCCCGAAGGGAGTCCCCGAGCGATGCCAGTGCAGCTTGCAGCGCTTGACAACGGGATAACCATTGCCTGCGCCTCGCCCTGACGGCATGCTCCTCAAATCGAGAGTCCGAAACTGCTAGACATTGGCTTTTGTATCTTTCGCCCTGGCGTCTTTGGCCAGAGCGAGCATCTCTTCGGCGTGGGAGCGGGTCTGTTCGGTAATGGCGACTCCGCCCAGCATCCGGGCCACCTCTTCCACCCGCTCCCCGGGTGACAGCGGTTCGACGTGAGTTCGCGTTATCCCGCCCTTCGTCGCTTTTGCAATGCGAAGGTGTTGATGCCCCTGGGAGGCAACCTGGGGCTGGTGGGTGACGCACAGGACCTGGCGGTCGTCTCCGAGCGCACGTAGCCGACGCCCTACAATCTCCGCGACGCCGCCACCCACGCCGACATCCACTTCGTCGAAGATCAGCGTTGGAATACCTTCCCGACCGGCAGTGATCACCTGAATGGCAAGGCTGATACGTGATAGCTCACCCCCTGAGGCGACCTTCTGCAGGGGCTGGAGCGGCTGCCCGGGGTTGGCTGTGACTAAAAATTGTACTCGATCATGGCCGTAGGGCGCCGGTTCGTCGCCGGTTCCGGTGACTTCCACCTCGAAGTGGCCGCCCTTCATGCCGAGTTCCTGCATGCTGACGGTTACCTGTTTTGAGAGCTTTTGGGCGGTCTGGTGGCGTTTCTTACTCAGGTTATCGGCAACCTTTCGATAGTGGGCGAGGGTCTCGTCAATCTGCTGGTCGAGGTCGTCGAGTCGAGTCTCGCTAGCTTCCAGGTCATCCCGTTCCTGTCGAGCGGATTCCAGGAATTCGAGCAGCTGTTCAGGCCGGCAGCGGTGCTTACGGGCGAGGTCCTGAAGGGTATCGAGGCGCTGTTCGATTTCGACCAGGCGCTCCGGATCGATTTCCAGCTGCTCCAGGTAGCGGCGTAGCTCTCCTGCGGCCTCTCCGGCCTGGATGGCGGCGCCATTGATCAGTTCCGCGATCGATTCCAATTCGCTGTCGTACCCGGCCAGTTGACTCAAATCGGCAGTAATGCGCTCGAGAACACCGACTGCGGCGAGCTGATCATCTTCTGTAAGCGCCAGCACAGCGCCCTGGGCACCCTCCTGGAGTCGGGTGACATTGGCGAGCCGTTGGTGCTCGTCGTCAAGACTCGCCAGCTCCTTTGCCGACAGGTCGACCGCCTCCAGTTCTTCCAGTTGATAGCGGAGCAGCTCCAGACGCGCATCGCGGTCGTGGCGCTCTTGTGCAAGGGCCTCACGTTCGTCGGAAACCGCGCGCCAGCTTTGGTAGGCGGATGTCACTTTCGAGGCTATATCGGCAAGACCGGCGAAGGCATCCAGCGTCTGCCGCTGTGCATTTCGACGCAGCAGGTACTGATGGGCATGCTGGCCGTGGATATCTACCAGCTGTTCACCCAACTCCTTGAGCAATTGGACCGGTGCCGGGCGACCGTTGATGTAGCCCCGGGAGCGACCATCGGCGCCCACCGTGCGGCGAATCAGGCATTCACCGTCCTCACCCTCCAGTTCGTGTCGGCTCAGCCAGTCGGCGATCGGCGCCAGGCCGACCACATCGAAACTCGCGATGATCTCGGCGCGGTCGGCACCGTGACGGACAAACGATGAATCGGCCCGATCGCCCAGCGTCAACCCAAGTGCATCAAGCAGAATCGACTTGCCCGCACCGGTTTCACCCGTCAGCACGGTCATCCTCGACTCAAGCTCCAGTTCAAGCTGGTCGACGATGGCAAAATCACGAATGTGGAGGTGAGTCAGCATCTCTTCTCAAGTAGCTAGTAGCTAGTAGCGAGTGGCAGTGGCGAGTAGCGAGTAGCGAGTAGCGAGTGCGAGTGGCGAGTTTGTAGTCACTTGGTTCAATTTCCTGTGCGATCGCGAATTCTGGAACATACGGGTTAAGCGTAAATCTGGCAGAAATCTCGGATTGGCACTCGACCACAATATATCAGCTTCTGTTCCCTAGCTACTCGCCACTCGTCCCACGCCTCATCAGGGACAAACATGTGACCGTCATTTCGAGGAGCCCCGGCGACGAAGTAATCTCCTGCTCCCAAAACCCCTAGATTGCCGCGTCGCTGGGGCTCCTCCTGATGAACTTGCCCCCGCTGTCATTACGAGGAGCCCCAGGCGACGAAGTAATCTCCTGCTCCCAAACCCCAGATTGCCGCGTCGCTGGGGCTCCTCCTGATGAACTTCCCC
>NZ_JAENYR010000127.1 GCF_016841685.1 Thiohalomonas denitrificans
TCATCACTGATTCGGGCCTGCGCAGCAGGGGGTACGGCTCGCAATGACGGCTGAAGGTTCGTCATTGATTCGGGCCCGCGCAGCAGGGGGTACGGCTCGCAATGACGGCTAAGAGTTCGTCACTGATTCGGACGACCGGCGCAGCAGGGGGTACGGCTCCTGATGGAGAAGTAACCTCGCCACTCGCCACTAGCCACTGTGCTTTCATCTCTTTACGATTACCGCAACGCGCAACGGGCAGCTCCCATGAACTGGACCATCCAACAGGCACGTACCGGCTACAACATCGCCCACTGGGGCGAGGGCTATTTCGATATCAATGACCGCGGTCATATCAGTGTCCATCCGGAGCGCGATCCGGGCCGGGGCATCGATTTTCATGAGCTGGCCAAGGGATTGTCCGCGGCGGGACTCACCTTTCCGGTGCTGGTGCGGTTCGCCGGGATCCTGCACGACCGGGTGCGCACGCTGGTCGACGCCTTTGGTAGCGCCATGGCGGAGGACGGCTTTCAGGGTGGTTACACCGCGGTCTATCCCATCAAGGTGAACCAGCAGCGGGCAGTGATCGAGGAGATCCTGCATGCCGGGAATGGACAGGTCGGGCTGGAGGCGGGCAGTAAGCCGGAGTTGATGGCGGTGCTGGCCATGGCGCCCCGGGACGGCACGATTATCTGCAACGGCTACAAGGATCGCGAGTACGTCCGGCTGGCACTGATCGGCACGGCCCTTGGTCACCGTCTGCATATTGTCATTGAAAAACTCTCCGAGCTTCGGCTGATTATCGAGGAGTCGCGGGCGCTGGGAATCGAGCCGCTGCTCGGGGTGCGTGTGCGGCTGGCTTCCATCGGCAAGGGCAACTGGCAGAACACCGGCGGTGAAAAGGCCAAGTTCGGCCTCTCGTCGCTCCAGGTGCTGGAGGTGATCACGCGGCTGCAAGAGGCGGAGCTGCTGAACTCGCTCCGGCTGGTGCATGTTCATCTCGGTTCGCAGATCGCCAATATCCGGGATATCCAGCGCGGCATGCGCGAGGTGGCCCGCTTCTATGCAGAGTTGCGCCGTTACGGCGCACCGGTCGAAAGCGTCGATGTCGGTGGCGGCCTGGGCGTCGATTACGAGGGCACTCGTTCGCGTAGCTTCTACTCGATGAACTACAGCATCGAAGAGTATGCGCGGGCCATCGTGCATACCTTGTGGGAGGTCTGTGCCGAACAGCAGCTCCCGCATCCGGCCATCATCACCGAGTCGGGCCGCGCCATGACCGCGCACCATGCGGTTCTCGTCACCAATGTCATCGATGTGGAGCAGGCCCCGGATGGTCCGCCGGGAGCGGCACCGGCCGCCGATGCGCCGATGCTTGTGCATGACCTCTGGAATGGCCTCTCGGGACTCTATTCACGTTCGGCGCTGGAGGTCTACCACGACGCAGTGCACTGGGTGAGCGAGGCCCAGTCGATGTTTACCCATGGCCTGCTGACCCTGGAACAGCGGGCGGAGGTCGAGCAGCTCTATTTTGCGATCTGCCGCCGGGTGCTGGACCTGCTCAGTCCCGAGCGTCGAGCCCATCGCGAGGTGATCGACGAACTTCACGAGAAACTGGCAGACAAGTATTTCTGCAATTTCTCCCTTTTTCAGTCACTGCCGGATGTGTGGGGCATCGGACAGGTGTTCCCGATCATGCCGCTGCACCGGCATGACCAGGAGCCCACCCGACGCGGCATTCTCCAGGATCTGACCTGCGATTCGGACGGGCGCATTGATGCCTACGTCGACCGCGAAGGGATCGAAGCCAGTCTGCCGCTGCACGAGGTGCAAGCCGGAGAGCAGTATTTGCTCGGCTTCTTCCTCGTGGGCGCCTATCAGGAGATCCTGGGTGACATGCACAATCTGTTCGGGGATACAGATTCGGTGAATGTGGAACAGGACCCGGACGGGGGGTATCGGCTGGTCGGCGCCACGCAAGGCGACAGTGTCGACGAACTGCTGCGTTATGTGGAGTTCGACCCCGAGGTCCTGATGCAGGCGTATCGTAAAAAGGTTGCCGGGGCGGACTTCAGCGAACAGCACCGCACCCTATTTCTGGGCGCACTGGCCGCGGGCCTGCAGGGTTATACGTATCTGGAAGGGTAATGACGCCGTGTCGGGCTTTAGCCCGACCCACGGGGATTGTAGGCGGCCTTCAGGCCGTCAAACGATGACCCATCGACAACCGCATTCTCTGCCCTGCCCCGCCTGTTGTAGAATTCCGCACCATGGATAAACCGCTTAAACCACCCAAAGGGCTGTTGCGCCCCGTCGGCCGGGCCATTGCCGACTACGGAATGATCCGAGACGGGGACCGCGTCCTGCTGGGTCTCTCGGGCGGCAAGGATTCCCTATCGTTGCTGCAGATCCTCCTGCATCTGCAGCGACATGCGCCGATTCGTTTCGAAGTTGGTGCTATCACCGTCGACCCTCAGATACCGGGCTTCGACCCGTCGCTGCTCAAGCCCTATCTAGAGTGGCTTGGTGTTCCCTATTTCTACAACAGTCAGCCCATTGCCGAAGAGGCCGAGAAGTACCAGGAGGAGAAGAGCTTCTCGTTCTGCGCCTTTTGTGCCCGGATGAAACGAGGCACTATCTACAGCACCGCGCGCCGCGAGGGCTACAACGTCATCGCCCTCGCCCAGCATCTGGATGACCTCGCTGAAAGCTTCCTGATGTCCGCCTTCCACCGGGGTCAGCTGCGCACCATGAAGGCCCACTATGTCAACGATGCCGGAGACCTGCGCATCATCCGGCCGCTGGTCTACGCGCGGGAGCGGCAAACCGCCGCCTTTGCAGAGAGCGCCGAGTTGCCGGTGATCCCGGACAACTGTCCCGCCTGTTTCGCCATGCCGACCGAGCGTGAACACATGAAGCAGCTGCTGCTATCGGAAGAGCAGCGTTACAAGCACCTGTTCAAGAATCTGCTCAGCGCAATGCGGCCGCTCATGACCGAAGAGACTCCGACCGAGACGCCGGAAGAGGCCGCAAAAACCGGGGATGGGGCGGAATGACCGGCTGCGCCCCGAAAAGCGGCTGGCTCGGTATTCTGATGCGAGCCTTTGCCGCCCTGCCTCTGCCGTTGGCCCACGCCACCGGTGCATTGCTGGGATGGCTGGCCGAGCTGTTCCCGAACCGCAATCGTGAGATCACACGCCGAAACCTGGAACTCTGTTTGCCCGATCTGTCGCCTGGCGAACGGCACCGTCTGGAGCGGCGCAGTCTGATTGAGACGGGCAAGACCCTGGCCGAGGCGCCGCAGACCTGGTGTGGCGAGCCGGAAGAGATCCTTTCGCGAATCGAAAGCACCAGCGGCGAGTCGGCGGTGAAACAGGCGCTTTCCGAGGGTCGTGGCGTAATCGTCGCCGGACCCCATCTGGGCGCCTGGGAGGTGATCGGGCTCTACCTGGGCGCCCACTACCCGATCACCAGTCTCTACCGTCCACCGGACAGCGCCGCGCTCGAAAGGCTGATGACGACCGGACGCGAACGCACCGGCGCGCGCTTGGTGCCGACTGATGCCAAGGGGGTGCGGGCCCTGCTCAAGCGGGTCTCCAGGGGGGAGATGGTGGGGATTCTCCCCGACCAGGACCCGGGTTACGAAGCGGGCGTATTCGCCCCCTTCTTCGGTATCCCGGCGCTCACCATGACTCTGGTTCCCAAACTGGCCGCCAAAAGCCATGCGCTGGTGGTGGTCGGCTTTGCGGAACGCCTGCCGGGCGGTGGCTACCACATCCCCTTCGTCCCGGTGGGAGACACCATCTACGATCCCGACCCCGCCATCTCCGCCACCGCCCTCAACCAGGCCGTCGAACAGGCAGTCCGCCACTGTCCCGAACAGTACCAGTGGAGCTACAAGCGCTTCCGCCGCCGCCCCGAGGGCGAGCCGGGCTTGTATTGACCGCAGGACAGAAATTTCACCACTAAGTGATTTCTGTGTTCTCAGTGGTGAACAAACTCTGTGGCTAACCCTCCGGACGTTCACGGTGCCCCGATCCGGGCCAGCTCGCCATCTCGTAGGGCGGCGGTGAGCCGTCCGGGCGGGTCTGGAAGATGCGCAGGGACCACATGTACTGCTCCGGCGCCAAGCGGATAATCTCCTCGATTGCGCGGTTCATGTGGGCAGCGTCAGCCACTTCGTCACCGCTGGGGTAGCCCTCCAGGGCGGGAAGCAGGCGTGCGGTATAGTGCCCGGTTTCCGGGTGGTAATAGGCCATGAAGGGAACAACGGCGGCCCGGCAGAGTTTGGTGAGTCGCGACAGGGTCGGGATAGTCGCCGCAGGGATACCGAAGAAAGGCGCAAAAACCGAGCGATCGGGGCCCAGGTCCTCGTCGGGGAGGTAAAAGAGGGCATAGCCGGAGCGAGTGGCCTTCACGACCGGGCGCATGCTCTCCTCCCGTTCGAAATTCAACCCCCCGAGCCGGGACCGGCCGCGGGCGATAAACCAATTCAACAGGTCATTGCGACCTTCCTTGAAGATGCTTGCCGCAGGGTGTCTCAGGTTATAGGCAAGACCCGCGGCATCCAGTGTCACGTGATGGCAGGTAAGCAGAATCACCGGCCGGCCCGCTTCCAGGTGGGGACGCAGGTGCTCCTCCCCTTCCAGGTCCAGCATGCCTTTGAGCCGCCTTTGGCTACCCCACCAGAGGGCGCCGTAGTCGAACATGCAGCGGCCCATATTACGGAAAAATCCGACGGCCAACTCTCTTCGCTCCGCCTCGTTCTTCTCCGGAAAGCACCAGGCAAGGTTGGTTTCCACAATGGCGCGGCGCTTGTGATTGCGTCGAAAGGCCTGATCCCCTACCCAGGCACCGAGGCGTCGACGCAGACTGCCTGGCAAATACGACAGCAGCCACAGGAAGCCCAGTCCGATCCAGAGCCCCCAATAACGGGGTCCAAGGAAGTGGCGGGAAAAGGGCGGAAGATAGGGGGAGGGCGGGAGCCGTGCTCCTGGTTTTTTGTCGTTCACGTGTCTGGTTTCTTCGGTTTAACACTGAGTACATCGAATTGTGACAAATTTCGGGAACCCTGTGTTCCCAGTGGGGACAGGTTATCGCAATTCACTCAGCAATCTTCCGGTCATCCGATCCGCCTGGGCGGCGTAACCGCCACCGAACAGATTGAAGTGATTGAGGATGTGGTAAAGGTTGTAGAGAGTTTTGCGCACGCCATACCCCGCATCCACCGGCCAGGCGTCATTATACGCATCGTAAAAGCGGGCGCCGGGACCACCGAACAGTTCGGTCATGGCCAGGTCCGCCTCGCGATCGCCATAGTAGGTGGCGGGGTCGAAAATCACCGGCTCGCCCGCGCCGGTCGCCGCCCAGTTGCCGCCCCACAGATCACCATGGAGCAGCGACGGGACCGGCGTATAGCGGTCGAACAGTGCCGGAAAGTGTTCCATTAGCTCCTCGCCCCGACTCACCAGAGATTTCGCCGCGCCGTTGCGCGCGGCCAGTTCCAGCTGAAACCCGAGGCGCCTATCGCGCCAGAAGCTGATCCAGTCACCGACCCACCCATTGGGTTGCGGAGTGGAGCCGATGGTATTATCCCGATGCCAGCCGAAACGATCTGCGCTGGCCCGATGCATCGCCGCCAGCTCCCGTCCGAAGCGCTCCGGCGGGACACTGCCGCCCATCTCCAGGTACTCCAGCACCAGATAGGCCTGTCCGCCGTCGCTGCCCCAACAAACCGGACGCGGCACACGGATGGTGTCGGTGGCGGCCATGGCATCAAGACCCTCGGCTTCGGCCTCGAACATCCAGGCAAGCGACGCGTCATTGCTCTTCACGAAAAAGCTGCGGCCGCCGCCACTCACCCGATAGACACTGTTAATGCAGCCACCGCCCAGGTTGCGGGTAGAATCCACCGCAAAGGGTTCGCCGGTGGCCTCTCCGATCTGCTGTGCAACGGCATCCCACATCGCCATCATTACCCTCCTCTTCACAGATTGTCGATTCTACGGGATCCCGGGGCCGGATCATTTGCTGGATATTATACGGCTCCGAATCAAAAGAGCGGATAACCACGGGGTACACGGGGACCACCGGGTACAACAGGACCCCAGCGACGCCGCCCCGAAACAGGGACAAAACCGTCACCCGTCATTGCGAGCCGTACCCGCCGCACGCGGCCCCGAATCGGTGACGAACTTTCAGCCGTCATTGCGAGGAGCCCCAGCGACGCGGCAATCTGGGGTTTTGGGAGCAGGAGATTACTTCGTCGCCAAGGCTCCTCGTAATGACAGCGAGGGCAAGTTCATCAGGAGGAGCCCCAGCGACGC
>NZ_JAENYR010000012.1 GCF_016841685.1 Thiohalomonas denitrificans
GGCTTCGTTCCTCAGCGCCAACCTACATTTTGGAGCCCATTGCTATTCTCGGACACGATCCTCGATGCGGATTCTGGTCACCGGTCGTCCCTTGAGGTGTTTGCGGGGCCAGAGGGCGTAACGGCCGCTGGCGAGTGGCTCTCGGCGCCGTTTGTTGATCACCCTGGCTGCACTCTTCCCAATGGTGTAGACCGGCCTGCGTCTGTGGCGGCCGTCGATATCGACGGCTTGCCAGGTAATGGCCGCGTGCACCACGGCGGGCGCCTGCTTGCCGGGCAGGGCGAACTGGCCATAGTCCCAGGCAAAGAGCTGTTTCAGGACGGGGTCCTCGCTGGCGTGCGGCTCAAGGAGGGTGGCTACCGCATTGAACATCCGGTGGGGAGGCGGGCGGTGAGCCAAGTCCGGGGCGACTTCCAGCAGGGCATCCAGCAGTCGGCTGATAGCGTTATCGAAGCGGGCGGGTACCCACCAGGCGAGCGTGTGACGCAGCAGGCCCGAATTCCATAGTCGTTCAATCAGTTCCGCATACCTTTTGAAGCGACTCAGTGCGTTCGCGCAGAGGTTTCGATGGCTGTGGACCTCATAGGGCGGGTTCGGATCAAAGTGGTATTCGTATTGCGGTGCCTGGCCGCGCAGGGTGGTGCCGGGCAGCAGCTTGAGGGTGCCCAGCTGCAGGTGATCGGCTCCCAAACTGAACACCCTGTCCATCGAGGCGCGGCACTGCTCCGCATCCTCATCCGGCAGGCCGACGATCAGGTCCAGGTGTACCGGGTGGCGGTTCATGGCTACCAGTTGGCGGATGTTTTCAACGCCTTTGGAGACATCCATGCGCCGCTCGATCCGGTCGAGAACCGCATTGTCCAGCGTCTGCAGCCCGATCTCGAACTGGAATTTCCCCGGCGGCGCCGATTCGAACAGCGCCATGGCCTCGGGTGTGACCCGATCCGGATTGAGTTCCAGGTGGAAGCGCAGCGAGTCGGGGGTGTCGAGAAACCGCTTGAGCAGCCGAAGAGTCCGTTTGGCCCCCAGATGAAAGCTGCGGTCCAGCAGCTTGACCGTCTTGTGCTCGAGACGGCCGAGCACCTCCAGTTCGGCCTCGATGCGGCTGTCGGGCAGGATGCGAAGCCGATCGCCGGCACTGGTGCAGAAACTGCAGTAGAACGGACAGCCCCGCGAGGTCTCCCAATAAATCAGTGGTTTGTCCGCATCCAGTAGCCCTTCGGTATAGGGCGAGATCAGCTCTTGCGGGGGTACCGGAAGAATGGGATTGCGGCGAGTCAGCCCGTGATCGCGCCATACCAGCCCGGAAACGGTATCCAGTCGCCCTTCGTTGCGTAGCAGGACCCGCGCGAGATCCCGGAAGGCGAATTCCCCCTCCCCCTCAACGACGAAATCCACGGCCGGCCGGGCTGCTATCAGCTCCTCCCCACGCGGGCCCGCTTCGGGTCCACCGAAGACGATGGTGGTCTGCGGGGAACGGGCCTTGAGTGCTTCGGCCACCGCAAGGCAGAGATCGATGTTCCACAGGTAGGTGGAAAAACCCGCCAGCCGGGGGGGCGATGCAGCAATTTGGCGGATGAGCTGGTTCAGGTCGGTTTTGATGGTGGTCTCGAACAGCCGAATATCCGGGTAAAAGGGTTCGTCCCGACAGCAGGCGGCGATGGAGCGCAGGGCAAGAGACGAGTGGTGAAACCCGGCGTGAAGGGTGATCAGTGCAATTGGCGGATTGGCGCTCATTTTCCGATCTTACTTCACTTTCTGCGGGCTTTACTTTCTGTGGGCTTTAATCTCTACGGTTGATTTCGGGCGGTTTGATCTCTGCCGGTTTCGCCGGACGCTGAAAGCGGTTTCTTTGCGTCCTTTCGGTTTTGCGGTTAATAATCCGGGTTCATGCTTATGCACGGTTTTTGGAGTTTCCCATGAATAGAGGTATCTCAGTAGCCTTGGCCGTTGCGCTCCTTTCGGGGTGCAGTTGGGTATCGTTGACTCCGGAAGCGGAGGAGGTGCGGCTCCTCACCTCCGAAGTGGAAGCCGAGGAGTGCGAACAGGTTGGAAAGACCACGGTTTCGCTGATGGATCGGGTAGCGGGCATTGAGCGTAGTGCCGCGAAGGTTCAGAGTGAACTGGTAACCTTGGCCCGCAACAGTGCGGCGCAGGATCTGGAGGCCAACGCCGTGATGCCGATCAGCAAGATCGAATCAGGACGCCAGACATTTGCGGTCTACCGCTGTCCCCGCTGATGGATCTGCAGTAGTCTGAATCCGTGCGCTTCGGAGGAGGATGCCATGATCGAACTCAACCCCGATATCGTGCGCGCCGTTATTGAGCGCGCGCGGGAATTCCAGGCGAAGGACAGCGTCGTGTTCCCCGATGAACAGACGGTCCCGTCGGATGACGCGGAATGGGCGATGCAGGTGGTCGCCGGTCACGACGAGGACACGGTGCTCGAAGAGGGGCGTACGCTGGTTGATGACCTGGAGCCCGACCAGCAGGTGACGTTGATGGCACTCATGTGGGTCGGCCGTGGCGATTTCGCTCCCGAGCAGTGGGAAGAGGCCCTCGAGCAGGGTCGCGATCTCTATGCCGATAATACCGCAGACGTGCTTTTTTCCACCCCCATGGTTTCCGACTATCTGGAAGAGGGGCTGGCTGCGCTCGGCTACCAGGAAGAATGAATCGGGTCTCGCCCGCGGCAGCCTGTCGGACTCAGAAACGACCTGCTCGGCGGGAGCCGGTTGACCTTTGCATCATTCGGGAACCTTGGCAGGACTAACGGGTCTCTATACGTAACTGGCCGATACGGTCGGGAAAGAAGTTAGCATGTAGCAGAGTCTGTTTTGGTAATGTGTTGAGCGTTGATTGATGTCATTTGAATTCAACCTGACGGGGCGAAAAAAATTGACACAACGACTGGCGAACCAAACAAACTGGGCGTATGCTTAGTTGTGTGTGCAGTCTCCTTCCTGTAGTCGTAGTCGGTAGTCACTCCTGAACATTCAGTTGAAACTCCCGCATCGTTCTTCCAGGGGTGGCCGCACGCAGTAAAAAGTATTGTCAGTTTCAAGAGGTGGATTACCGTGATTACAGGAACGGTCAAGTGGTTCAATGAAAGTAAGGGCTTCGGTTTCATTACTCCGGAGGACGGCGGCAAAGATGTGTTTGTACACTTCTCCGCTATCCAGGGGGCGGGTTTCCGAACCCTGAACGAAGGCCAGAGGGTCACCTTCGAGGTGCAGGACACCCCGAAAGGTCCGGCCGCGGCCAACGTGAACGCGGCCTGAGCCACGACACGGACCCGAAAAAGGCCCCGCTTGCGGGGCCTTTTTCTTTGGGGAACCGATCGGAGGACTTCAGGCCTGCATTTGCCGTGAAGTCCACCCCCCTGGCGCCGAGCCGTTGCGGGTATTGAGTTCTTCAGCGACCTGGTGGGCGTGGGCCTGCACCTCTTCGCTGTTGCCGGTGCAAAATCCGGTGATTTCCGTACATTCGCTCACCAGTACATAGCGGTGCCACGGCCGGTTATTGTTGCCGTCGGGCGCATCCGCTTTCTCTATCCGATCCACGCTGAATCGATAGCGTTTCGGCATCAGTTGCCGGGGCTTTTCTTCGGGACCCGCCTTTCCACTCATGATCATTATCCCTCCTTGACGTCCGAAAGCGGGCGTCCTTTGATACCAGAAGACTCCACTGGATGTGGCGCGTTCGGCTGACGGATTTGCAGGTTTCTGAGAACCGACACGGTGGAATCGGGGCCATGCCCTCCCGGCGAGTCGTTTTGTGTTGCCGATCGCCCATCAGCCGATGCGCCTTCGGTAGTTCTATAAAAATAGCAGGTACCCCGGCAATCTGCCGGAAACCGGTGCAGCCTTCGCCTTGTCCGTGTGCGAAAATGGCACGCGAACATCCAGTCCAGGAATCCGATATGGCACAACCCGAATCCCTTGACGAAGTCCGCGCCGGGCTCACTGCCGAGACCGCCAGGATTAGATGGACCGAGCTGGGGCGCCATTTTGCCCGTGGGGTAGTAATCCGGGTTGATGTGGAACTCGACCTGGTAGAGGTCGCCGCCTGTATGGTCAGGGACGAAAAGGAGGCCCTGGAAAAATGGCTCGCCAGTGGTCGGGTGGCCCACCCATCGGAGGCGGAGGCCGCGGGCTGGTACGAACGTAGCGCCGAGTTTTGGGCGGTGGTCACCGCCCCCTGGGTGATCGTCCAGGAGATCCCGCCTTCAGAAGATTGACCGCTGAGTGCACAGAGGAGGCGAGAGCCCCCTGTTCTCCGTGGCGATCATCGCAAGTCGAACCCCCTCTGAAGCGATATGGATACTGCGCTATGAACAACTGCGAACAGTGGCTCCGCCTTCTCTCCAACCGACGTCTGGGGGATGCCCGCCCCGCTGAGCCCGGGCGCATCCGTACCGACTTTCAGGTCGACCACGACCGCATCGTCTTTTCGTCGGCCTTTCGGCGTCTGCAGGACAAGACGCAGGTGTTTCCATTGGCGGACAGCGACTATGTCCGCACCCGCCTGACGCACTCCATCGAGGTCTCCTGTATCGGCCGCAGCCTCGGCACGCAGGTGGGTGAGGTGATAACTGCCAAATACGGGATGGAGAGGGTTCAACCGGCTGATTTTGGCGCCATCGTGGCCGCTGCCTGTCTGGCCCATGACATTGGCAATCCACCGTTCGGTCACTCCGGCGAAGATGCTATCCGTCACTGGTTTGAACAGGAGCCGCCGGGGCAGGTGCTGCTGGAGTCGTTGAGCGAGCAGCAGCGTACCGACCTGTTGCGGTTCGAGGGCAATGCCCAGGGTTTCCGGATCCTGACCCGCCTGCAGAGCCCCGACAATCCGGGCCTGCGGCTTACCCATGCGGTACTGGCGGCGTTTACCAAATACCCGTGCCGCTCCGGGCTTGAGTCTCGCCAGGATGGAATCAGCGGCAAAAAGCACGGCTTCTTTCATGCCGAGGAGCCGTTCTTCGTCGAAGTCGCCGAAGCCACCGGGCTGCGGGCGCGGCTCCCGGGCGCTGCCTGGCATCGGCATCCGCTCGCCTTCCTCGTGGAGGCTGCCGATGACATCAGCTATCACATCATCGATTTCGAGGACGGCTTCCGGCAGGGCTGTATCGATTACAACACCGCCATCGATCATCTCTCGGCCCTCGTCGATCGGGATCTGAGTGAACGCCTGAGCGGTATCGCGGAGCCGAAGCGGCGGGTCGAATACCTGCGTGCCGCCGGTATCGGTAGCCTGGTCAATGCCACCGCCCGGGCCTTCCTGGACCAGGAGGAGGCCATTCTCAGTGGTGAATTCGATGGGGAACTGGTCGGTGAGATCCCCCAGGCCGATGCGCTGGAGTCGATTAAACGGTTCGCCATCAGCCACATCTACACTGCAAGACCGGTGGTCGAGATCGAGGCCGCCGGCTTTGAGGTACTGGGCGGGCTGCTCGATATCTTCGCCGGTGCCGCCCACGAGGTGGCGACCCGCCAGAAAGCGTCGCGCCGTGCGCAAAAGCTGCTGGAACTGGTTCCGGCCCAATTCCTGGGTGAAGGGGGCCTGCCTGCCGCCGACCCTTATCAGCGCCTGCTCGGCATTACCGACTTTATTGCCGGCATGACCGACACCTACGCCGTGGCGACCTTCAAAAAGGTGCGGGGGATTTCGCTGCCGCACGCTTGAGATGCGGCGAATTTTCAGAACGCGCCTTACGCATGGGCACCTGACAGGCGCGTTTGCATAAAAAAGCCGCAGTCGCAGAGTGAGCATGGACCCTGCGAGCTGCGGCTGTATCCCGTCGAACTACGGGATTTTGGCGGGATCAGTGATCGTGACCGCCGGCCCCGTGCACGTGTCCGTGGGTCTGCTCTTCCTCGGTGGCGTCGCGAACGTCCACGACCTGCACTTCGAAGTTGAGGTTGATGCCGGCCAGCGGGTGGTTGGCATCGATGGTGACCTGGTCGCCTTCGGCGTTGACCACGGTGACGGTGATCGTCTGACCGTCCGGAGTCTGTGCATTGAACTGCATGCCCGGCTGCGGCTCGTGCTCACCGAACATTTCACGCGGCACCTGCTGCTGCAGGTTGTCGTCGCGGGGACCGTAACCCTGTTCCGGGCTAACTTCGACCTTGACCGCATCACCGGCGCCTTTTCCTTCCAAAGCCTTTTCCAGGCCCGGGATGATATTCCGGGCACCATGAAGGTAGGCGAACTTGCCGCCTTCGGATTGATCGATAACGGTGCCCTGATCATCGGTCAGCGTGTAATCGATAGTGACGACCTTTTGCTCTGCAATCTGCATTCAATTTACCTTTGGGTCGGTGAATTAAGGCCACCCGGCCATAAGTTGTACGATCGTAACATAAGGGACCATCACCGGCCTTGAGGGTTCCTCCCGAAAAGTCCGGTTTGATGCTTGACTTGTAAAGTCGGTCTTATACCTTGGGAGTAAGGGCAGCGTCGGCGGAATCCGCGGCAGCGGCGACAGGGATTTCGCCGATACCGGAAGGTAAGAGGATGAGGCCTTGCCGGGATACGCAGGGAAGCCCGTGGAGCGAGGCCGGAAGTACCGCATCGCCACTGTGCAGCAGGGCACTCACTCACACTTGCTGGAGTGGCCGTGCTGTCCACCGCCCGCTGGCAGGGCGCATTGGCTGGGCGTCATCCGACATGGCGAACAGCAGGCGCCTCGCCCCGGAGGTGACTATGGGTGCGGTACCGATGGTTTTTACCGGCCTCGCCACGCACCAGTCCGGGGAAGATCCGGGCTCCGGTGTACGAAAATGGCCGCGGGGCTCGTTTCCGTCGGCGCTGACCCGCGCCGATGTCCACCACAGGGGCACCGGCGCATTCTAGTGTCCGTCCGAGAATAGGCGGACCTACTCGGCTCGGGCATCCTGCTTCGCTCTAACTCCTCCATCCCTGGAGCCGTGCGGCCAAGCCTGATTGAGCCAAATCCGGCTTTTATGCAGTAGATCAGTGTTAAGTCCGACAGGATCCCAGACCCGTTCATCGTGACGCTATCTCCTGACATCGATATCCCTGACGGCTGGTGTCAATCGGCGCGGCGGATTGCGCGCGAGGGCTTCCGTCGCGTGCTGGTGCTTGGGGCGTCGGGTCGGGGAAAAAGTACCTATTGCAGTTGGTTGTGTGCGGCCCTGAAAGGGCGAAGGGTTGCTTTCGTCGATGCCGACATCGGCCAGAAAGACGTCGGGCCGCCGGCCAGCGTCACGCTGGCTTATCCACAACCCGGGCAGCCCCTGGCGGACGGCAGGCCCGCGGCCCTGTACTTCATCGGCGCGGTGAATCCGATGGGACACTTTCTTCCCCTTGTCACCGGGACTCGCGATTTGGCAGAGCGTGCCGAGGCCGACGTGGTGATCATCGATACCACCGGCCTCGTGCAGGGCCCCGGACGGGCCCTCAAGGATCAGCTTATCGATGCGGTGCGCCCCGACCTATTAATCGCCTTGCAGCGGGAAGATGAACTGGAGCCTCTGCTACAGGGCAATCGCCATTTGCCGGTGCTTCGCCTTACGGTCTCCCCGGAGGCACGGTCCAGGTCCGATAGTGCGCGCCGGCGGGCGCGGGAGGAGCGTTTTCGCGTGTATTTCGCTGCTGCGGAAAGCATCACCCTCGACCTCGAAGAGACGGTCTTGAGAGAAACGCCGCTTTTTGCCGGTCGGTGGGAGTCGATCCCCGGGGCTCTCTGGGCGGAGCGGACGGCTGAAGGGCTGGTGGCGGTGGCGCCCCCGGGGGTGGTGCTACCCCGTAAGTCCCGGCGCCTGAACCCCGGCTTCGAAGTCGATCGTCTGTGCGGGCTGGGCGACTACCGGGACGATACGGTGGGGCTGGGGATCGTCGAGGCCATCGATTTCGAAAGGCAGTCGGTCCGCATCCGGACCCCGGCGGCACAAGCCGGCATCCGAACCCTGCGGTTGGGGGAGCTGCTGGTTCGTCCCGACGGTAGGCACCAGCGCGTGCCCCTGTGATCCGGTTGGTGATTCACCGCGGATTGTGAACGTCAGAAAAAGGCGTGCCCGGTATCCCCCATGCACCTCGTGACTCGTGTGCCATTCACAATGAAAGCGTTCTGTTCACTCAGTGATATTACTTTTTCAGACTCGGAATTCGGCGACTACCGGGGCGTGATCGGAGGGGCGCTCGAGGCGCCGCGGTTTGGTATCGATGCCGCTGGCGGTACAGCGTTCGGTCAGAGCGGGACTGGCCAGGATGTGGTCGATACGCAGCCCCCGGTTACGGCGGAAGGCGCCCATGCGGTAATCCCACCAGCTGAAGCTTCCCTCCTCCTGCTGGAACAGCCGGAAGGTATCGGCAAGGCCCAGTTCGAGGAGTCCCCTGAATGCCGCCCGCTCCGGTTCCGAGAACAGCACGCGGCCCTTCCACAATTCGGGGTCGTATACGTCCCGCGGCTCCGGTGCGATATTGAAGTCGCCCACCACCAGGACGTTTTCCCGGCGCTGCAACTCCTCCTTTAGCCAGGCCGTGGCGTGTTCCAGCCAATCGAGCTTGTAGGTGTACTTGTCGGAATCGACACGCTGACCGTTCGGTACATACAGATTGATGACCCGTAAGGCACCATAGTTGGCGGCGAGCACCCGCCGGGCGGGGTCGTCGAAGCCCGGCAGGTCGCGGATGACGTCATTCACGTCACCCTCGGCGGCCTCGCGGCTGAGAATCGCAACGCCGTTGTAGGTCTTCTGGCCGGAGACGAGGGTGTGGTATCCCGCTGTACGTAGCGCGTCGACGGGGCACTCGTCATCCATCATCTTGATCTCCTGGAGGGCCAGGAAATCGGGCTGGTGCCGTTCCAGCCAGTCGAGCACATGCGGTAGCCGCACGCGCAGCGAATTGACATTCCAGGTAGCGATTTTCATCGGTGGTTCACGGAGGGCACGGAGTGCCTTGTAAGTCGAATCATCTGAGTGCGTTTCTCTGTGCGTTTGGTGGTTCAAGGCAGCGACAATGAATCATCAAGCGGCGATTCCGCTATGGCGCAGCAAGGCGTCGATCTGTGGTTTGCGTCCGCGGAATTCCACGAAAAGGTCCATCGGGTCACGGGCGCCCCCCTGCTCCAGAATGGCTTCCAGAAACGCCGCTCCGGTCTCCCGGTTGAAGATCCCTTCCTCTTCGAACCGGGAGAAGGCGTCTGCCGAAAGCACTTCGGCCCACTTGTAGCTGTAGTAACCGGCGGCATAACCTCCGGAAAAGATATGTGCAAAACCGTGCTGGAAGCGATTGTATTCGGGTGGGTGGACGACGGCCACCTCGGTCCTGACATCGTCGAGCACCTCCTGGATGCGCCCGCCCTCCCCGGGGTCGTATTCCAGATGCAGGCGGAAGTCGAACAGACTGAATTCCAGTTGCCGCACCATGAACATACCGACGTTGAAGTTGCGCGCGGCCTTCAGCTTATCGAACAGCGCCTCCGGCAGCGGTTCCCCGGTGCGGTAATGGGCGGCGAACAGGTCTATCGCCTCCCGCTCCCAACACCAGTTTTCCATAAACTGGCTGGGCAGTTCCACCGCGTCCCAGGGCACGCCGTTGATGCCGGAGACATCGGCGTAATCCACCCGCGTGAGCATGTGGTGCAGTCCGTGGCCGAATTCGTGGAACAGGGTGGTGACCTCGTCATGGGTGAGCAGTGCGGGGTCCTCGCCCACCGGCGGTGCGAAATTGCAGGTGAGATAGGCGACGGGGTTCTGGATGGTAGCGTCCTCGAGCCGGCGCCGGCTGATGCACTCGTCCATCCAGGCGCCGCCGCGTTTGTGGGGTCGGGCATAGAGATCCAGATAGAAGCCGCCGCGCGGTTGATCCTCGTTGTCCCTTATCTCGTAAAAGCGCACATCCTCATGCCAGACCGGTACCCCTTTCACCTCCCGGATATCGATGCCGTAGAGGCGTTTCACCACTGAAAACATGCCGGGTACCACGCGCTCGGCGGGGAAGTAGGGCTTCAGCTCCTCCTGTGAGAAGTCGTAGCGTACCTGCCGCAGTTTCTCGGCGTAGTAACCGATATCCCAGGCCTGGAGCGACTCGAGTCCATCGCGTTCGCGGGCGAAGGTGGTGAGTTCGTCCAGTTCGTGGCGGGCCAGGGCAACGGAACGGCTGGCCAGATCACGGAGAAAATTCACCACCTGCCGGGGTGATTCGGCCATCTTGGTGGCCAGGGAACGTTCGGCATAGTTGGCAAAGCCGAGTAGTTCCGCCTGCTCGTGGCGCAGACGCAGGATCTCCTCCATGATCTCGCTGTTGTCCCACTGGCCGGCCCGGGGGCCGCGATCCGAGGCGCGGGTGCTGAATGCCTGGTAGACCTCCTCCCGTAGTGGACGGTCGTCGGCGTGGGTCATGACGGCGAAATAGGAGGGGAACTCCAGGGTGACCAGCCAGCCTTCCAGCCCCTCGCGCTCGGCATACTGGCGCAGTAGCCCTTTGGCCGATTCGGGGAGTCCCGCCAGCCGCTCTTCATCGGTCAGGGATTTCTGCCAGCCGTGGGTGGCGTCCAGCAGATTTTCATCAAAGCGCGAGGTCAGCAGCGAAAGCTTCTGGCTGATGGCCTTGAAACGCTCCTGCTTGTCTCCCGGCAGGTCGATACCGGTAAGGCGGAAGTCTCGCAGGGCATCATCGATGACCTTGCGCTGCGCGGTGTCCAGCTGCTGGAATTCCGGACCTTCGGCAATCGCCGTGAAGGCACGGAATAGCCTTGCATTCTGGCCGAGTTCGGTATGATAGGCGCTGATCTTGCTGCGGCAGTTATTGTAGGCCTCCCGCAAGGGATCCGAATTGACCACCGCGTTCATGTGGCTGATGGGCGAAAATACCCGCTCCAGGCGGTCCTCCATCGCCTCGAGCGGCGCGACCAGATTGTTCCAGCCGTAGGGGCCGCCGGAAGAGAGCAGGGACTCGAGGGTGGCGCGGTTTTCGGCCAGAACCGTATCGACAGCGGGTTCGGCGTGTTCGGGACGGATGTCCTGAAAGGGCGGCAGACCGGTCATCTCCAGCAGCGGATTGGGCATGGTACTCCTCAGTTGGCGGTGGCAGATTCAAAAAATGGCGAAAAGGCCTTACTCGATACCCAATATACATGCCAGCATCGGGCACAAGGCGTAGGCTTATAGTACGTATTTTAACCCACTAATCTCATAGGATGCATTTTGTCCCACCCTTACGATTCACTGACGCCGGAAATGATTCTCGATGCCGTCGAGGCCGTCGGTTATCTGCCTACGGGCGGATTGCTGGCGCTTAACAGCTACGAAAATCGCGTCTACCAGATCGCCCTCGACGACGGCAGTTTTCTGGTGGCGAAGTTCTATCGCCCCAACCGCTGGTCAGACGCCGCCATCCTGGAAGAGCATGCCTTTACCCTCGAGCTGGCGGAGCGGGAGATCCCGGTGGTGGCGCCGCTGGCCGGCGGGGAGGGTGAAACACTGCATCGGCAGGGTGGATTCCGGTATGCGCTGTTTCCCCGGCGCGGCGGCCGGGCACCGGAGCTGGACGATGCCGAGGTGCGATTCCGAATCGGCCGTTTGCTGGGCCGGATCCATGCCGTGGGCGCGGTGCGAACGTTTCGGGAGCGACCCGGCATCGGCCCGGAATTGGGACGTTCGGCAGTGACCTGGCTTTTGGAGAATGACTGGCTTCCGCCGGAGCACCGCAGTCAATACGAGCAACTGGCGAGCGAACTCCTGGAGAACATCGAGGCGGCCTTCGCGTCGATCCCCCATTTACGCATTCAGCGCCTTCACGGCGATTGTCATCCGGGCAATATCCTCTGGACGGAGGCGGGGGCCCACTTTGTCGACCTGGATGACAGCCGCAACGGCCCGGCGATACAGGACCTGTGGATGCTGGTCTCCGGGGAGGGGACCGAGTTGCGCGAGCAGATGTTTGATGTCCTGGCCGGTTATGAGGAATTCCACGACTTCGATTTCCGGGAGCTGCGACTCATCGAGCCCCTGCGGGCCCTTCGCATTCTCAACTACGCCGGATGGCTGGCGCGCCGCTGGGATGATCCGGCTTTTCCGCGGGCGTTTCCCTGGTTCGAGGCGGGGACCTACTGGGATGAACACATCATGACCCTGCGGGAACAGCTGCGCCGCATCGAGGTATCCTCGTACGAAAATGACCTTTGACAGGTGGTTCCGGGGTTTTCAGGCAAAAAAAAGGAAGGCAGGGTAGCCTTCCCCAATTGGGGTGTAACGGCAGGTCATCAATATCCGAGTTACATCTCAGGCTATATCAGTTACCGTTTTGTTCAAGTATTGTCCAGGCTGGAGCCTCATTCGCGCATAAGCATAAACGAGCACCTACTTGGCGACGGCCACCAGATCGCGGCCCGATTCCTTGGCCTCGTACAGGCCCTGGTCGACCCGGCCGAGCAGGGTCCCGGCAGTCTCATCCACACGGCGCTCGGCAACCCCGGTACTGGTGGTGAAGTGGATGACATCGTCGTTATCGGGGTGTCGCACCGATGCCCCATGACAGGCTTCACGAACCGATTCTGCCGCCTGACGGGCAGCCTCGCGGTCGGTGCTGGGCAGTATGGCGAGGAACTCCTCCCCTCCGTAGCGGCCGACCAGACTACCCGGGGGCAACACAGTCTGGAGTACGCGGGCAAACGTCTGCAGCACAGCATCCCCGGCCAGGTGCCCATAGGTATCATTGATGCGCTTGAACAGATCCAGGTCGAACAACAGCACCGAGATATGTCCCTCCTTGTCGGTACGGTTATTAACCTCCTGGTCGAGCCACGTATAGAGCACACGGCGGTTGACCAGGCCCGTCAGGGCGTCGCGGGTCGCTTCCCGGTAAAGGCGCATCAACATGTGTAATTGGGTCATCTCCACCCACAACGCGATCAGGGCCAGCAATGACAGCAACCAGAAATCGCTCATGGTCGCAAGGGTGAAGAGGCTGCCGGCGCGCCAGTTGGTGACGATGAAGAAGCTGATTGAAAGGGTGATCAGGAAGATGCCTTCCAGCAGGGTCAGCGGGACCACTGCCAGCAACGCCACCATCAGAAATGGCAGAAAGGAGTAGCCGATCAGCACGCCGTTACTCGGCAGGCCTCCGAGGACCTGGTGGGAGCCGAAATAGAAGAGGCCGGGGATGAACAGGAACAGGGCTACCCTGGCACGCGCTGCCCGTAGCCGGTTGCACTGGCGGCTCCAGGTACCGAGCAGGATAAGAAGCGTCGAAAAACCAAGGCGTAGCCCGAGCACCGCTTCAAAGTGCATTTCGGGCATGAGAACGAAGTCGATGGGTATCCAGAGGAGCGCCAGCGCGGCAAAAAGATAGGCCAGGATTCGAATCCGGATAGAGATGTACTCTGCCCGTGAATTGCGAAAATCCTGCGAGTGGCGGGCGGTTGAAATCAGATCCTGTGGGCTTACACGCCGGATCATCTGGCGTACCTTCACACGCAGTCTCTGATCGCCGTTAGTCGACCAGCCTCCTTGAAAATCCCCCATTCCCAACCTCACGAGGCTTATTTAGTCTAATAATCATTCTTCCTATCCTAACAGGACCTTACATGTGGAGTCGAAGAGGTATCGGTGAGGTCGAGTTGCTACAATCCCGCTTACCCAAGCCTTTAGAACTCAAGAAGAAAACGGGGAAAAGTCAATGCCCAAACACTACGACCTCATCGCCATCGGTGCCGGTTCCGGCGGTCTTTCCGCCGCCGAACGTGCCGCTCTTCACGGCAAAAAGGCCGCCGTTATCGAAAAAGCCCGGCTCGGGGGGACCTGCGTCAATGTTGGCTGCGTTCCCAAGAAGGTGATGTGGAGCGCCGCTGCTATCTCCCATGCCCTGGACGATGCGCGCGGCTACGGCTTCGATGTGGTGGTCAACGACTTCGACTGGACGCAACTGGTGGAGTCCCGCGACCGTTTCATCCAGGGGATCAACGACTGGTACACCACCTACCTGGCCGATTCCAATGTCGATGTCATCAACGGCGAGGCGCGTTTCGTGGATGCCCATACGGTGGAGGTCAACGGCGAGCAGTACAGCGCCGACCACATCGTCGTTGCGCCGGGCGGCGAGCCCATGGTGCCGCCTGTCCCGGGCGCCGAGCACGGCATTACTTCCGACGGTTTCTTCGCCCTCAAAGAGCAGCCCAAGCGGGTAGCGGTGGTGGGTGGCGGCTATATCGGCGTGGAGGTTGCCGGTCTGCTGCGCTCGCTGGGCAGCGAAGTCGATCTGCTGGTGCGCTCCAGCGGTTTCCTGCGCGGTTTTGATGCAGTCGTGCGCGAAGGACTGATGGAAGAGATGGTGAACGCCGGTGTGAACATCCTCTCCTATACCCAGGTGGAATCCATGGAGAAGGGCGAGGATGGCAAACTGAATGTCCACTGCACTGGCGGACATGAGTTGACCGGCTTCGATGCCCTGATCTGGGCGGTCGGTCGCCGGCCCCTGACCGGCAGTCTCAACCTGGAAGCCGCGGGGATCGAGTTGGAGAACGGTTGCATCCCCACCGATGAGTATCAGAACACCCGGGTGCCGGGGGTGTATGCGGTAGGTGATGCCACCGGTCGTGCCCAGCTCACTCCCGTGGCGATTGCCGCGGCACGCCGCCTGTGTGACCGGTTGTTCGGCGGACAGAGCGAGCGCCGCCTCGATTATGAAAATATCCCCAGCGTGGTATTCAGCCATCCCCCCATCGGTACCGTGGGGCTGACCGAAACCGAGGCCCGGGAGATCCATGGGGATGCGGTCAAGGTTTACCAGACCCGCTTCACGCCCATGTACCACGCTCTTACGGAGCACAAGACCCAAACCGCCATGAAGCTGGTCTGTGTCGGCGCGCAGGAGAAGGTCGTGGGTTGCCATATGCTCGGGCACGGGGTCGATGAAATGCTCCAGGGCTTCGCCGTGGCGATTCGCATGGGCGCCACCAAGAGGGACTTCGATGACACCGTTGCCATTCATCCCACCAGCTCGGAAGAGCTGGTGACGATGCGCTGAGGAATCACCGCAGAGGCGTGTGCACGGTAATCTTCACCGCTGTAGCGAGCTGAGGAGCCCCGTTCGAAGCGAATTTCTGCGCTTTCCGCGTCTTTGTGGTGAGTAATTCGGGGAGGGAGAGCCATGATTCGACTGTTTCGCGATTTCACCCCGGCCATCGATGCCACGGCCTACGTCGACGAGGCGGCAGTGGTGATCGGCGATGTGGGGATCGGGGCGCAGAGTTCCATCTGGCCGGGCGCCGTGCTACGGGGCGATGTCAACGCCATCCGCGTCGGTGCCCGCACCAGTATCCAGGATGGCACGGTCCTGCATGTCACCCATGATCATGACCAGGCGCCGGGTGGCTTTCCCTGTCGGGTCGGGGATGATGTGACCGTGGGGCACAATGCCACGCTCCACGGCTGCACGGTCGAGGACCGCTGTCTCATCGGGATGGGGGCGATCGTCCTCGACGGCGCAGTGGTGCGATCCGGGGCACTGCTGGCTGCGGGGAGTCTGGTCCCGCCCGGGCGGGAACTGGAGGGCGGTTACCTCTGGCTGGGCAGTCCGGTTCGCCGGGGGCGGGCGCTTTCGACGCAAGAGCGTGAGCGGTTCACCTACCAGGCGGCGCTGTATGTGTCGCTGGCCGAAGCCTATCGCTGAACGCGAGTCCGTTCTATGCTCTGGGAGACGGTGCGGGGCCGTTTTCGCACCATTCGATGCGCTTACCCGTGTCGGTGTGGCCACTACGCATCTACTGCAAAAAAACAACAGGGATTCGTCGAAGGGAGTGCGAGCATGGAGCTTTTTGTCGGTAATCTCCCCCCCGGGATCGAATCTGCCGAGTTGCGCGTGGCATTCCGGCGCAGTGTCTTCCTCCCCGTGTGGATGATTCGTTCGGCCAAGGTCGTCGAGTTTCGTGACCGCCACGGGAGTATCGGTCACTATGGACGCGTTACGTTGGCTTCCAGGGCCATCGGCCGGTACGCGGTGCGGCTTATGGCCAAAAGGCGATTGCAGGGCTACCGGGTGAGGGTGCGGGAGTTCCATTACCGGGCCGCCGGTAATGAACGGCGGGCGCTCAATTGGCGGTTACGACACTGGGGAGGTATCGAGCGTCGCCGGAGTGAGCGGCGGGCCTTTTCCGAGAGTGCCTTGACGGGCACTCCCCTCCGTTGCGCGGACCCGTATCAAGAGCTGCAAATGGGCTGATTCATGCAGATCTTTGTCGGCAACCTGCCCGATTCGGTAACCGGTGATGACCTGCGCCGTTTTTTCCGCGGCTACGGGCGGTGCTCAGGTTTTCTCATCATCAACAAACTGGTCGATGGTCGCATCAACCACTGCGCCTATGGCGTGATCGAGCCGGATCAGGAGGCGCGCCGCGCCATCCGTGAACTCAATCACCGGGAGCTCAAGGGCCAGCCGGTGGAGGTCACTGAACACGCGGAGCCCGAGCGTCGCCGCCCTCGCAGGATGCCCTGGAGGGGGCCGGATCGACGTCGCCGGCGTCCATGGTTGGCGCAACCGTTGATTGTGGAGGATCGACGCAAGACCGAGAGACGATCGGACGAACGCCGACGGCAGGAACGTCGGGCTGTGGATCGCCGTTCGCCGACCCAAAAGACGCCGTCCTCCAGCCTTGCCGGGGAGATACCCTTTATCGAACAGCGGGTCGCGCAGCGTCGTGTCGCCGAGCGCCGCCATGGTGAACGGCGCCGGCAGGAGCGCCGGGCCTAGGAGCCTGTCCGAGAACATTGTTTTTTGTAGGTTGGGGTGAGTGATGCGAACCCCCACGCTGTTTTGTTGGGCTTCGTTCCTCAGCGCCAACCTACATTTTGGAGCCCATTGCTATTCTCGGACAGGCTCCTGGTGGTCCATACGGGAAATCGTGTAATACTCAGTTCGATCTCCCCGGGTCGGGTTAAATCCCGACCTGCTACCAAGCGGAGTCTGACCAAGTCTGACCCCTCTGTGCACTCCGCGCCTCTGCGGTGAAAACCACCACTCCACAATCGGCCGATCGTCAGCCCGACAGCTCGCGACGAAGGGTCTCAATCACCGGCCCGATTTCGGGCCGGACACCGCGCCAGATGTAGAAGGATTCCGCCGCCTGTGCGACCAGCATGCCGAGACCGTCGTGTGCCGCGGCCGCATGGCGCTCGCGGGCCCATTGGACGAACGCGGTGGGTTCGGCAGCGTACATCATGTCGTAGCAGGTTGCGCCTTCGGCCAGGATTGCGTCGGGGAGGGGAGGGACTTCGCCCTGCAGACTGGCAGTGGTGCCATTGATGATGACATCGGATTGTCGGCCTTCCAGCTCGTCGAATCCGCACCCGGTTATCGCTCCCGCCCCGGCAAAGGCGCTCGCCAGCTCCTCGGCCCTGGTAACGGTACGGTTGGCGATCAACAGCTCGGCGGGCCCCTCGTCGAGAAGCGGTTCCAGCACTCCCCGTACCGCACCACCGGCACCCAGGATCAGAACTCGGCGTCCCCTCAGAGTTACTCCGAGGCGTGAGAGATCGCTCACCAGTCCCACGCCATCCGTATTTTCGCCAGACCGGCTCCCATCTTTATGCAGGGTGATGGTGTTTACCGCTCCGGCACGCTCTGCCCGTGGACTGCGCTCATCCACCAGCCGCCAGGCTTCCTGCTTGAACGGCACGGTGACGTTGAGCCCCTTGCCGCCATTGGCGTGGAAGTTGCCTACCGCCTGAGCAAACCCGCCGGGCTCCACCAGAATGGCGGTATAGGTCAGCCGCTGTCGCGTCTGTTTCGCGAACAGGGCATGGATGCGGGGGGATTTGCTGTGCGCGATGGGGTTGCCCATCACCGCATAGGCGTCCGGTTTGGCGTCGAAGTCGAGAAGGCCCATTTGGCTCACCTCGTTACCGTGGGGCAACGAGGTTAGTCCGTTGTCCGGTCACAGGCAAATCCTTGTGGCGGCAGGCGCCCGTGTGATGCACATCACCATTGCGGCGAGGTGTGGTGGTGCCGGGGAAAAGTGCAGCTATCTTTTAAGTTAGGTTCCACACACACCCAACAGGCTATGCACCCAGAACAATGCACTGCTCTCAACCCGTACGCACGTTTGCCTCCGGATGACGAAATTTCGCTGATAGACATTGGGCTGGTGCTTCTGCGCCGAAGGTGGATGGTGATCGGCCTGACCCTCCTGGGCCTCATCGCCGGCACTTTGATGGCGACGCTGCGGGAGCCGGTGTACACGTATGAGACAACCACCGAGATCGGGGGGTGGTGGCAGGGCTCGGGATCCAAACGAAACTATCTGCCGATATCATCAGCAGTACTGATCGAAGATGCGGCGAAAGAAGCGATTGCGGCAGTGGCCGAGGGTCTCCATGCCCGCGCCGCTGTTTCCAAGGATGGCCGCCGCATGACCATCACGAGTGAGGGTACGGCAGCCCGGGCCGAACGGATCGCAGCGGTTCATCAGGCTGCCATCGTCCGTTTGGCCGACGCGCACGACGACCTGCTCGATGCCGCCAAGGGTGAGATCGAAGCGAGATTGGCGCGCACCAAGATGCGTCATGCGCAGTTGGATGGAGAGATTCGATCGCGCGCCCGATTGGCGACGGTGTTTGAAGAAACTTCACTGCGGCTTGCCGCCGTCGACGGTGCCAACCGGGTCGGTGCCCCGCTGCTCGACGTCTCCGAGCGACTCTTCGAGGCGCAAGAGGGGCTAAAGCGATCACAAGAGCAACGAGAGCAGCTCATTGCCGAGGCCAAGGCGCTTGGGCTCGCGCTGGATTCGATCAGGCCGACCGACCCGACCGACCCGGCCGGTGAGACGGTCAGATCCGGCCCGGGAGGGGCGGGCATTGGGGTGATCGTGGCTCTGGCGGCGATACTCGGGCTGTTTGCCGGATTTTTTGGCGCCTTCTTTGCCGAATTCCTCACCAAGGTGCGGCAGGCGCAGACGGTGAACTGAAGGGTTCAGCGACAGCGCCTGCGTTGCGGCTTTCCGGCGGGCCACGCCCGAAATCGATATCGCGGATGGGGCGATCCTCACCCAAACACCCCCCGCAGGATATAGAAGAAGGTGATCGCCAGAATGGCCCCGGCCGGCAGCGTGATGATCCAGGAGAGAAAGATCGTCCGGACCACGTGCAGATCGAGGGCCGCGATGCCGCGGGCGAATCCCACCCCGAGCACGGCACCGACCAGGGTATGGGTAGTGGAGATGGGCAGGCCCGTTCCGGAGGCCACCACCACCGTGGTCGCGGCGGCGAGTTCACAGGCAAAACCGCGGCTCGGCGTCAGTTCCGTAATCCCCCGCCCCACGGTCGCCATCACGCGGTGACCGTAGGTGACCAGGCCGACGACGATGCCGACGCCGCCGAGCAGCAGGACCCATGCGGGCATTGTCATCTGTTGCGCCACTACGCCGCCGCTCTGGACGATGCCGACGACTGCGGCCAGCGGGCCGACCGCGTTGGCTACGTCGTTGGAGCCGTGGGCGAAGGCCATCGCGCAGGCGGTGAAGATCATCAGGACCGCGAAGACTTTCTCCACGTTGGCATAGTGGAACGAGCGATCGGCGGCGGGATCGAAATGCAGACGTTCGATCATGATCTTGCCGAGCGCCATCACGGACAGCCCGACTACAGCGGCAATCCCGTAAGCCTCGCCGGTGCTGAATTCCAGCCCGATGTGCTTCAGGCCCTTGTAGAGGGTAACCAGGGTAAGCATAAAGCCGGTCAGAAAGATGTAGCCCGGCACGTAGCGTTTGGCATTCGCGAGCGGGTCGTCGGTATCGAGAATCAGATGCTGCACACTGACAAACAGCCAGTAGGAGAGAATCCCCGCCACCGCAGGCGAAATCACCCAACTGATGACGATGGTACCGATCTTGGGCCAGTGAACCGCCTCGACACCGATCCCGACGGCCGCAAAACCGACGATCGCGCCCACGATGGAGTGGGTGGTGGAGACCGGCCAGCCCATGCGGGAGGCGATCAGTAGCCAGATGCCCGCCGCCAGCAGGGAGGCCAGCATTCCGTAGACGAGCAGTTCGGGGGTTCCTGCCAACAGGTCCGAATCGATCATCCCCTTGCGGATGGTCTGCGTCACCTGTCCGCCCGCCAGATAGGCGCCAGAGAATTCAAAGACGGCGGCGATCAGGACCGCCTGCCGTACCGTCAGCGCCTTCGAGCCCACCGAGGTGCCCATGGCATTGGCGACGTCGTTCGCCCCCACGCCCCAGGCCATGAACACACCAAAAATACAGGCCAATACGATAAAGGTAATTGCGTATTCCATCCTCGCCTCCGGCCGTTCAGCGCGCCAGCATCAGTTCGAGGCGACTGCCTACGCGCTGAGCCAGATCGGCGAGGTCGCCAATCCATTCAATGATGCGGTACATGAACATGACGTCCACCGGCGGTAAATCCTTCTCCTGCTTGAACAGGAGGGCACGAATTTCCACCTGCATGGCGTCCGTGTCGGACTCGATCCTGTCCAGTTCGGTGATCATCGACTGGACCAGCTCCACCTCGTGACCCCGAAAGCCGGTTTCCACCAGTTCATCAAGTTCGTCGATTACCGAACGAGCCTGCCCACTGGCATCCACACAGCGGCGCACAAAATTCAGGATGGGTGTTCCGATTGGGTCGGGGAAGGTCATTTTTCGGCCCAGGATCAGCCCGGCAATATCCTTGGCCTTGTTGGCGATGCGGTCCTGGACGGTGAGGACCTCCAGCAGGTCCCGGCGGGACATGGCCATCAGCCAGCCACTCGGCAAGTGCAGCCGCAGGTCGTGTTTGAGGTCGTCGGCCGCATCTTCCAGGTCGGCGATCCGCTGCTGTTCGGCCGCGGCGCGCTCCCAATCATCCGCGAGTACCGCTTCAAAAAAGGGGATCAGTTCCGAGATGCACGCCTGCACTTCCGCCATATGCTTTTGTAGCGGGGCGACGGGCGAGGTCCCGAACAGGCTGGAAATATAGTTTCTGGGGGCCATAGGCTCACCGATGATTAAAAATTGCGCGGATTATACCTGTGAGATGAGTGGGACCACAAAAGCCCTACGATCCCGTTAGATGGTCCCGTTGCATTGTGGCCAGCCCCCCCCGGTAGTGATCGAACATCACCGCCAGTCGCATGAACACGTCATCCAGGCCGAATCCGCGTGCCAGTTGGTGCCGGGCTGCCCGTTCGAAGGAGGATTGCCCGAACCCGGCATAGTAATCGGGCGAGATCGGACGTCGACCGAAATGGTAGCGCTGCTCAAGCCACTGCATCTGCAATCCCGTCAGCCAAAGGGCGTAATTGCCGACGTGGGCGTAGGTGACAAAGGCGCGTCTCGGGTCGGCGTCATCGGCTTCGGCAATGAGTTCGACGACATAGTGGTGTGGCTCCCGGTCCCCCGGTTCCACCCGAAAGACGCGGTCGGTCCGCACAAACAGGGCCAGCAGATTGGCCAGATAGTTCAGCACCCGACGGTCCAGTACTGTCCGTGGTCGCCCCAGTGACCGGCGCAGCAATACGCTGAAAAGAAGGAAGGGAGACATACCGAGCATCAATTGCCGCCGATCATGGATCAGCTGGTAGATGTAGTCGCTGGTCAGCATCGACTCGATGGTCGAGGGAAGGGTCTCCAGCACCTGCGCAATGGCCTCGTAGCTGTCGCCGGGCTGGGGCATGTTTTCGATCAAGAGACGAAGATCCCCTGAGGTCAGGGTGCCAAGGTCGGTGTGAGCAAAATCCGGTCTGCTCATTGCTCAAGCTCCAGTTTCGCTGCTGTATACCGAAACTAAAAGCACTGCCGAACGCCCCGTCAAGGGCAACGTGCCCCGAGTTTGTCAGCTTGCCGAAATAATGAGGGAGCGGTGGTGCGGTGAGGTAATGAAATAGTGCTCTGAAACGATAAAGGCCACCCCGGGAGGATGGCCTTTTCAAATTTTGGCGGAGCGGACGGGACTCGAACCCGCGACCCCCGGCGTGACAGGCCGGTATTCTAACCAGCTGAACTACCGCTCCAGAGCCGCGGCATTCTACTGCACTGGGCGCTTGCGTCAACTCTTTTTGCGGCAGGCCGAGGGCGCCTACTTTGAAGCGAGCGGTGTAAGTCCTTGATAGCAGGCCGTCGGCAGCACGCCGCCAGGAATGGCGGTGTTAGACAATGCAGGAGCCACTTGTCGAGGGATGCTGCCGTGAGCGTACACCGATGAAAGATGATTGCTCCTGCATAATTGTCACTTCCTGCAGTATTCACAGCATACCGGCTATCAAGGACTTGGTTCGCTCGCCGGCATCAAAAATGGGAGTATGCGTTTACCCTGGCGGCAGGCCGCGCCTGATTCGGGCGGCGTGTCTGGATGCAAGGATTCTCAGCCATCGTCAGGTTTGCTAATCTGTCATTCCATAACAGAACCGTAGGGAATTAATTGTGAGTGCACCCGTGATCAAGACCGCAATTCCCAAGCGGCGCTATCAGTTCGGCGAATTTCTGGTTACGGTACTGGGTGAGGTCGAGAGTGGGGATGGCGTGGACTATCGCTACATCATGGCCGTCGTTCAGGAGGCCAATCCGAAGCCGAATCTGTTCCTGTCGATCGAGCCCAACGGTGGCGAGATTGGCGAAGGGCGCTGGGCGTTGCGGGTCTCGATGCCCGACGGGTCCGAGGTGATCGGCGCCTCGGACCAATGGGGTGATCTGGACACCTTCACCCGGGAGGGCCTGACCATGGTCCAGAAGATGCTTGCTCTGGAGGATGAAACGGCCTACCGACTGGCTTGATAGCCGTCTGGGAGCCTGTCCGAGAATAGGCGGACCTACTCGGCTCGGGCCTCCTGCTTCGCTCTAACTCCTCCATCCATGGAGTCGTGCCCTCGTGACGGTCGCTATTCTCGGACAGGCTCCTGGCGCTTTTGACAAAGGCTCCCCTCAGTCTATGGTTTCGGCAAGAGGCTACCGCAATGCTCTGCCGTGAGGGCTGAACATGAATGTCACCGACGTGATGCAGCGCAGCGTGACGATCTGCGACCTAAACACCACCCTGGAAAAAGCCGGGTTGTTGATGTGGGACGGCGACTGCGGTGCCCTGCCTGTGATGGATGAGTCCGGTCGGGCAGTAGGGATTATCACCGACCGGGATATCGCCGTCACCGCCGCGCTGAACCACAAGCCGCTTTGGGAAATGAAGTGTGGTGAACTTGTCGGCTCCCGGCCGCTGTACACCTGCCAGGCCGACGAAGACGTCAAGCAGGCCGTCAAGACCATGTGGGCGCAGAAGGTCAGGCGATTGCCCGTCCTCGACCGGGAGGGGGAGCTGGTGGGTATCCTGTCGATGGACGATATCGTCGCCAGCGCCGAACGCGGAACCCGTGGGCGGCTGACGCCGGACCTTTCCTATGACGACGCCATGAATGCCCTCAAGGCCGTAGCCCACCACCATTAACGCGGATGGGTGTGGGATGGCCTCGGCTTCTGCGGAACGGATTCAGGCCCGGGAGGCGGCATCGAGCGTACTCAAGGACCTGAAATTGGCCGCGTTCCTGTTCGAAGTGGAGGCCGAGGGCGGAGAATGGAGCATCGAGGTGGGGTGTCAATCCCGCGGGGGTTGGGTCATTGTCCAGCTGTCCGCATCCAAAGAGCAACTGCTTGCCACTCAATTTGACCGAACGGTAAGGCGCCGGATGGCCGGCGAATGGCTCAACCAGCTCCGCATCTGCCGCCGGCACCGGTAAACGCGGTTACTCCTCTTCCTTGCCAAGGTCCTTGTCGGCCCACTCGTCTCCGCGGTACTCTTCGTCGGGACCACGAGTACGTTCATGGGCCTCCTGATAGGGTTCATCCCACTCCTCGGGCTTCATGTCCGAATCCATATAGACCAGGTCGCTCCGGGTCTCTTCGTCCATCGGTCCGGTCCAGTCTTCCGGTGCTTCGATAGACTCCAAATCCATCTGGTACCAATCATCCAGATCCCACTCTTCGACATTGCCGTCGAAGTGCTGAACCTCGACCGTGCCGGCATCCTCCTCCAATGACACCACCTCGAAGCGCTGGCTCTTTTCGACCTTGTCGCGGTACCAGTTGCCGACTATCGGATCCAAATCGCTCGCCATGGTTCACCTCCGTATGAGATTGCCAAAAGTCTAGCGCAGCAGCCGTCGACCTTTCGGACCTTCAGAAACCAGCCAAAGAGAACACAGCGAATACAGAAGGTCGAAATCGATGTTCCGGGTTCCTTGGCTGGCGGGAGGAGGTCGTCTCGACGCCATGAATTCCGCCGAAAATCCATATTTTTTAAATCATCGCCCTCTGTGCCCTCTGTGCCCTCTGTGCCCTCTGCGGCAAAGAAATCGCTAGCTGGCGAAGCGCTCCTCCCACTCGTCGTTTTCCCGCAAGGTGGTCTGCAGAAGGCGCCGGATCTGGGCGGTGGTGTTCTTCTTGACCTGTCGTAGCGGGATACCGGTGGTTGCCACCAGGTTCAGGATGCGGGGGTCGGCGGCCCGGGAGCGTAGCGTCAGGATCAAGTCCGCCTGTTCGGGACTGCGTACCGTACGGGCATCAAGACGCATGTCGCGAATCACCCGCTCCACTGAATCGCGGGAGAGGGCATGGGCGTGGATGCGAAGAGGATGGTCGGGATCCTCCGTCGGCTGCTCGTGCTCCGGCCCGACCGGGGCCGCCGGTTGCGTTTCGGTGCTCTCGGCGATGCTTCCAAAACGAACCCCGTGAGGGGTTCTGCCCATCAACAACTGGTCGACCGCGTCAGCACTGTCGGGATGGACGGTGAAGGCTTTCCGCTCGGTCAGCTCGATCACCACGTCGAACGTGGGCGAGGTCTTGCGTTCGTTGACGCTCTTGCGGCTGTGGCGAAAACGCGCCTCTTCGTCACTCAGCGTGACGGTCTGTACACCGCCCACCAGGTCGGCGAGGGTGGGATTCATCACCAGATTGTCGAGGCTGTTGCCATGTGCGGTGGCGATCAGCTGGACGCCGCGCTCGGCGATGGTGCGGGCGGCGAGGGCCTCTTCGGCGGTACCGATCTCGTCGACGATAATGGCCTCCGGCATGTGATTCTCCACCGCTTCGATCATGATCGCATGCTGCCGGTTTGGATGCGGTACCTGCATGCGCCGGGCGCGACCGATGGCGGGGTGGGGAACATCACCGTCACCAGCAATTTCGTTGGAGGTATCCACCACCACCACCCGCCGGTCGAACTCGTCAGCCAGCACCCGGGCGATCTCCCGGAGCTTGGTGGTCTTACCCACTCCGGGACGACCGAGCAGCAGCAGGCTGCTGCCGCTCTCGACATACTCCCGAACCAGGTCGATGGTGCCTTGCATTGCACGTCCCACGCGCAGGGTCAGGCCGACGATTTCCCCGCGGCGGTTACGCAGTGCGGAAATGCGGTGCAGCGTGCCCTCGATGCCGGCACGGTTGTCGGCGCCGAAATCACCCAGCGCTGAAACCACTTCGGTGAGCAATTCGCGCGCAATGGGCCGGTTCGACAGCTCCACGGCGCCACGGTCCAGTCGAGCCTGAGGAGTCCGCCCAAGGTCCAGGATGATCTCCAGCAGCTCATCGGCGGGCAGTGCTTCCACCGCCTCGTGCAACGGGCTCGGCAGCGTCATGGTCAGTAGGCGTAGATCATCGGTAAAGGTCTGTTTCATGGCCTCTTCAATCACTAACAAAGCGGTATGTCTATTGGTTCTTTCGGCGGGGCGTAAGTTCCCGGGGTGTTTAACCGCAAAGACGCAAAGGGCGCAAAGGAAAACGGCCTTGCACCGCAGAGACGCGGAGATTCCCGGAGGGATGATTCTTGGGGTAGGAGCGGCGCCTCGCCGCGATGGGTACCGGAAAGATCGACCCGACGGCGGGCCTCGCCGTTTTGCGGATACACCCTCGCGAATCCCTGCGTACTCTGCGCCTCTGCGGTGCATTCTTTTCCGTGTCTTCTTTGCGCTCTTTGCGTCTTTGCGGTTAACCCCGTGTCGGCTCCGGGCTACAATAGCGCCTCTGTTACGGAGCCTGATATGGATTACCTCCACTCTTTCGATGTCATCGTGGTCGGCGGCGGTCACGCCGGTACCGAGGCGGCCCTGGCCGCGGCGCGCATGGGTGTGCGCACGCTGCTGTTGACGCAAAACATCGAAACCCTCGGACAGATGTCCTGTAACCCGGCCATCGGCGGGATCGGCAAAGGGCATCTGGTCAAGGAGGTGGATGCGCTTGGGGGAGTGATGGCGCGGGCCATCGATCGTGCCGGCATCCAGTTCCGGATCCTCAATGCCAGCAAGGGGCCGGCGGTCCGCGCCACCCGGGCCCAGGCCGATCGGCAGCTCTACCGCCAGGCGGTGCGCCGCGCCCTCGAAAACCAGGAAAACCTCACCCTTTTCCAGCAGGGGGTGGAGGACCTTATCGTCGAGGGGGAGCGGGTCGCCGGCGTGGTGACCCAGATGGGGTTGCGCTTTCAGGCCCCAACCGTTGTGCTTACGGTGGGTACCTTCCTGGGCGGCATGATCCATATTGGCCAAGTGAACTATCAGGGCGGTCGTGCCGGGGACCCGCCCGCCAACGCCCTGGCCCACCGGTTGCGGGAGATGCCCTTTCGGGTGGCCCGTCTGAAGACCGGGACACCGCCGCGCATCGACGGGCGCAGCATCGATTACGACCGGCTCGAGCCGCAGCCGGGGGATAATCCGGCGCCTGCGTTCTCGTTTCTTGGCCGAGCCGGTGATCACCCCCGGCAGGTCCCCTGTTATATCACCCACACCAATAGCCGCACCCACGATATCATTCGCGGCGGTCTGGACCGTTCGCCCATCTATTCCGGGGCAATCGAAGGGGTGGGGCCGCGTTATTGCCCATCGATCGAGGACAAGGTGGTGCGCTTCGCCGGGCGGGATTCGCACCAGATTTTCGTGGAGCCGGAGGGGCTGGATACCCATGAGGTCTATCCCAACGGCATCTCCACCTCGCTGCCGTTCGATGTGCAGATCAAGCTGGTACGCTCCATGGCCGGTTTGGAGAACGCCCATATCACGCGCCCGGGTTATGCCATCGAGTATGACTTTTTCGACCCGCGGGACCTGAAGCCATCGCTGGAGACCCGTTTTATCCACGGCCTGTTCTTCGCCGGCCAGATCAACGGCACCACCGGTTACGAGGAGGCCGCGGCCCAGGGGCTGCTGGCCGCCGTGAACGCTGCCCGCCGGGTTCGCGAGCAGGAGGCGTGGTCTCCTCGCCGTGACGAGGCCTATCTGGGTGTGCTCGCGGATGATCTGATCACCCGCGGCACCACCGAACCCTACCGGATGTTCACCAGCCGTGCCGAATACCGCCTGTTGCTGCGTGAGGACAATGCCGATTTGCGCCTGACGCCGATCGGTCGGGAGCTGGGCCTGGTGGACGATGTTCGCTGGGAGGTCTTCGAGGCCAAGCGCGAGGCCATCGAGAGAGAGCAGGCGCGGCTGGAGTCAACGGTTTTGCGCCCCCGGGATATCGACGCGGCGGACGCGCAGCGGGTCTTCGGGAAGCCCCTGACACGCGACTACCGGCTTTCGGAGCTCATGCGCCGTCCCGATGTATGTTATGACTCACTCATGGCCCTGGCCGCAGCAGGACCGGGTCTGCAGGCACCGGCGGCCGCCGAACAGGTGGCTATCCAGGCCAAATACGCAGGTTACATCGATCGCCAGCGCGAGGAGATCGAACGCGCGCGCCGCCACGAAGACACGCCCCTGCCCGAGGGCATGGACTATACCGCGGTGCGCGGCCTCTCCGCCGAGGTGCAGGAAAAACTCAATCGCCACGCCCCGGCCACCCTCGGCCAGGCCGCCCGCATCCCCGGCATCACCCCCGCCGCTGTCTCTCTCCTGCTGGTCTACCTGAAAAAGAGCTCGGGGCAACCGATCTCAACGAAAAGATGCTAGTAACTATTCAGCCATTCCTTGCTTTTGCCACGAAATCCACGGAAGAACACAGAACGGTTTATTCTCGCAAAGACGCCAAGCTCGCCAAGAAAACCGATCTATCGATGCTTTCTTGGCGAGCTTGGCGTCTTGGCGAGAGATTCATGGTTATTCGAATTTCCCTCCCCATGCGGGTGAGGCCCTTTGTGAATTACGTTAGATCAATCACAGAGCAAGAACACTTGAGTCGGTCGCAGACAGTTTTTTACCTCTTGGCGCCCTTTGCGTCTTTGCGTCTTTGCGTTGAAAGTATTTTCCAATGACCCTCCTGAACCAGAGCCTCGCGACCGGCCTGGAGGCGATGGGGCTGGCGTTGTCGGAGGCGCAGCGGGAGCTGTTGATCGCCTACGTCGGCCTGTTGGCGAAATGGAACCGGGCCTATAACCTGACTGCGGTCCGGGAGCCGCAGGAGATGGTGGTGCGGCATCTGCTGGATTCGCTGGCGGTGGCGCCGTATCTGGCGCAGGGGCGGGACCCGGGCGATGCGCTGCGCGTTATCGATGTGGGGACCGGGCCGGGGTTGCCGGGGATCCCGCTGGCGGTGGCCTGTCCGGGGGATACCTTCTTTTTGTTGGACACCAACGGCAAAAAGACGCGCTTTCTCACGCAAGCCAAAGCCGAATTGGGGCTTGGCAATGTGACTGTGATACATTCCCGCGTGGAGGCGTACCGCCCCGATACACCCTTCGATGTGGTGATCGCCCGCGCTTTCGCCTCCCTTTCCGAGATTGCCTCCGGATGCAGCCACTTGCTGGCGCCCCGGGGCCGGGTGCTGGCCATGAAGGGAGCGCGGCCGGAAGCGGAGCTTGCGGCACTGCCCGCGGGCCTATCGGCGCAGGCAATACGGCTCACGGTGCCGGGACTCGAGCAGGAACAGCGGCACCTCATCGTCATCAGCAACGAGTAAGTCAGGAAGGGTAGAGGTTATGGGCAGGATTATTGCGGTGGCGAACCAGAAAGGCGGGGTCGCCAAGACCACCACCTGTATCAATTTGGGGGCCTCTTTTGCGGCCACCAAACGGCGTGTGCTGGTGGTCGACCTCGACCCGCAGGCGAACGCCACCGTAGGCAGCGGCGTGGACCGGGACGAACTCGAAAGGAGCTCCTACGATGTCCTCCTTGATGGCGTTGCCCCTGCCGAGGTCATTGTCCGTGCCGAAGAGGCCGGCTACGATGTACTCCCGACAACCTCCGATCTGACCGCGGCGGAAGTGGAACTGATGGGGGCGGAGGGACGGGAGCGGCGGCTTCGAAGCGCTCTGCGACCGATTGCCGCGGAGTACGACTTCATATTGATCGACTGCCCCCCCTCCCTGAACATGCTCACCGTGAATGCGCTGGTAGCTGCCGATTCGGTGCTGATTCCCATGCAGTGCGAGTACTACGCCCTGGAGGGGCTCAGTGCGCTGCTCGATACCATTGAGCAGATTCGCGGCTCTGTGAATCCCGCTCTGGAGGTCGAAGGCCTGCTGCGGACCATGTTCGACCCGCGCAATAATCTCGCCGTCGACGTCTCACGCCAACTGATCACCCATTTCGGGGACAAGGTCTATCGCACCGTGATTCCCCGCAACGTTCGGCTCGCGGAGGCGCCCAGTCACGGAGTGCCCGCGATGGCGTACGACCGTGTATCGCGCGGGGCCGTATCCTATCTGGCGCTTGCCGGCGAAATCCTGCGCCGCTATGAGCGTCAGGCGCCCGCGGCAGAATCCGTAAGCGCTGAATAATCCCGATTTACGCCGCAAAGACGCGAAAGACATAACGAAACCGTTCAACAAGCCGCTTGCGCGCCGTAACGTTTGCTGCCATTTGCGGTTACACTTTCACGTGCCGCGATCACTATTGTGTTCTTAGCGCTCTTGCCCTCTCTGCGGTGAGTTTATGAAACGCTCGGGCTACGACGAACCTACCGACGACGAAAATCATGGCAACTAGAAAGCGACGGCTCGGTAAAGGCCTGGACGCCCTGCTTGGTTCCGGCAGTTCCGCTGCAGAGGCAACCGGAGACAGCACGGGTGAGGAAAAACACGACAGTGACTTCCGTCACCTGCCGGTGGATGTGATCCAGCGCGGTAAATATCAGCCGCGGCTGGATATGCACCCCGATACGCTGGAAGAGTTGGCCGATTCCATTCGCTCGCAAGGCGTGGTTCAGCCCATCGTCGTTCGTCCGTTGGCGCAAAAGGGACGCTACGAGATCATTGCCGGTGAGCGCCGCTGGCGCGCCGCTCAGATTGCCGGATTGCACGACATCCCGGCCGTGATTCGCGATGTGCCGGACGAGGCGGCCATCGCCATGGCGCTGATCGAGAACATCCAGCGTGAAGAACTGAATGCCATGGAAGAGGCGCACGCCCTGCAGCGTCTCGTCGACGAATTCGGCATGACCCATCAGCAGGTGGCGGAGGCGGTAGGCCGCTCGCGGGCCGCCGTATCCAACCTGCTGCGTCTGTTGGGTCTCGCTCCGGACGTCAAGCGCCTGGTGGAGAACGGCGTTCTGGAGATGGGCCATGCCCGTGCCCTGTTGGCCCTGAGCCATGACCTCCAGGGTCAGGCCGCCCGCCAGGTGGTGGCTAAGGGATTATCCGTGCGTGAGACCGAAAAGCTGGTCAAGCGGCTCTCCGAAGGTACGCCGGAGAAAAAGCCGGAGGAGAAGGCCGATCCGGATATTCGTCGCCTGGAGGAAACACTCGGAGAGCGCATCGGTGCCCGTGTGGCCATTCAGCACGGCTCCAAGGGCAAGGGCAAACTGGTGATCCAGTACAACACCCTCGACGAACTGGACGGAATCCTCGACCACATTTCATGAGGGTGAGGTGCGCTATGCACCGCCCGTTCGGAATTCCCCTGCGCGGGCGCGCCGTAAGCCACCGGAGTTACGAAAGCACGCTCTGGCTCCTTTGCCGGCTTGTCACTCGTCGGGCTGCAGCCCGACTACAAAGGTTTGCGCCTCCAGTGAGGAGAACGCCACACTGCACTGGGAGCCTGTCCGGGAATAGACTGACCTACTCGGCTCGGGCATCCTGCTTCGCTCTACTCCTCCATCCATGGCGGCATGCGTCCCTCTAACGACTGCGTCCATGCAGTCGTATTCGCCTCAAATGACCAAAAAATCCGATTCAATCACTCTTGCCCTCGTGATGGTCGCTATTCTCGGGACAGGCCACCAGCCACCGTACTTGCGGCGCCCCTGACCTCCAGGCTTGCATATTCCCTTATTGTCACATTGATTATTGCTTATATAAGGTTCATTTATTGGTGCATCATTGACGCTCCGGGCTGAGGTTTATATACTTTCGCGCCGCTGAAGCTCGACTCGGCGATCTACAACCAACCGAGAACAGAGGGGCGCGCTCGAGCCGCCCGGTTGTCTACTTGATGAGTTATGCGGCAAAGGTCCTGCTGGGTATGACCCGCAGGCTCCTGACGATCCAGGCGCTCCTGGTCCTGCTGGCGGCCGGCGTCTATCTTGCACTGAGAGGCTGGGAACCGGTTTCGGCCGTGGTGTTTGGGGGAGCAATCGCCCTGTTCAATACCCTCATCAGTGCACAGCGACTCGCACGGGCCTCCGACTCGGCTAACCAGGACCCCAAGCGCGGAATGATGGAGTTGTTTACCGGCGCGGTCATCCGCATTGTGGCCACGCCGGCCTTGATTGCCATCGGGATTGTCTTTCTGGATCTGAACCCGGTCGCCATTATCGTGGGCTTCGGCGTGGCGCAAGTTGGATATTTCTTCAACAGTGCGCACCCCCACCTGCAAAAACCGAATTCATAATTGTTCTGGAGTGAAACCGTGAGTAGCGCGACCGCACCTGCAACCGATAGTCCGGTTACTTATATCCAGCACCATCTGACCAATCTCGGTACCGGCGAGGGGTTCTGGACATGGCACCTGGATACCCTGTTTTTCGGAGGACTGCTGGCCACTCTCATCATGCTGGTCAGCTGGAAGATCGGGCGTAGCCTTGATGCCGAGAAACCCACCGGCATGCAGAATCTGCTTGAAGCCATTCTCGAATTCGTAGACAGTCAGGTGAAATCCATCTTCCATGGTCGCGACCGGCTGGTGGGGCCGCTGGGGCTGACCATCTTCGTCTGGGTGTTCCTGATGAACGCCATGGATCTGATTCCGGTCGATCTGTTGCCCAAGCTCGCGGAGATGGTGGGTATTCCTTATCTGAAGGCTGTGCCGACCACCGATTTGGGTACGACCTTCGCCCTGGCGCTCTCGGTATTCGGCCTCATCATTATCTACAACATTCGCTCCAAGGGTGTGATCGGCTACATCAAGATGTTCCTGTTTCACCCCTTCGGGAAATGGCTGATACCGGTCAATATCGTCATGACCACTATCGAAGAGGTGGCCAAACCGGTCAGCCTGGGGCTTCGTCTGTTCGGAAACATGTTCGCCGGCGAACTGATCTTCCTTCTGATCGCCCTGCTACCCTGGTGGGTTCAGTGGCCACTGGGTGGCGGTTGGGCCATTTTCCATATTCTGGTCATTACTCTCCAGGCCTTCATCTTTATGCTGCTGACGATCGTTTATCTCAGCATGGCTTCGCAGGCCGATCACTGACGTCCCACTTACTTAACCAACTTTTCACAACTATACCGAGGAGAGCTCCAATGGATCCATCCATTCTCGCTAACGTCTACGCCTTCACCGCAATCGGTGTCGGTATCATCCTGGCCGCCGCCGGCCTTGGTTCCGCTCTGGGGTGGGGCCTGATCTGCTCCAAGTACATCGAGGGTATCGCACGTCAGCCGGAAATGCGTCCGCAGCTGATGGGTCAGATGCTGTTCACCGGCGGCCTCATGGAAGCCTTCCCGATGATCGTGCTGGGTATGGCCATGTGGTTTGTATTCGCCAACCCGTTCGTGGGCGCGCTGGTCGGTTAAACCGGGTTTTCCAGCCAGTTTCGCCAACCCATACGGGAGAGAGAAGACGTGAATGTAACAGCAACCCTCTTCGGGCAGATGCTGACCTTCTTCGTCCTGGTCTGGTTCGTCTGGAAGTTCCTTTGGGATCCGATGACCCAGATGATGGAGGACCGGAAAAAGCGCATTGCTGATGGTCTTGCGGCCGCTGAACGTGGCAAACACGAGCAGGAGCTTGCGGAGAAACGCGCCGCTGAGGTGATCCACGAAGCCAAAGAGAAGGCCGCGGGGATTATCGCCCAAGCCCAGAAGCGTGGCAGCGAGATCGTTGAGGAGGCCAAAGAGACTGCCCGTACCGAAGGGGAACGCATCAAGGCGTCCGCCGAGTCGGATATCGAGCAGGAAGTCAATCGTGCCAAAGAGAGTCTGCGTGGCAAAGTCGTCTCGCTATCTGTGGCCGGCGCATCGAAAGTGCTCGCCCGGGAGATTGACGAGAAGTCACAAGAGGACCTTCTCAAGGACCTCGTGGCGCAGATATAAGGGCTGTACCCAATGGCTGAACTGATAACCATCGCACGCCCGTACGCCCAGGCCATTTTCAGTCTCGCCCAGGATGAAGGCGACCTGAAGGGGTGGTCTGACATGCTGGCCTTTGCCGCTACCGTCGCAAGCGATCCAGACATGGCGGCGCTGCTCGACAATCCGAGGGTCGAGCGTCACCAGACGGTGACGATCTTCCTCGATGTCTGTGGCGAGCGCCTCAATGCTGGCGCCAAGAACACGATCCGCGTCCTGGCGGAAAATAACCGGCTCGAGCTGTTGCCGGAAATTGCCGATTTGTACGAGGTCGAGCGCGCTGCCGCCGAAGGGACTCTGCGGGCCGAGGTAACCTCCGCCCGCTCCTTGTCGGATGCACAGAAGAAGGCGATTGCGTCGGCCCTTACGAAGCGGCTTGGCCGCAAGGTCACGCTTGACTGCAAAATCGACGAAAAGCTGATTGGCGGGGCCATTATCCGTGCGGGAGACGTGGTCATCGATGGTTCGGTTGTCGGCAAGCTGGATAGGCTAAGTCATCAGCTGCTGCGGTAAACCGGACCGATTAGAGGACACATAACAATGCAACTGAATCCTTCAGAAATCAGTGAACTGATTAAGAAGCGCATCGCCGAGTACGACGTGGTTACCGAGGCGCGTACCGAAGGTAGCGTCGTCAGTCTGACCGACGGTATCGCGCGCGTTCACGGGCTGGCCGACGTCATGTCCGGCGAAATGCTCGAATTCCCCGGCAACACCTTCGGCCTGGCGCTGAACCTTGAACGTGACTCGGTCGGCGCGGTCATCCTGGGCGCCTACGAGCATATTTCCGAAGGCGACAAGGTCACCTGTACCGGTCGTATCATGGAGGTGCCGGTGGGCGAGTCCCTGTTGGGACGCGTGGTCAACTCTCTGGGCGTGCCTATCGACGGCAAGGGGCCGATCGACTCCACGGAGACCTCGCCGATCGAAAAGATAGCGCCCGGCGTCATTCATCGTCAGTCGGTCGACCAGCCGCTGCAGACCGGTCTGAAATCGGTTGACGCGATGGTACCGATCGGTCGCGGTCAGCGTGAGCTGATCATCGGTGACCGCCAGACGGGTAAGACCGCTGTCGCCATCGATGCGATCATCAATCAGAAGGATACCGGGGTTAAGTGCATCTACGTAGCGATCGGCCAGAAGGCCTCCTCCATCGCGGGCGTGGTGCGCAAGCTGGAAGAGCACGGCGCCATGAAGCACACCATCGTGGTGGCCGCTTCCGCTTCCGATTCCGCTGCACTGCAGTACATCGGTCCCTACGCCGGCTGTGCGATGGGCGAATACTTTCGTGACCGCGGCGAAGACGCACTGATCGTGTACGATGATCTGACCAAGCAGGCCTGGGCCTATCGCCAGGTATCACTGCTGCTGCGTCGCCCGCCCGGCCGTGAAGCCTATCCCGGTGACGTGTTCTATCTCCACTCCCGCCTGCTGGAGCGTGCATCACGCATCAATGCAGCGGAGGTGGAAAAGATTACCAACGGCGAAGTGAAAGGCAAGACCGGCTCCCTGACCGCGTTGCCGATTATCGAGACCCAGGCGGGTGACGTGTCGGCGTTCGTCCCGACCAACGTGATTTCCATCACCGATGGTCAGATCTTCCTCGAGACCGACCTGTTCAATGCGGGTATCCGTCCAGCCATTAACGCCGGCCTTTCGGTCTCGCGTGTCGGTGGCGCCGCCCAGACCAAGATCATCAAGAAACTCGGTGGTGGTGTGCGTCTGGATTTGGCCCAGTATCGTGAGCTGGCGGCCTTCGCTCAGTTCGCTTCCGACCTGGACGAATCGACCCGCAAGCAGATCGAGCGTGGTCAGCGCGTTACCGAACTGATGAAGCAGATGCAGTACCAGCCGATGAGCGTTGCTCAGGTCGCCGTGTCGCTGTTTGCCGCCAACCAGGGTTTCCTGGACGACGTTGATGTAAAAAAGGTCGTCGATTTCGAACAGGCGCTGCAGGCCTATATGAGATCTGAGCAGTCGGACCTGATTGAAAAGATCAACGTTTCGGGCGATTACAACGACGACATCGAAAATGCGCTTCGTAAAGCCGTCGAAGACTTTAAAGCCAACCATACCTGGTAAGCGGGAGGCATCTGATGGCCAGCGGAAAAGAGATACGTACCCAGATCGGGAGTGTCAAGAACACTCAGAAGATCACCCGCGCCATGGAGATGGTGGCCGCCTCCAAGATGCGCAAGGCGCAGGACCGGATGGTGGCTTCCCGGCCCTATGCCGACAAGATGCGTACTGTGATCAGTCATCTGGCACACGCGCATGCGGAGTACAAGCATTCCTACCTCGCGGATCGCGAGGTCAAGCGGGTCGGGATGATTATTGTTTCGTCGGATCGGGGCCTTTGTGGTGGTTTGAACACCAACGAGTTCAAGGTAGCGCTGCAGACCGTCAAGGAGTGGCGGGATCGGAATGTCGAGGTGGATGCCTGCCTCATCGGACAGAAGTCCGCCGGATTCTTTAAACGAATAGGGGTGAACATCGTCTCCCAGACGACTCACCTTGGAGATGCTCCCGGACTCCAGGACCTGATCGGTGCGGTCAAGGTGATGCTGGAGGCCTTCGATGAAGGGAAGATCGACAGGCTGTATATCGTGTTCAACGAGTTTGTGAATACGATGATGCAGAAGCCGACGGTCGAACAGCTCCTGCCGATCCGGGCCGGAGAGCTCGACCCCGAACTCAAGCATCACTGGGACTACCTGTACGAGCCGGACGCCGAGCAGGTTCTGGAGCAGCTGCTGATGCGTTATGTGGAGTCGCTGGTCTATCAAAGCGTGGTCGAAAACATCGCTTGCGAACAGGCTGCCCGAATGGTGGCCATGAAAGCGGCATCCGACAATGCCGGAAGCCTTATCGAGGAGCTGCAGTTGGCCTATAACAAGGCCCGACAGGCAGCAATCACCCAAGAGTTGTCGGAGATCGTCGCAGGCGCAGCGGCTGTATAAGGTCCGCGCAGCAAGGTTTCGAGTATTTTAAGGGGACTTACCATGAGTTCTGGAAAGATCGTTCAAATCATCGGCGCGGTGGTCGACGCACAATTTCCGCGCGATGCCATGCCCAAGGTCTACGACGCCCTGAACGTCGAAGAGCTGGGCTTGACCCTCGAGGTGCAGCAGCAGCTCGGTGACGGGGTCGTGCGTACCATCGCCATGGGCTCGTCCGACGGGCTCAAGCGTGGCATGGATGTGGGCAACAGCGGTGCACCGATTTCGGTGCCGGTCGGTAAGGCCACGCTGGGCCGTATTATGGACGTCCTGGGTAATCCCATCGACGAAGCCGGCGATGTCGGTGAAGAGCAGCGCTGGGCGATTCACCGCAAGGCGCCTATCTACGAAGAGCTTGCCGCCAGTACCGAACTGCTGGAGACGGGTATCAAGGTTATCGATCTGGTCTGCCCGTTCGCCAAGGGCGGTAAGGTCGGCCTGTTCGGCGGTGCGGGCGTGGGCAAGACCGTCAACATGATGGAGCTCATCCGCAACATCGCCATCGAGCACAGCGGCTACTCGGTGTTCGCCGGTGTCGGCGAGCGCACCCGCGAGGGTAACGACTTCTATCACGAGATGAAGGAGTCGGACGTTCTCGACAAGGTAGCACTCGTTTACGGTCAGATGAACGAGCCACCGGGCAACCGCCTGCGTGTCGCACTGACCGGCCTGACCATGGCGGAGTACTTCCGTGATGAGGGTCGCGACGTGTTGCTGTTCATCGATAACATCTACCGCTACACCCTGGCCGGCACCGAGGTCTCCGCCCTGCTGGGTCGTATGCCCTCTGCAGTCGGTTACCAGCCGACGCTGGCTGAGGAGATGGGCCAGCTTCAGGAGCGTATTACCTCCACCAAGACCGGCTCGATCACCTCCATTCAGGCCGTGTATGTCCCGGCGGATGATTTGACCGACCCGTCCCCGGCGACCACTTTCGCGCACCTGGACGCCACGGTGGTGTTGTCCCGTCAGATCGCCGAGCTGGGTATCTATCCGGCCGTGGATCCGCTGGATTCCACTTCCCGCCAGCTCGACCCGCTGGTCGTTGGCAACGACCACTACGACGTGGCCCGTGCGGTCCAGGGTACGCTGCAGCGCTACAAAGAGTTGCGTGACATCATTGCAATCCTGGGCATGGACGAGCTTTCTGAAGAGGACAAGCAGACGGTGACTCGCGCCCGGAAAATCCAGCGCTTTCTCTCGCAGCCGTTCTTCGTGGCCGAGGTCTTCACCGGGGCGCCCGGCAAGTATGTCTCGCTGAAGGAGACGATTCGGGGCTTCAAGGGCATTGTCGAGGGTGAATACGACCATCTGCCGGAACAGGCGTTCTATATGGTCGGCACCATCGAGGAAGCCGTGGAGAAGGCGAAGTCTCTCTAGCCCGGATGTTTTCACCTTGACACTGGTCACTTGGAACTGAAGCTATGTCAATGACAATGCACGTCGACATCGTCTCTGCCGAGTCGGAGATCTACTCCGGTACGGTGGAAGCTGTGTTTGCTCCGGCAGCTGAGGGCGAATTGGGCATCATGCCCCGCCACGCCCCGCTGCTGACGCAGCTGGCGCCCGGTGAGGTGCGTGTTCGGATGCCGGGCGGCGAAGAGGAGTTTTACTTCGTTTCCGGCGGGATGATCGAGATTCAGCCGCACACGGTGACCGTTCTGGCGGATATCGCGGTGCGTGCCAAGAGCCTCGACGAGGCCGCCGCCCGGCAGGCGAAAGAGCGTGCCGAGCAGGCGATGAAGGACCGGCTCTCCGACGGAGAGTACGCCCTGGCCGAAGCGGAGCTGGCACAGGCCGCCGCACAGTTGCAGACCATTCGACGTCTGCGGCAGCGCCAGGGCCGTCGCTAACCGCTAGGGTAGGTAACCACAGAGAACCCAGAGTAAATACCGGCTAGCATTGGGCGAAACGAGCGGGAACGATTGCCGCTGGAGGCTCGGTTCACTGTGTCCTCTGCGGTGAAGCTTCCCATTTAGTGAGAATAGAGAGGGGCAGTGCTAAACTGCCCCTTTTTTCGTTGGGAGGAGTGCAAGCGATGAGTGAGCCCCGGGTAGGCGTCAATAAAGTCGTCTCGGTGACCTACAGCATCCTGGATGACAGGCAGGAGGTCGTCGAACAGATCGAAGTTCCCGTATCCTATCTGCACGGCCGTGACCGCGGGCTTTTCGAACCCATCGAACGGGCGCTCGAGGGTAAGATGGTGGGCGACGAGGTTACGGTCAACCTGTCGGCCAAAGAGGGTTTCGGTGAGTGGGACCCTGCCAAATCCTTTTCCGATGCCATCGAAAACGTTCCACCCGACTATCGCAAGTTGGGGGCCCAGGCCGAGTTTGAAAACGAAAAGGGCGAAAAACTCACCATGGTGGTCACTCACGTCGACGAAGGAACCGTCACGCTCGACGGAAATCACCCGTTCGCCGGCAAGGATTTGACGTTCCACGTCACAGTTTCCGACATCCGCGACGCGACTCCCGAAGAGGTTGCAGCCGGGGACGTGCAGGAGCGGACCGGCACGCTACACTGACCTCAAAGCAACGCCTCAATCGTCAATGAGCAATTATCTGGAAGTCATTATTCTGGCTGCGGGACAGGGTACGCGCATGCGCTCGTCCCTCCCGAAAGTTCTTCATCCCCTCGCGGGAAAGCCGCTGCTCGGCCACGTCCTCGATACGGCCCGACAGCTTGAGCCGACCGGGATACACGTCGTCTACGGTTATGGCGGCAAACAGGTCATCGACACCTTCGAAGAGGAGTCGGTGCACTGGGCCGAACAGGTGGAGCAACTCGGGACCGGCCATGCGGTAGCTGCCGCGCTGCCTGGAGTCGCCGACGAGGCGACGGCCCTGATCCTTTATGGCGACGTGCCGCTTATCGGGCGGAACACGCTTCAGCGGCTTGTCAATGCCGTATCCGGAGACCGGTTGGTGCTGCTGACGGCGCTCCTGGATGATCCCCACGGTTACGGCCGGATCCTCCGGGACCGTAAAGGCCGGGTGCAGCGTATCGTCGAGCAGAAGGACGCCACAGCAGAGGAGCGGAGTGTTTGCGAAGTCAATACGGGCATGATGGCCATGCCTGCCGCACGCCTCAAGGAGTGGCTGGGCCGGATCGAAAACGACAACGTCCAGGGCGAGTACTACCTCACCGATATTATCGCCCTCGCCCGTGCCGACGGGGTCGCCGTGGAAGCGGTGATCGACGACGATCTCGAAGAGATACTGGGTGTCAACGATCGAGTACAACTTGCCGCCCTGGAGCGCAGCTATCAGCGCCGTCGCGCCGAGGAGTTGATGCGTGACGGGACGATGTTGATCGATCCGGCTCGATTCGATCTGCGCGGTACCTTGCGGGTAGGCCGGGATGTCCGTATCGATGTCAATGTTCTCGTCGAGGGTGAGGTCGCCCTCGGAGACGGAGTCACCATCGGCGCCAATTGCATCCTGCGGGACGCGGTTATCGGAGAGGGCACTACCGTCGAGCCGATGAGCATCATCGAACAGGCCCGCATTGGACCGAATTGCCAGGTCGGCCCCTTTGCCCGCATCCGTCCCGGCACGGAGATGGCCGAAGGGGCCAAGGTGGGCAACTTCGTGGAAGTAAAGAAGAGCCGCATCGGCCCCGGCTCCAAGGTCAACCACCTCAGCTACATCGGCGATACCACCATGGGTTCCGATGTCAACGTTGGTGCCGGCACCATTACTTGCAACTACGACGGCGCCAACAAGCATCAGACGGTCATCGGCGACGCTGTCTTCATCGGTTCCGATACGCAACTCGTGGCTCCGGTTGACGTCGCTGATGGTACAACCATCGGTGCCGGATCTACCATTACCAAAGACACTCCGGTGGGCGAACTGACCCTCAGCCGGAGCAAGCAGATCACCATCAAGGGCTGGAAACGGCCGATTAAGAAAAGTGGCTAGTTGCGAGTGGCTAGTTGCTAGGATAGCGTTGAAAAAGGTGACTGTTATGTGCGTTGCTAGCAACTAGCAACTAGCAACTAGCAACTAGCAACTAGCAACTAGCAACTAGCAACTAGCAACTGAACATTGAGGTTTAGAGCATGTGCGGAATCGTCGGAGCAGTAGCGGAAAGGGATGTCGTTCCGATTCTCATCGAAGGCCTGCGTCGCCTCGAGTATCGGGGCTATGATTCGGCAGGGGTAGCCGTCATCGATGAGGAAGGGGCCTTGCAGCGCGTGCGTCTGCCGGGGAAGGTCGACGGACTGGCGGATGCCCTGGACGGACAGGCATTGACCGGCAACATCGGCATCGCCCATACCCGGTGGGCCACTCACGGCAGGCCCAGTGGAAACAATGCCCATCCGCACGTTTGTCGCAATATGGTGGCCGTGGTCCACAACGGCATCATCGAAAACCACGAAGAGCTGCGGCGCCGCCAGCTGGCACGGGATTACCTCTTTACCTCCGAGACCGACACCGAGGTCGTCGTCCACCAGATTCACGATTATCTGCACGAGGGGTGCGACCTCCTCGATGCGGTCAGAAACACTGCCTCCGATCTTGAAGGGGCGTTCGCCCTTGGCGTTATCACCGATCGTGACCCGGAGCGGTTGGTGGCGGCCCGACAGGGTAGTCCTTTGGTCATCGGTATTGGCATTGGTGAGCACTTCATCGCCTCCGACGTGGCGGCCCTGTTACCGGTTACCCGCCGCTTCATCTTCCTGGAAGAGGGTGATATTGCCGACATCAACCGCGAACGTGTCGTGATCTACGATGGCGACGGAAGGAAGGTCACCCGCCCCATCAGAGATTCCGAACTCTCTGCCGATTCCGTCGAGCGTGGTGAGTTCCGCCACTACATGCTCAAGGAGATCCATGAACAGCCGCGGGCCATCGCCGACACGCTGGAGGGTCGCATCAGCGCGGGACGGCTCCTCGAGGCCAGCCTGGGCCACGAAGCCGGTGCCGTTCTCGACCAGGTGCGCCGCGTCACCATCGTGGCCTGTGGCACCAGCTATCACGCCGGGATGGTGGCCCGCTACTGGTTCGAGGGTATCGCGGGCGTGCCGTGCAGCGTCGAGGTCGCCAGCGAGTTCCGCTATCGGGAGCCGATTCCCGAGGAGGGCAATCTCCTGGTGCTGATCTCCCAGTCCGGTGAGACGGCCGATACGCTGGCTGCTCTCCGGGAGGCTCGGCGCACCGGATTTGCCGACCATACCCTGGCGATCTGCAATGTTCCGGAAAGCTCGCTGGTACGCGAGACCGACCTGGTACTCATGACCCGGGCCGGCCCCGAAATCGGTGTCGCCTCCACGAAGGCGTTCACGACTCAGCTGGTCTCGCTGCTTCTGTTGGTGATTGCCGTTGGGCGTCGGCATCGCCTCGCACAGACCGGACGGGAGGAGTCGATTGTCGCCGCATTGGAGCAACTTCCGCGTCAGGTGGAGCGTGCCGTGGAACTCAATAGCCAAATCGAGGCCATGGCCAGTCACTTCGCGGAAAAGCGCCATGCCCTGTTTCTCGGCCGTGGCCCGCACTTTCCGGTGGCCATGGAGGGAGCACTCAAGCTCAAGGAGATCTCCTACATCCACGCCGAGGCCTACCCGGCGGGCGAGCTCAAACACGGTCCCCTGGCACTGGTGGACAGCGAAATGCCCATCATCACCGTGGCGCCCAACGACTCCCTGCTGGAAAAGCTTAAATCCAATCTGCAGGAAGTCCGGGCCCGGGGCGGCGAACTGTTCGTCTTTGCAGGCAAAGGCATTCACATGGACGACGGCGATCACGTGCTTGAACTCGATGCTGTCGACACAGTCACCTCTCCCATTCTCTACACGGTCCCCCTGCAGCTACTCGCCTATCACGTGGCCGTGCTCAAGGGCACGGATGTGGACCAGCCGCGAAACCTGGCGAAATCGGTAACGGTGGAGTAGGGATCAGATCACCCCTTCAAGTTGATGCCGCAGTACTTCTTTCGGATGGTTGCATCCCGATCGGGGATGCACTGGCAGTCTCGGCATGAGCCACAGTGCGCTCCGGAACGCCGTTTACTCTGGAGTCGTCCCTGCCCCCAATATCGAGGACGGGGTACGTCATTCGTCTGGCGCTGTAGAATAGCCACTCTCCGCAACCCGGTTTTCAGGGGCGATAGCGCCTCAACGATGAAGCTCTCGACTCGCGCCCCCATAAGTCGATAATTGGAAGGATCTAAACGCACGAAGGCGGAGCGGTTAGCTACACTTTTGGAACAACGGGCCTCACCCCTTCGAACGCGAAGCGCGAGTTCAAGACAGGCCGCGCCCCCGTAGCGGAACGACACGGAGTGTCGCTGGGATGTCGGACATATTACCCATTCGCTATCTCGACTATCTTCCGCTCTGGGCTATCTTCCTGCTTTCGGTCGTATTGCTGCTTGCTTTCAGCGAAGTGGGCTTCCGGGTCGGCAAACGCTGGCAATCCACTGATGTGGCGGAATCTTCGCAGACAGGTGCGATCATGGCCGCGTCTCTTGGGCTGCTTGCCTTTATGCTCGCCTTCTCCTTCGGTATGGCCGGAAACCGTTTAGACGCCCGCAAGCAGGCGGTGCTGGATGAAGCAAACGCCATCGGCACGACATGGCTGCGTTCGCAGTTGCTGCCGGCGCCACACGATGCTCAAATTGAAACGCTGCTCAAGCGCTACGTCGAACTGCGGATCGAAGGGGCGGAAGCCGAGTCGTTAGAGGAACTGCGCCTAGCCGTCGCCGAATCGACGGAAATCCACGAGCAGCTTTGGCAGCATGCGGTGACCCTGGGCAAGGAATTCCCGCGCGCGGTTACGCTGGGGCTGTTCATCGATTCGCTCAACGAAGTGATCGACCTGCACGAGACCCGCATGACAGTCGCCCGCTACCGAATACCGCGGAGCGTGTGGAGCGCCCTCTATTTTCTTGCCTTTGCCGCGATCACGGTGGTGGGGGTGCACGCCGGGCTATCGGGTGGGCGTAGTTGGTTGGTCACGGTCCTGCTGGCGATGACGTTGTCGATGGTGTTGATGCTGGTTATCGATATCGACCGGCCGGGACAGACCCTGTTCAGCGTCAGTCAGCAATCGTTAGTCGATCTTCGACGAAGCATGGGTGAGCCCTAGGAACCTCTATTTGGTTGCTCGGCCATCGCTTGACCGATACGGGTAAAGGTCGCATACAGCATCGAAGCGGACAGACCCAGCATCAGTATGCCGTTGACGGCCTCGAGGGGGCCAAGCACACGCCAGCGCTCGGACATCACGATGTCGCCGTAACCCAGCGTGGTGAAATTCACGGCCGAGTGGTAGAACGCCGCCGTGTATTCGACAAACTCGCCACAAAGGACTAAGACGGCGGCCCATACGGCCATCTGTAGCAGCGCCAACAGCGTCAATTCCAGCAACAAAGTAGCGTCCCAATAGGGGTATTTCGGCATCACGCGTTGGCCGATTCCCCGGTTCCCCGTAAAAGGCCTATCGCAACCAGTCCCTGGATACTCAAGGTTGTGAGAAAAACCGTACCCGTTACCAGCAGCGTATTGGCCCACGCGGTCATGCGGATGCGTCCGTTTGACCGCTTTAATTTATTCGGTCGAATTCAGGGGCACGACGAACTCGACGTTGTCATTTCTCCCCTTGCCTGATGGAAGTACTTCGCCGCCGATCTGCAAATCCCTCCAACGTAAAGCCCCTTGGACCCCATAGAGCCGCAGCAGCACGCGGTTGGCCGAACGCTCCACGCGAACCTCCATGAAGCTTTGGAAAAAAGGCGCCTTGTCGTAACTGAAAGCGGTGGCCAACGGCTGGATCGACATCGGCCATGCGTCGAAGTGCTTCACCCATAGCCAAAGCGGCCTTTGCCACAGCGGCACCTGGGCGTCGAGCTTGGCGGTGATTCGATCGGTGCGCGGGTAATAGGCCCAATTCTTGACCGGCGGTTGCTCCGCCCAGTCCAGCGGCGACTCGATGCTGAGGTAGGCCCCACCGCCGCCGTTGGTGAAGTAGAGTGTCGGCCGAGCGCTCTCCGTACCCGGTTCCCGGTAGAACTCGAAGGCATGGGTATCGCCTGCCATGACCACCTCGACGCTGTGCTCCCGCAGCAAATGATGGATCGCGCGGAAGTCGGGATTGGCATTACCCTGATAGCGGCCGGTTGCGTAGAGCGGGTGTCCCAAAATCACCATTTTGAACTTGTCCCGTGCGCGGTCGAGTGCATTACGGAACCAGGCCATCTGCGCCGGGTCGGTGGTGCGCAATACACCGGTGTCGAGCGCCAGCAGGGCAAAGTCGTCGGTCTGCAGCTCGAAAAATGGCCCGCGCTGATGGGCGACCGAAAGGCCGTAGTAGTCGCGAAGCGCCCTGGCCCGGCTGACCAAATCGTCGACCTGCTCTTCGGTCGGAGCGGTGAGGTTCAGATCCGCCGTGCGCCGCGCCCGCATGGCCGTCACGGCCGCTTTCGGCTCAAAAAAGTTCGCGCTGAAACCATCCAGGCCGTCGAACCAGTCATGATTGCCTGGTATAGCGTAAATAGGCTCGTCGAAGCCTTTGAAGGGAAGATAGAACTTGTCTTCGTAGTCATGTATCTCGCCGGAGGGGTAGATGACGTCGGAAGAGATCACCATGAACTTCACTTCCGGCCGGTTCCCGACACGCAGAATCTGGTCATGCAACACGTACTGCGATGGATCCCCCTCGCCCGGATCGCCGATCACCAGGAAACTGAAATCGCCGCCCTGTACCCCCTCCGGGTTCACCTGGAAGCGTTCGCTATCGCTCACTGTCGGGAATTCCTCCCGAACTGCCTTGACCATCGCCTCTCGCCACGGATCGGTGCGCTCGGTGGCCCACTGCTCATTGAGCGCGGCCGTCCAACTCTCGGTGTTGAAGAACCAGCTGAAACCCAAAACCGGCGTAATCGCCACCAACACCGCCGCAAGGGGCAGCCCGTAGGTAAGACCCCACCCAATAATCGCGCTCGGCGAGCGGCGCCCGCGCAGGTCATAGAGATCGGCGCGCATGCGCCGCAGGACCCAACGCTCGCGGAACGAGGGGCGGGCGTCCGGGTCGCTGTCCAGTCGCCTCAGGTAGCGCCGCCAGGCACGGCGCTCCCAAGGCCGGGTCAGCCAGCGCCAAAACAGGCGCACCGGGCCTACTACCAGAAAGGCCAGCAGCAGGGCGACAAGAACATCCCCCACGGTGGCCATTGCCGGTCCCCACCAGCCACCAACCGTGCCCTCCACCTGCATCCGGCCGGCATGAATAATGAAAAAGGTGAGAATGAAGACCCATCGCCAGTATCTTGAGATTTGGTGGCGCGGCTTCTCTTCGGCCAGGAACCGCTCACGCACCCGGGCGAAGAGCGGATTCGGGGGCAGCTTTAGCTTCGGGTCCGGGTGGCGTTTGGTGATGTCCACCTCCTCGGCGCTGACCGGCTTCGGCTCCTTGCCCGATAGGAGTTCCCATCCGGTTGAGAGAAGCCAGAGTCCCACTACGACGCCAAGGGACCACTCGCCGGCGATCGGCCACTGCAGGGCGACCGCCAGCCCCAACAAGACCTTGAAACCGCCATCGACTGCCGCCCACGGTGCGATCTCTCGGGCCCCGGACCGCAGCCCGGCGACCACTTTGCCGCCGCCGTCTACGACAATGGCCAGTCCCAGCAGCGCGGCAAGAGCCGAAAAGGTAAAACCGGGAGCCTCCATAAGCAGCAGGCCGGCGACCACCGAAGCGCCGGGTGCAACGAAGGCGGCTTTGCTAGGTATCCCTCCAGGGGTGACGAGCAGATTGACGATCTGAACGCCGCCAGCGGCAACTAACAGAAAGCCCAAAACCGCGGCGGAGGTGGAACCGGCCAGGAGGGGGGCGGCCAGCGCGAGCATCCCGCCCAGGATAACGGGGAGGCCGAGCAGCAGGCGGTGGCTCAGGGCTGGCCGCTGTGTCTTCACTGGCATGTCCGCTCCCTCCCCGGCTTTCAGCGCTCGCGCTCCGTTCGGCTATAGCAGCTCGGAAAGGCTAGCGTGAAATTTCGCGTTGTTGCGGCCAGTGCCTGAGCCCCCGATGCTCCAGGCTCCGTGGTCAGCCCGACCTGGTGGATGCTCTGCATCGATGACATACGGGGAGACTCGGTCGAGCCGCCCTGGAAGGTGAAATCAGAATTCATAGGCCAGACCGAGCCCCAGCCCCTCCTGGGCGATATCCCACTGGAAATTGCCTTCGTCAAAGTCCGTATCCAGGTAGCGGTAGGCGATGCGTCCCGACCAGCTGTCGCTGAACCGGTAGCCTACGCCGGCTTGGGCCAGCCAGGTCAGGTCCGAGTCGCCCCCTCCCACATCGGCGCGCAGAATGCCTTGCCATCGATGGCTGAGTGCCGGTGTATAGCGGGCTCCGATAATGGCGTCGGTCCAATCCTTGTCAGAACTCCGTTCTCCACCGATCGGGATGTCGAGCTCGCCATCCAGTTGTTGGTAGCGGGCGCCGAAATAGCCAACCAGGTCGGATTGAAAGGCATAGAGTGCGCCGGCTTCAGCAATGGTCTGATCGAAAGTGACCTCGACGTTGCCGATGGGAGTCTCTTCCTCATTGGAAAGGCTCGCAAACCAGATATCACCGAAAAAACCCCACTTCTTCATCGCCTCGAAGCGCAGGGCGGCGGCGGTGTCCACGAAATCCACAACATCGCCGAAATCGGCGCTCACATCCGCCTCACGGTCTCCCACGGTGACTTTTCCGTCGATGCTGGTGCCCCACGCATAAGGGGCGATAACGTACTTCCACCCGGTTTGATCGACGTCCTGCGCCAACGCACCCCCTGAAATCAGGAGCCCGGCCACCGACGTTGCGGCAATGCGCATGAAATCCTTTTCTCTGCTCATCACGTCTGCATCTCCTGTGTCGCTCGTGCTTGTTCAAGCGGAAGGCTAGGCGAGGCCAAGCCACTTCGCCATAAACTGGCGGCCTGCGCAGCATCCCGCCACCGTACGATATCGGCCGGGCAACCCGAAGATCGGCTAAAGGTTGATGGAGACGCTCTCATCCCGCAGACCGTACAAGCGCCCGAGGATAAAGGCATGGATGAAATCTTCAGTCGATTCTGGGAGAACCTGGCGGATCGGATCCACGGGCCGCTCACCTTTCGGTTGATACTCCAGCCGATCATGGCTCTCTCCTTCGCCATTCGTGACGGTTATCGGGATGCGCGGGCCAGACGCCCGCCCTATTTCTGGGCGGTATTCACCGATCCCGGCCATCGACGTAGTCTGCTCGCTGAGGGTTGGAAGGCAGTGGCGCGGGTCTACGTCTTTGCGCTGATTATCGACGGGGTCTATCAGGTCATCGTGTTTCGCTGGTTCTATCCGATCGAGGCCCTTGTGGTGGCATTCCTTCTCGCATTTGTTCCCTACCTTCTAATTCGCGGCCCCGTCAACCGTAGTTTGCGTCGGTACGTGAGGGAACGTTGAGCCGGCATAACTTGGCCTAGGCTGTCGATCAACGCAATGAGGGAAACTGGCATGATTTCCATTTACCGTGCGATTATCGCCCGCCTGGGGGTCCCCAAGTTTCATCGGGAGCACACCCGAAGCCCGCGGCTGGGGCTGATCACCTGGGTCTACATCGGCAGCGCCATTGCACTGGGGTATGCCGCGCCCCAGTTCAATCAATGGTTCTTCCCCTGGCTGGTATCGCCGCTGGACAAATCCAGTATCTCCACCATTCTGGCGACCATCGCCTCGGGCATGATCACCCTTACCGGCATCGTCTTTTCCCTGGTTTTCGTCATTGTCCAGTTTGGCAGCAGTACCTACTCGCCGCGAATCACCCGCGTATTCGCCCACGTCCGCAGCCTGCGCCACTCGCTGGGGATCTTCACGGGTACATTCATCTATTGCCTGATGGCGCTTAGGACCCTGGGGCTGGAGAGGGGCGAAATCGTGAGCGCCTTCACCGTATGGCTGGCGTTCGCCTGGCTGCTGGCTTCCGTGGTGATTCTGGCGAATTTGGTTCGGGTGTTTACGACACTCACTATCGGCAATGTGCTGTTCGCCTTGAGCACGGCCGGACGCTTCAGTATCGCCCGGCTGTACACACCCTTGACGGCGGGTAACACCAACCGGGCCAGCGGCGGGGAAGGGCAGACACTGCCGGAGCTGCCCATTGCCCAGACTGTACTGTACAAAGGCGCACCGGGCTACGTCATCCGCTATGACACGCGGCGGCTCATGGAGTTGGCCAGACCCGCCGGCCAGGTGATCCATCTTCCCTATGCGGTGGGCGACGCCCTGCGTGACGGCGAAGCGGTGGCCCAGATACGCGGAGGCGAAACCGAGATTCCTGAGCCGAAAATCTACTCGGCTATCATCCTAGGGCGCGAACGCGCTTTCCGGGACGATCCCCGATACGCCCTGCGGCTCCTTGTCGACATGGCGATTCGCGCGCTGTCGCCGGCAATCAACGATCCCACGACGGCAGTGCAGGCACTCGACCATATCGAGCTTCTGTTGCACCGGCTCGGCAACTCGGATCTGGATATCGGGACGGTACGGGACCGTGAGGGCAGGGTCAGGGTGGTCTATGCCGCTCCCGGTTGGGAGGTCCTGCTACGGTTGGGGCTTTCGGAGATCATGCAGTACGGTGCCACATCGCTCCAGGTCCAGAGGCGTCTCGCGGCACTGCTGCAGTTCCTGTCGCGTGCTGTCCCGCCCGATAGGGCAGCGGTGGTCGAGCAGTTCGCCAAAGAGCGGGAGGTCTTTATTTCCAGCGCCTGGGAAGACGACACGCTCCGGCAGTGGGCCGAAACGCCTGACCACAGCGGACTGGGAGGAGGCGGGGATATCTAAGGATGATCTTCAGACTCCTATCCGAGTGGGAGCGGCTTCCAGCCGCGAAGCCGTTTTTTCGGAGGTCGTTTGCGGCAGGGATGCCGCACCTACTGAAATCGGGAGTGACTGCTCGCCGGGGTGATAACGCCCCGTCCCAGGATACTCGTCATCCCCGCGTAGGCGGGGATCCATTTTGATCCATGCTTCTGTTCTGTGGATTCCCGCCTTCGCGGGAATGACGGGGGGGTGAATAGTTACTTTGGAGCAGCTGTTTCGTTCGACGGAGAGAGGGCGGGGAACCGCCCCCCCCTCCGATTCGATGGAACCTTAAGACCGCTCTTTCACCGAGGTCGCGACTGCTTCGGTGTAGGTCACCAGGATCTGGTCGCCTTCGTTGAGTTTGTCCAGGTCTACCTCCTCGGGGGCATTGAGTATCCGGGTATTGCCGCGCGGTCCCGTAACGGTGACCTCTCGCTTGTCCTTGTCGATCTTGTCGACCGTGGCGGCCATCTGAAGCGTCGCCGCCTCAACCACCCGGGGTTTCTCGCCGGAAGGGGCCACTTCGGTGAACTGGGCAAACTCGGCCGGCGGAGCCGGCTCGTTACTAAGGCGAAGGGAGACCGAACCCAGGTACTCGATTTCAATCTCATCGCCCTTTTCGATTTGATCGAAGTTCTGCACCTCTTCGCTCACCTTCAGATCGAACGTGCGCCCCTCCGGCCCCTTGAGGGTCAGACGGCGTTTGTCCTTGTCGATATCCTCCACGGTGGCCACCGTTTCGGATACGGACACCAGAATCGGCTTGGTCGGCTGCTCGGCGGTCTGTGCCTGCGAAGCGAACGCGAAAGCCATAGCCAGCAGCGCAGCCGGAATGATGCTGAATCCTTTCATTGCGATCTCCTTCCCTAGAGTAAAGATTACTCATCCCGGGCTTCGGGATAGACCAGAATATAGCCTATTTGTTGGCTCCTCTACATTGGCCAAGCGAGTTTCAGAATGCCGCCCGACCTCTTTATGGGAATGTGCCCTATGCTCAAAGTGCCGGCGGGCATAAGTCGGCACCGCTTACTTGAATGGGCCAATGGAATGAGAGGCGAATGATGCAAACCCGTGAACACACGCTGCACTTCCGTTCGCCGGGTTCGGCCGGCCGGCAACCCGCTGCTTTTCCGGAGCCGCCGAAGGTTTGGCCGCGCGATGCCCCCTCCAATTTCCATGTGCTCGCCAAACCGACCGGCGCGGTTTGCAACCTCGATTGCAAGTACTGTTTCTTTCTCTCGAAAGAGAGCCTCTATCCCGGCAGCCGCTTTCGAATGCGTGACGAAGTGATGGAGGCGTATGTCAAACAGCTGATTGAGTCGCAGGAGAGTTCGCACGTTACTATCGCTTGGCAGGGGGGAGAGCCGACCCTGATGGGGCTGGACTTCTTTCGGCGGGCAATGGCGCTTGTGGAAAAGTACACCCGGTCCGGCAAGACCTTCGAGCACACCATTCAGACCAACGGTACGCTGCTCAACGACGCCTGGTGTGAATTCCTGCGGGAGAACAACTTTCTTGTCGGACTGTCGATGGATGGGCCGAGAGAGCTACACGACGCCTACCGGGTGGACAAGCACAACCGTCCCACGTTCGACAAGGTGATGCGGGCGACCCGTCTGATGAAACGGCACGGGGTCGAATTCAACATTCTGTGCACCGTCCACGCCGGCAATGTGATGCGACCTCTGAGGGTCTATCGATTCTTCCGCGAGGAGTTGAAAGCGCGTTTTATTCAATTCATCCCCATCGTCGAGCGGGTCACGCCCGAATTGCGTGACGCCGCTAACGAAGGGTGGGGCGATCGCAAGCACGCAAGGCCGTTCTATAGCCAACAGGGCGACATTGTCACCGAGCGCTCCGTCAGGCCCGAACAGTGGGGGCGGTTTCTTAACACCATTTTCGATGAGTGGGTGAAGCGGGACGTCGGGCGGGTTTATCTCCAAATTTTCGAGTCGGCCCTTGCTTCCTGGGTCGGGCTGCAGCCCTCCATGTGCATCTTCGCCGAGACTTGTGGTGACGCTGTGGCACTGGAGCACAACGGGGATCTCTATTCCTGCGACCACTACGTGGAGCCCGAGTATCGCCTCGGCAACATTACCGAAAAACACATGGTGGAGCTGATGTCATCCACGCAACAGCGGTCGTTCGGAGCCGCCAAGCGGGATACGCTCCCCCGTTACTGCCGGGAGTGCGAGGTGCGGTTTGCCTGCCACGGGGAGTGCCCCCGCAATCGTTTTGCGACTACACCGGATGGCGAGCCGGGGCTCAACTATCTATGCGCCGGCTACAAGCGTTTCTTCAAGCACATCGATCGGCCGATGCGGATCATGACGAACCTGCTCCGCCAACAGCGTAGCCCGGCGGAGGTGATGCGAATGCTCAAGCGGGAGCAGCGCGTCGGCAAATAGATGATGCGGACGCGGTTTCATCGTACGGCTCACACAGGAGCGGCGGAGAGCCGCGATAAATGCGATCCACGGCTCCCGCCGCACCGATACGGTCTGCGTATCGTCGGCAACGGATTCGTAGTGGAGGAAAACCCTTTCGGAATACATCTTCAGGTCTTGCATGATCGGAACCTGGGACTAGCGTAAAGGGAAAGACGGGCGACCGCCGGAGTGTGGCTTATCGAGGAGGAGATCACGTGGAAAAGGCAGGGAAGCCGAACATTTTGGTCATCTGGGGCGATGATATCGGCCTGTGGAACATCAGCTACCACAACCGTGGCATGATGGGCTATCGCACGCCGAACATTGATCGCATCGGCCACGAGGGCGCGGCGTTTACGGACTACTACGGACAGCAAAGTTGCACCGCGGGACGGGCCACTTTCATTACCGGACAAAATCCCTTTCGAACCGGCTTGACCAAGGTGGGCATGCCCGGCGCGGACGTGGGGCTGCGGGGCGAGGACCCGACCATCGCCGAACTGCTCAAGCCGCTGGGGTATGCCACGGGTCAGTTCGGCAAGAATCACCTCGGCGACAGGGACGAGTTTCTGCCCAGCAATCACGGCTTCGACGAATTCTTCGGCAACCTCTACCACTTGAACGCCGAAGAGGAACCGGAACATCCCGACTACCCGAAGGACGCGGCATTCAGGCAGCGTTTCGGGCCGCGTGGCGTCATCCACAGTTTCGCCGACGGACGGATCGAGGACACGGGGCCGCTGACGCGGGAGCGGATGGAGACCATCGATGACGAGGTAACGGCGAAGACCCTCGACTTCATCGATCGGACGCAGGGGGAAGGGAAGCCCTTTTTCATCTGGTGGAATGCCACCAAGATGCACTTCCGAACCCACATCAAGCCGGAGAGCCGAGGCGTGAGCGGCCAAGGCCCCTACAACGATGGAATGGTCGAGCACGACGGCCATGTCGGGACCCTGCTGGACAAGCTCGATGAGCTGGGCATCGCCGACAATACCATCGTGTTGTATTCCACGGACAACGGTCCGCATTACAACACCTGGCCTGATGCCGCCATCACGCCCTTTCGCAGTGAGAAGAACACCAACTGGGAGGGGGCGTTCCGGGTGCCGGCCTTCGTCCGCTGGCCGAGCCAAATTGCCGCCGGAACCGTGCTGAATGGCATCGTCTCCCACCAGGAGTGGTTGCCCACTTTCCTTACCGCGGCGGGCGAGGGCGAGGTCGTGGAGAAACTCAAGCAGGGGCACGAGGCTAACGGCAAGCACTTCAAGGCCTATCTCGACGGTTACGATTTGCGCCCTTACCTCGCGGGCGACGCTGACGAAAGCCCACGCCGTTCGTTTTTCTACGTCAACGACGACGGCCAGCTGGTGGCCCTGCGGTACGGCGACTGGAAGGTGGTCTTCATGGAGCAGCGCGCGAAGACCCTCGCCTGCTGGAGCGAACCCTTTGTGCCGCTGCGCGTTCCGAAGATCTTCAATCTTCGCCGCGATCCCTTCGAGCGGGCGGACGAGAACTCCAACACCTACTGGGATTGGGTGCTTGATCACGCCTTCATTCTCGTCCCCGCGCAGGCGTTCGTGGCCGAACAAGTACAGTCTCTCATGGACTTCCCGCCCCGGCAGAAACCGGCGGCGTTCAACCTGGATCGCGTGCTGGAGCAGTTACAGCACGGCGCAATCACATCGCACTGAGTGGTTGTTCCGCACACAAGGAGGAGTGGGAAATGGCAGAGAAGATACATACCGAAACCGCGGACCGTCTGAATCTGGCGGGCCTCGACGAGTTGCAGCGCCATTCGGGCTGGTTCTTGGGACTCGGGATCGCCCTGATGATCCTCGGCTTCATCGCCGCCGGCTCGGCGATCTTCACCACGGTGGCATCGCTGTATCTGTTCGGCTGGCTACTGGTCATCGGTGGGGTGATGGAGATCGCCTACGGCGTTTGGCGCAAGACCTGGAGCGGCTTTTTTATCGACCTCCTCGTCGGGGTGCTCTACGCCGTGGTGGGTTTCATGATCATAGCCAATCCGGCGGCCACGGCGGTTGCCTTGACGCTGCTCATCGCGATGTTCCTGATCGTGGTGGGTATCTTCCGCATTGTCGCGGCGCTATCGGCCCGCTATCCGAACTGGGGCTGGCTGGCGCTGCACGGTGTGGTGTCGCTCGCGCTCGGCATTCTCATCTGGCAGGGTTGGCCGGAGAGCGGGCTGTGGGTGATTGGTCTGTTTATCGGTATCGAGCTCATCTTCAACGGCGCCGCCCTTATGATGCTGGGCATCGCGGCCAAGCGACTGCAGACCTTTACCCCGTAGGGTGATCGGCGCGGAGGCAATAGAGGTTCTCGTCGGCCGGCTGCGGCTGGCCGCTGAGGCCGCCAGCGTGCTGATCATCGGGGTCGGTGTGGTCATTACCGTTTGGAACGGCGTAAGAACGCGCTCGAAACCGGGCGTGACGTCTAGCAGATGCCCCGCCTGCGGCTGCGGCACTTGCTTGTCCTGGCTTGGAGTTTCAGTTGGCCCCGAACATCCTGACCACTCCGAAGGCACCGAGCTGACAAGAATTCGGGAAACTCGGGCGGTCAGGCTACAAGGACGTTCCTCAATTTTTTCCTCTTAAAGGAGCAGGAAGCGATCAAGAGGGAGAGGAAGGCCGCTTCCTCAACGGAGTAGCCATGGAAAGGCAGACGCAGAAGCCGGGCGACAGCAGACGGGCGTTGGCCGAGGAGCGCACCGAACTGGCCCTGCGGCGCACGATCTTCGCCGCCGACCGTACACTGCTCGCCTGGGTACGTACCTCGCTGGCGTTGATGACGTTCGGCTTCAGCATCTACAAATTCTTCCAGTATCTCGAAGAGTCCGGCGCCGTCTCGACCGGTTGGCAGCCCACCGGGCCGCGCCGGTTTGGAATGATCCTGGTAACGGTTTCGACCGTGCTGCTGGTGTGGCAGACCTGGCAGTATTATCAACTCCTGAAAAGGCTTAGCAGGCAGCAGGGAAAAAAGCGGGTTCCCATGACACCCACGCTGGTCGCTGGCGGCGCGGTCATCCTGCTCGGTTGTGCCACCTTTGCTAGTATTTTTTTCGGTATACGGCTTTTCTAAATCAGTGAGGTAATCTCCTGGCGTTGCCGGGGAGACTAACCAGTGTTGACCTATGCGTCAGTCGACGTGTTGAACACGATAGGAGACTCTCGCCAAAGCGCAAAGGATGCCAAGAGATCGATGTCGTTGTCTTGGCGTTCTTCGCGTCTTGGCGCGATTCAAATACTTCATGACAACTGTTGGCGTAGTGCTGGCGTTCGAGAAATGCCGGCTTCGCACCCAATCAGGCTCATCTAAAGGGAAAAAGGAGGGCGATTTCTCGCCCCTCTTCTCCAGGCCGGGGGCCTAAGACGATTTCCTCACCGAGGTAGCTATCGCTTCATCGAATGCCCCTCGGCCTTTTCGAGGATCAGGGTCCGCTTGTCCGCATTGGTGCTCTCCACCGTGGCGGACAGTTCAGTGACCGGCATGACGATCGGGCTCCCCTGTTGCGGAGCGAAACCCGGGGTGGTCAACGCGATGGCAAAGATCATCGCCGACAGTGGAGTAACAGTCTGTTGACTCCTTTCATACGGATATAGGCTGCCTTCCCTGGCGCCGCATAACTGAGCCCGTGCTGGCGTGCCGCCAAATATAGGCGGAACAAACGTCCGGTCCCCTATCAGACATGCCATGGGCGCACTATTTGCTCCCGCCCCACCGATGCTGCCAGACCAGGCTGCCCACATCGAAGGTGGTCCCAGCGCGTGTCGAGACGCTAGTGTTTCCCTGGAGTCGGATCGAGTTCTTCGCATTGACGGGAAATGAAAAAGTGGCCCCGATTCGGGAGTTGCGGGGGCCCACGAGCCGGGTGGATTCACCATTGCTGGTCGAGTTGACCTCGCCGCCCTCGTAATAGGTCCCTCCGAGGGACGCCCACATGCCTGACGGGAAATCGTGGATGGCGTGGAGCTGGAGGGCGTAGATGGGTTCCTGTTCACGGGTGCCGTCGCCGAGAAACTCGTTATTGTCGGTAAAGAAGCTCGCCGCCAGCGAGGCGTCGAAGGTCCACGGCCGCAGGGTTTTCGACAGGGCCACTTCGCTGCGCAGGGTCCAGCGGTTGGTGCCTATGTTGACGAGTCTCTCCTTGTCGTACTGGCCGAGTGGCGACCTCAGCAGAAAGGAGACAGCGACGCTCAGATTCTGTTGGTAGTCGGCGAATTCCGCAGGTGACACGGCGGGTGCCCCGTAGAGGTTGAGCGAGAATCCCAACGCCGGATCCGCCGGCCCGGAGACCTCCCTCTCGCCGGGTTGTCCGGCCAGTAGGCCGCTGGCGGATAGCCGTGCGTAGGGCACCAGGAGTTTGAGCCGGGCGGATCGGCCGGCTACATCCAATGCCTGGAGGTATCCAACGAAGCCTGCATGGACCTTTGCGTCCGCATTTTCCAGACGCACGGCCGGGTCCGCGAGAATGCCACCCTCGGAGTAGGAGTAGCCGGTGAGCAGGAACCGGGTGCCCACCGGCAGGTTGGCATAGGACCTCGGCTCCAGCTCCTGAGCCTGCAGGGCTGATGCGGTCATGGCAGCCAAGAGCAGGAGAGCGGGCTTTAGCATCCCTCTCCGGACAGCGGCTGTCACTCGTACCGGGAGAATCTCCATATTCATTGGTGTCGCAACGCCTTTCCTCTCAATGGCCGGTCAGCGAGATGAGCCCCAGCTGGGCCAATCCATCGAGAACCAGTTGCACGGCGAGGGCCGCCAGCAGCACGCCGAATATCGCCTCGGTCACCGCCAGGCGGGAGACGTCCAGGTGCCTGGCGATTTTTTCGATGTTGCGGAAGACCAGGAAGTCGATCGCCCCGACCAGTAGCACCAGGCCGACGACAAGCGCAGCCATCAGCAATGAACGGATATCGCTCGAGATCGTCACCAGCGCCGCGATGCCCGCCGGGTTGAGCATGTAGGGAACGGCCAGCGGATAGACCGCGGTCTGCATGGGGTCACGATCAGCGGTCTGTTCATGATGGGTGGTCTTGCCGGGACTCATGAGCATGTGTAGCGCCAGTAGCAGCAGCACGATGCCGCCGGCGATATTCGCCGCGCCGGGGGTGAAGTGTAAAAGCCGCATGAGAAGCCACCCCAGTGCGACTAGAAACAGGGCGGTTCCGACCGCCACCCGTACCATGCGGTTCGCGGCACGCCGCTTGGTGTCCGGGTCCATTCCCTGGGTCAGTTCGAGAAACGGGACCATGGCGATCTTGGGGCCCATGCCGATGAGCAGCAGTAGGAAAAAGTCGAGGGCCTGAGAGAGAGGGCTTCCGTTTCCCATGGAGAATCGCCTCTTCAGCAAATAGAACACTCCTAGTAACTACTCGCCCAGGTTCATTCTCAATACCCCGCACGTACGGATCATTCGTCATCCCCGCGAAGGCGGGGATCCAGTTTGCACTGTCCTGGATTCCCGCCTTCGCGGGAATGACAGGGGTGGTGAGCAGTTACCACTCCTTGTAAATAGAATAGGCCGGGTTTTCGTTTGACAGGGAGGCAGGTGAAAATCGGGTTTTGGCCGAAGGCCGGCCTCCGGCGAAGCGGGCTGTCGGTGGGCAAGAATTCGGGGCCACTGGGTGGACGTCCGTGCCGCGATTGTCTCCGGTTTTAATCGCCCGAGGCGGGGGGCTACCTGTCGGGGGACCGGCGGCCGGGAAAGGCCACCGGTCTCGAAACGGCACAGCAGTTATTCCCGCGCCATCATCGCCTGTGCCTCCTTCTCCAGGTCGCGGACGCGTTCGCGGCCCAACTGGACGATAACCTGCTTGATGGTCCCACCGCTGAACTCGAACGGGGGCCGGTAGTCGCTGGCGACCGCCTGGCCGCTATCGCGGCCCACCGCCAGCCCTTCGCCGACCAGGGAGAAGTAGGCCGGTTGGGTCTTGATGTCGATGTGGCCCACCACCGCATCGTCGACGAGCAGCTCCAGCCGGCCGGTGGGGCTGGGTCCGTCAAACCCCTGCCGTTCGAAACGCGCCGCCAGCGAATGCCGTCCGGCGGGAACGCTGCGGTCGGAGCTGACCTTTTGCTCGATCTCGCCGAGCCAGTTGTAAACGTAGTGGAGTCGGCCCTCCTTGATGAACAGCGAGTGGCCGCCGAAGCGTCCGCCCTGGGCGAACAGTACCCCTTCGGCCCTTTTTTCGCCGATGGTCACTTCCGCGGCGACGCTGTAGGAGCGGCCATGGGTCTTGGCGGCGACGTGTTCCGGCACATCGGCGCAGCCGGGGTAGTAGAAGTAGACATCCCGCTCCTCGGCCGGCTGGGGCCGGGGCGTCATCAGCACCTCCGGCGGCGTACGGTCGTCCAGCGGCAGGCCGTTGTAGCGCCCGGCAAGCATAAACCAGAGCTGTTTCGCCTGTTCCAGCTTGTCCGGGTGCCGGTCGGCCAAGTCGTGAACCTGCGTGCGATCCTTATCCAGGTGGAACAGCTCCCAGCGGTCCGCGGGGAAGTGCCCCCAGCCCGAGACTGCCGGATGAACTGTAGCGGCATGCCAGCCGTCGTACCACACCCCGCGGGTACCGAGCATGCCGTAGAACTGATACTGCTTGTGGGTCGGCGCCGATGCATCGTCGAAGGTGTGTCGGAAGCTTACCCCCTCCAGAGGGCTCTGGGTGTAGCCCTTGATGGTCTCCGGCGGCTCGACGCCCAGACACTCGTAGAGGGTAGGGACGATGTCGATGGCATGGCAGTACTGATGGCGGATTTCGCCACGCGCCTTGATGCCCTTCGGCCAGGTCACGATCAGGGGGTCGGAGGTGCCGCCCTCATGGCCCGAGTAACGCTTGTACATCTTGAACGGCGTACAGAAGGCCGCTGCCCAGGCGTTGGGGTAGTGGTTGTAGGTTTCGGGCGAGCCCAGCACGTCGAGGTACTTCATGTTCTCCTCGAGGCTGTCGGGGATGCCGTTGAAGAATTTGTTCTCGTTGACCGAGCCGTGGGGGCCGCCCTCGCCGCTGGCGCCGTTGTCGCTCACCACCACGACGATGGTGTTATCGAGCTGGCCCGATTCCTCCAGGTAATCGAGCAGACGGCCGATGTGGTGATCGCAGTGGGAGACGAAGCCGGCGTATACCTCGGCCATGCGGGAGAAGAGTTTTTTCTGATCATCATTCAGCGAATCCCACATGGGCAATTTGTCACCCTCCGGCCACGGCTTGCCCTCAGCGCTGGTCTCGCCGACGTAGGGGTTGAGGGGCGACAGCTCGGTCCCCTCCGGCAGCAGGCCCATCTCGATCTGACGCTTCAGGGTCTCTCTCCGATACCAGTCCCAGCCCTGGTCGAACCAGCCCTTGTACTTGTCCGCCCACTCTTTCGGCACCTGGTGCGGTGCATGGGCGGCGCCGGGGCAGAAGTACATCATCCACGGCTTTTGCGGAGCTATGGTCTTGGCGTCGCGGATGTACTGCAGCGCCTTGTCCGCGAAGTCTTCCGAGACGTGGTATCCCGCTTCGGGACGCGGGGTAGGCGGCGCCGGCTGGTTATCTTGCATCAGGTCGGGGTAGTACTGGTCGGTCTCGCCGCCCAGAAAGCCGTAGTAGCGCTCGAAGCCGCGCCCCAGCGGCCACTGCTCCTTGCCCGCGGCCATGTGGGTTTCTTCGCTGGGGGTCAGGTGCCACTTGCCGACGCTGTAGGTGTTGTAGCCCTTACCGACCAGCGCCTCGGAGATGAGGCCGTTTTCGAAGGGAATGCGCCCGTTGGAGCCGGGGAAACCCGCTGAAGCCTCGGTGATGCACCCCATGCCGTTGGAGGTGGCATTGCGTCCGGTCAGCAGACAGGAGCGGGTCGGAGAGCAGAGTGCCGTGGTGTGAAAGTTGGTGTAGCGCAGGCCCATGTTGGCGAGCCGGGACATGTTAGGCGTCTCAATCATCCCCCCGTAGCAGTCGAAGGCGCCGAAACCCACGTCGTCCCAGACAATATAGAGAACGTTGGGCGCGCCTTCCGGTGCATTGGGCGGCTCGTAGGGTGTCCAGTCGGGTTTGGCATCACGAATATCGAGGGCTATGCGTCCGTTGAAGTGCTTTTTGGCCATTTCCTGTCTCCTTCCTTGGATCCGTTGGATATATCTTTCGGCGCCGTTCCCCCTCCCTGCGGGAGGGGGTTAGGGGGAGGGCGATCATAGAGTTCGCGGCTATGAATGATCCCCCTCACCCTGGCCCTCTCCCGTGGGGAGAGGGGATGGCATCGGTATGGTATGCGGCACGCATGCCAACGATCGAGCCTAATCCCGCCGCCGGGCCACTTCCGCCTCCTTTTCCGGATCGTGGTGGGGTGTCCCCTTGAGGCTGACGGTCACTCGCTCGACGACACCGCCGCGGAACGTATCGGGCGATCGGTAATCGTCGGAGGCGGGCCGGCCGGTGTCGCGGCCCACGGTGATGACCCCCTCCAGGCCGAAGAATCCGGGCTGGGTCTTGATCTCGTGGGAGGCCACCTCCTCTTCGTCGATAAAAAGCCGGGCCGGGCCGGCGGGACTGCTGTGCTCGTCCCGTTGCTGGATCTCGAAGCTCACCCCGAGGGTGTGCTTGCCCTTCGTCAGCGGCCTGTCCGAACGCAGTTTCTGCTGCAACTCGCCCAGCCAGTTGTAGACGTAATGGAGATAGCCGTCCTTCAGATAGAGCGTGTGCCCGCCGATGTGACTGCCCTGCGCGAAGATGACCCCGTCGGGCTGGTCCTGCTCGATGTTGACTTGAGCGGCGATGTCGTAGGAGCGTTGGACCGTACTGGCACCCACGCCCTGCGGCACCGGCTCTGTTTGCGGGTAGTAGATATACTGGTCGCGCGGCTTGCCCGGCTGAGGCCGTTGCTCAGTAAGCACCTCGACCGCGACGCGGTCGTCAAGCGGTAGCGCCTGGTGCTTGCCGGCGAGCATTGCCCAGATGTTCTTCATCTCTTCGAGCTTCTCAGGATACTGGCCGGACAGGTCCTTTGTCTGGTTTCGGTCCTCCTCCATGTTGAACAGTTCCCAACGGTCTCGGTCGAAGCCGCCCCATCCGCTTGTGGCCGGATGCACCGTGGCGGCGTGCCAGCCGTCGTACCAGACTCCTCGGGTACCGAGCATGCTGTAGAGCTGGGCCACCTTCTTGGTCGGTGCGTTGGCGTTATCGAAGGTATGGGCGAAGCTGGCCCCTTCGATCTCCGACTGGGTATAGCCGTGCACCACGTCCGGAGGGTCTATCCCTAAGCACTCATAGAGCGTCGGGACGATGTCGATGGCGTGGGTGTACTGATGACGGATCTCGCCCCGGGCCTTGATGCCATTGGGCCAGGCCACCATGAGCGGGTCGGCGGTGCCACCCTCGTAATTGGCGTAGCGTTTGTACATCTTGAACGGCGTGCAGAAGGCCTGTGCCCAGGCATTGGGGTAGTGGTTGTAGCTCCTGGGAGACCCCAGATCGTCGAGATGCTTGAGGTTCTCCTCGACGCTGTCGATGATGCCGTTGAAGAACTTCATCTCGTTGACCGTGCCGTTGGGTCCGCCCTCGCCGCTGGCGCCGTTGTCGCTGGTCACCACGATGATGGTGTTGTCGAGCTGCCCGGTCTCTTCCAGATGGTCCAATAGGCGACCGATCTGATGGTCGCAGTGGGAGACGAAACCGGCGTAGACCTCCGCCATGCGGGAGAAGAGCTTCTTCTCGTCGTCGCTCAGCGAATCCCAGGGCCGGACCAGGTCCTGCTCGGGCCACGGTTCGCCATTCGGCCCTTTGGCATCGGCATAGGGGTTGAGGGGCGGCAGTTCGGTACCCTCCGGGATGAGGCCCATGTCGATCTGGCGCTTGAGCGCCTCTTCCCGGTACTGCTCGTAGCCCATATCAAACTTGCCCTTGTACTTGTCTGCCCACTCCTTGGGCACGTGGTGCGGCGCATGGGCGGCGCCGGGCGAAAAGTACATGAACCAGGGCTTGCCGGGCGCCACGGCATCGGCGTCGCGGATGTACTGCAGCGCCTTGTCGGTGATGTCCTTGGAGAAGTGGTAACCCTCCTCGGGCAGGTAGGGCTGGTCGACGGACTGATTGTCCTGGATGAGCAGCGGATACCACTGATTGGTCTCACCGCCCAGGAAGCCGTAGAAACGCTCGAAGCCGCGTCCCAGCGGCCACTGCCGGCGCGATCCGGCCGCGTGATTGTCATAATCGGGGGTCAGATGCCACTTGCCGACGTGGTAGGTGCTGTAGCCCTCGTCCACCAGCACCTCCGGAATCATCGCGTTCTCAAACGGAACGCGACCGTTGGAGCCGGGATAGCCGGTGGCGAACTCCGAAATGCACGCCATGCCGTTGGAGGTGGCGTTGCGCCCGGTTAGCAGACAGGAACGCGTCGGCGAACAGAGGGCAGTGGTGTGGAAGTTGGTGTAACGCAGCCCCATGTTGGCGACGCGCGACATGTTCGGCGTCTCGATGTTGCCGCCGTAGCAGTCGAAGGCTCCAAACCCAACATCATCCCAGACGATATAGAGCACATTGGGGGCGCCCTCTTTCGCCTCCGGCGGCTTGTAGGGCTCCCAGTCCGGCTTCGCATTGCGCACGTCCAGTGCGATGCGTCCGTTGAAACGTTTCCTGGCCATGTGTCATCTCTCCTTGGCTTGTCCTTTACAACCCGCCCCTTGAAAATGCCCCTGCCGTCGCCCCGCTTCCGTGCTCGCGGCAGACATGCGGATTTTTGCAGAGTGTAGGCGGGGAACTCAAAAACGGCGTCGGTTATTTTACGGATGTCCCGCAATGCCCCGGCACCGACGAGAAGTCGGACCAGGCTCGAATGAAAAGGACACTGCTTCGCCCAGGCTCGGGAGCAGAAGGGAACAGGCGAATAGCAAATTCGGGAGACGGGGAGTTGTGGCAGGTCTGCAGTCGAATCGTCTATGTCCTGCTCAAACGTCCCTGCTTCGCGGTTGACCAGCCAAACCATCGGCTGTGGTGCCAGAGAAAGGGGTTACCGTTGCTTGGCAGAAACGTCTTCGAGCCGGCCGTCAGGGAGTGTTCGGAATGACGAACGCTCCCACCCTCAAACATCAATCAGTGTCGGAGGATTTTTCGAGACGTTTGATAAACACGCCCATCTCTTTGGCGGCCTGAATGTCCCCCTTCTGTTCAGCCACTTTGATGCCCTGTGCGAAGCTGCGGATCGCTTCATCAGTGCGAGCCGATTGCATGTAAGCGCGCCCCAGGAGCTTCCAGGCGGCGGAATATTCGGGGTCTTGATCTATTGCGTTTTCCAGGTGTTCGGCCGCTTTTTGGAAATCTTTTGACGTGAGGTAAGCCTTGCCGAGTCCAAAACGAAGCATCGGACTGTCCTGGCCGTTGCCAAGCATACGTTCGAGGTTCTCGATAACTGTCGACACTGTCTCGTCCTCCCAAGCAGTCAGAAAAAAGAATAATACAGGCTGCGTTCGCTGCCGCTTATTCGCCTACTCTGGAGTGTCGGGTGGTTTCAGGGCGACCAGCATGGCTTCGTCCCGAAAGCCTTCATCGAGCCGTCCGAGGCGGCCCTCTTCACGATAGGCAACTACCCGCAGATCTGAAAACAGTCGCAGAAGTTCGTTCGGAGCCAGACGGAAGGCGGCTCTCCCCGGGCCGGCTTCGCTCACCCGTTCCCTTGTATAGGTCTGATAGAACAGCAAGCCGCCGGGTTTCAGGGCCGCCGTCAGACGTGGTGCCAAGGAGCGCTCGAGATATCGGCTCACCACTATGACGTCGAATCGATTCGCCGGAGGCGGTTCGGTCATGACGTCCCGGACGCTGGGATGGAGAGGAAGACCCTCTGTAACGGCCTGCAAGCGCTGAATGGCGACGGCGGAGATATCCCATGCGGATACCTGGAGACCTCGCTGCGCCAGAAATCGGGCATTCCCGCCCAACCCGCAGGCCAGATCCAGGGCCTCGCCCTTTTCCGGCAGGAGATGGGCGAAATCGTTCAAAACACGCGCAGGGGCCGCGTCCGCGGCATCGGCATCGCGATAGCGAGCGTCCCACTTGGCGCGGGGATCTTCGGTCATGATGGTTTAACCCACTGAGTCTCAGGTGTTGGGTATGGGGGAATATCGGGCTATTTGCAAGGGTGGTCAGCCACTGCGGGGAATCAGAAGCCATAGACGGCATTGATTTGAAATGATGTGATGTGATCCCGCTCGACCAGTTCACCACGAAATTCCAGGTTCCGGTCGACATGAAATGCGGCACCCCCTCCAACCATCAGGCCGTCGTCATCACCAAAGTCGAAGCCCGCTCGTCCAAGGACACTCCATTGGGGGTTGATAGGGTAGGCCACACCGCCCGTAGTCCAGAGACCGCTGTAGGATCGGGATCGATACCAGATATTGGACCTTTCCAAATCATTGGTTTGCATGTAGCCGGCTTCACCCAGGAAATCCAGCTTTTCCACTCCGAAAATCTCGCCAAAGTTGTAGCCACCGAAGACTTGAAAGCCAACGGCGGAATCCCAGCCCGAAATGCTGTTATTACTGATGCCACCCCCGACATAGGGAGTACCCGCTTGCGCCATCACCGGAATGGCTATCGAGACTGCTATTGCAATGCCCACCAGGGCGCGTGGCTTATTCATTTTCATTTTACCCGCTATCGGTTTGCGTGGTTCCGCTCAGGTGCCGAGTCCTCGCAGTCGAAATTCAAAGCTCAACGGCACCGCTTGGTGGCCGCCGATACAATAAGCAGCCAGGCCGGAGAATCCTAAATAACCCAGGCTGGCGTATCAACGACAGCCTGGCGGGATAGTGGCGGGGTTCACACTGCGGGACACTGGTTGCAGCTTGTTGAGGGGGATATGCCGGTTTCCGCGGCTTTTTGCTTCCCTAACCGACAGCATGCATCGCGGTCTCATGATGGTTGCCGCTGTATCGCCCCTCGCATGCCCACTATTCCGCCCCGATTGAGGGGTTTCAGGCCAGCAGCAGGGGGGGCGTTCCAGCCTTCCTGGGTACGGGTGAATGCCTCGGGGGAGATGCTTAATTGAGCCACTCTCCTTCCCACAAGAGCCGGCCCTGCTTCATCGGCTGGATGATAAGCACCGGTAGCAGCGAGAACCCCAGGACCGTGAGCCAGCCCCGCAGCTCCGGGTCGGCGGTGCCGAGCACGCCGCCGAGCAGCGGTAGATACACCGCCGCCGTCAACAGAGCGGTGCCGACGGCGATGGCCAGCCAGACGAATGGGTTCGCGGTGACCGGGTTGCGCAGCAGGCCGGAGTCGGCGGAGCGCATGTTGAAGACGTGCCACAGGCGCGCGAAGCCGAAGGTTAGGAAGGAGACGGTCACCGCGGCGGCGACCGCCAGGCCGAGCCAAAGCAGGGCCACCGCCCGGACGCCCAGGGCACCCCCGGCGATGATG
>NZ_JAENYR010000128.1 GCF_016841685.1 Thiohalomonas denitrificans
AGGTTCGTCACCGATTCGGGCCTGCGCAGCAGGGGGTACGGCTCGCAATGACGGTTAAACGTTCATCACTGATTCCGGGCAGCGGAGCGGCGGACAGTGCTCGCAAAGTATCTACAACTGTCAGTCTACGCGATTGTCCGTTTTTCTCCGGCAGAGCACGATTGTGCAGGTGAACGCAAGTCGCACGCTTGGTGCGGGCTCTCAAAATATGCGGTTCGCCCTCCACGCATCCGTATTCGGGTGACGCAGGGCAATTTCCCCGGTGTATCATGCGTCCATGGTTGACTGGCACGTTTATATCATCTGCTGCGCCGACGGCACGCTCTACACCGGGGTGGCGCGGGACGTGGAGCGGCGCCTGGCCGAACACAACGGCGGCCCGCGTGGGGCCCGCTATACCCGCGGGCGTCGTCCGGTGAAATTGGTTTATCGGGAAGCCGCCGCCGACCGCGCTGCGGCGTGCCGACGCGAGGCATCGATAAAAAGCTTGTCACGGTCGCAAAAAGAGGCCCTTATTCGAGCCGCCGCAGCCATACCGATGTTATCGTAGGGCGTCACTTTCCTGTGCGAGGAATCGAGGTTGTCTGAAATCACCATTTTTGAGCGGTTAAAGGGCTGGTTGGCCGGCACGGGCCGAAAGGCTCTCCATTTGGTGGATCTCTACCGTCCTGAGTCGCTGCGCGCGCGGGGTATAGCCGGTGCCGCCGGCCTGATCGGGCTGGCGTTGATCGTCGTGGGGTTGGTCTTGGGTATGTTCTGGAGCGTTGAACCCGATCGGTTCGATGTAGAGGCCAACGCCGAGGCCATGGCCGAGGCGGAAGGCGGATCGGTGGTGACCGGTTATGTCACTGTTGCGGCCCTCGAGCGGGTCGCGGAGACGCTATTGGACAAGGCCGGTGGTTACTTGAGCAATGACGTGATGCCTCCCGGCGTACTGCTGGATAACCTCCCCAGTTGGGAGTACGGCGTACTGGTTCAGGTGCGCGATCTGGCGCGCGCCCTGCGCAACGACTGGAGCCGCTCGCAATCACAATCGGTGGAAGACCGTGATCTTGCCACTGCCGAGCCCCAGTTCAATGTGAATTCCGAGTCCTGGATGTTTCCGCCGAGCGAAAGCGAGTACCGCGAGGGTGTGGAGGCGTTGCGCCGCTATCGGTTGCGTCTGAACGACGAATCCCAACAGGACTCACAGTTTTATGCCCGTGCCGACAATCTGGTTGCCTGGTTGGCGGTGGTGGAGAAGCGGCTGGGCAGTCTTTCGCAACGCCTGTCGGCAAGCGTCGGCCAGGCGCGCATCAATACCGATCTCGCGGGTGAGTCGAGTGCTGAGAATGCCACGATCCGGCCCGGTGAGCTCAAGGTAAAGACATCCTGGCTGGAAATCGACGATGTCTTCTACCAGGCGCGCGGTACCACTTGGGCTTTGGTGCACTTCCTGCGGGGGGTTGAGCAGGATTTCAACGGCATCCTGCGTAACAAGAACGCCATGACCAGTCTACGCCAGGTCATCCGCGAGTTGGAGGCGAGCCAGCACGCCATCTGGAGTCCGATGATTCTCAACGGCAGTGGTTTCGGTATCCTTGCCAACCACTCGCTGGTGATGGCGTCCTATGTATCGCGGGCCAACTCGGCGGTCATTGATCTACGCTCGCTGCTGGAGCGGGGATAGCTCGGACTTCTCACCGCAAAGACGCAAAGGACGCAAAGAAATTGATTGCAAACGCACCCTGGCGTGCCTCGATAAGCCATTGACTTCTTTGCGCTCTTGGCGTCTTTGCCTACATGGATGTAGGTGAGGGGCGTGAGCAGGAGCGGAAGCTTTGCGGTTAAATTACAAGATGTTCGGGCTAAATCGCTGTTCCGAAATCGTGTCCAACACGCTCCTTGGTGACATACCGAGATACATGTAGGAGCGGCGGAAGCCGCGATTCGGCGTTTCGCGACTTCCGTCGCTTCCACATGCATGGACCCGATTTAGAACACGTACTTAGCGCCGCCAGTGTCCGGATTTCCCGCCGCGCTTCTCCAGCAGACGGACTTCCCCCATTTCCATGCCTCGGTCGACCGCCTTGCACATATCGTAGATGGTCAGCAGGGTCACCTGAACGGCCGTCAGTGCCTCCATCTCGACCCCGGTCTGACCGGCGGTTTCCACCGTGACCATGCAGGAGACGGCACTGTCCGCCTCCTCCGGCACCAGATCGATGTCGACCCGGCTGAGAGTCAGGGGATGACACAGCGGGATGAGATCGGCGGTCTTCTTCGAGGCCATTATTCCGGCGATGCGGGCCACGCCAAGCACATCGCCCTTCTTGTGTCCGCCGGCGATGATCCGCTGCAGCGTTTCCGGCTGCATGCGGATGCGTCCCTCTGCGATTGCTACCCGCCGGGTAACGGCCTTGTTTCCGACATCGACCATGTGGGCATTGCCGTCACTGTTGAAGTGGGTCAGTTCGCTCATGCGGGACTCCGGCCGGGTTCGTTGGTGGGCGCGGCGTTATGATAGGCTCGTGTCGATACCCGCGCAAATCATCCGTTCAAGACACACTCACATGCTCTGTCTGGGTGAAATCCACCTACATCGTCCGCTCTAAAGTAGGCGGCTTGATCTGCGAGCAAGGGTCACAAAAGTTGTGAAAATTGGACCGGCCTGGCCGTGTTCGCCCGAAGGTCGGGATCCGGCAAAAGAACGGAGCCTCGGGCAGGCAGGAGGCCATCCCTATGGCGATTTTTTTTCGCCATGCCCCTCCGCGTCCCCTGCGCCTCTGCGTTGCAATTCGCCGTTTTCCTTTGCGCCCTTTGCGTCTTTGCGGTTAGATCCGCAGGTAAACTGATATCATCGAGCGTGTAGTCGCTGCGCCAACGGGAAAAAGACCATGACCGTAGATGTGAAATTCTTTGCCAGTCTTCGTGAGCAGGTCGGTTGCGAAGGCGCCTCGGTGGAAATCGGCGAGGTCGCTACCGCGGCCGACGTCTGGTTGGCTGCGGCTGGAGGCAAGCCGATGCCGCCCAACGTGCTGGTAGCGGTCAACATGGAGTACACCGACCCGAACCGGGAGGTGAAAAGCGGCGATGAAGTCGCCTTCTTCCCGCCGGTGACCGGAGGTTGATCTCGTGCGAGTCCGAGTGGAGATCCATAACGACACACTGTCGCCCTGGGAAGAGTTGGCCAGTCACGAGCAGGCAACGGCGGAGCTGAAGGGCCGTATCGGTGCGGCCGGTGTCTTTGTCGGGACCATGCGTGACTTCAATGAAGCCTCGGATGTGATCGCCATGCACCTCGAGCACTATCCCGGCATGACCGAAACCCATCTGGAACGGATCTGCGCCGAAGCCGGAAAGCGCTGGGAACTGCTCGACACTCTCGTGGTCCATCGCGTCGGCGAGATCCTGCCCGCCGAGCCGATCGTGCTGGTCGCGGTCTGGTCGGAACACCGCAAAGACGCCTTCGAGGCGTGCCGCTTCATCATGGAGGACCTCAAGTCGAAGGCGCCGTTCTGGAAGAAGGAGACCCTCACCGACGGCAGTGCGCGCTGGGTCGAGAAGAACACCGCCGGTTATTAGCCCGAACATTTCATGAAATCCACGCGCCCTCGCTTGTCTCTTGGCCGCACAAGGAATTTCCTTCCCTCGACCGTGTTCCCGGATACGGCACTCCGTCAGAAAATCCCTTGTGCGGCCAATATCCTGCGCGATCATCACGCGGATTCATGAAACATTCAGTTAGAAAGCAAATTCCGCACCGCAGAGGCGCAGAGTTCGCAGGCAATTACGTCGGCCCTCAAAATGGCAGAGCCGGGAATTACGACTGGCTCAGTCCGAATGCAATTGATCGGTTCGGTTTCCAAGGTGCAGTACGGATGCGCCCCGCTTTTTTTCTCTGTGCACTCTGCGTCTCCGCGGTGCAATCGCCCCTTTCTGTTGGCGCTGGTGTGCCTTTGCGGTGAGATGCAATTGAACTTTTCGGTTGTCGAATCGCACCTGTCCCCTATCCTTTAAGAGTGGGATTTTCGATGTGAGAGGGACAGCTGATGGACCACCTGAGTGAAGAGCAGCGTCGTGCACTCCGTCACCGGCTTCAGGAGCGCCATCAGCAGCTAAGGGACCAGATCCGCGAAGAGTTGCTGAGGGCGGACAGAGAGCGTTACAGCGACTTGGCGGGCCAGGTGCATGATCCGGGCGAAGAGTCGGTGGCGGATCTGCTCTCCGACGTCAATAACTCCATTGTTGACAACTATCTTCGGGACCTGCGCCACGTAGAGATTGCCCTGGAGCGCATGAACGAAGGGACTTACGGGATTTGTGACGAGTGCGGGATCGAAATCCCCTTCGAGCGCCTTGATGCCTATCCGACGGCTATCCGCTGCATCGAGGATCAGGAGATTTACGAGAAGCTCTACCGCGAGCGCCGCCATCGGCCTTCGCTCTAACCCGGATTATTCACCGCAAAGACGCAAAGGACGCAAAGCTTTGATGATAAAGCATATTGCATTATCGCTGCGGTTCTGCCGTTTCCGCTGTTTTTCGGTGATGCATGCCGATAAGCGATTGAATTCTTGGCGTTCTTGGCGTTTTGCGGTGAGTTCGTGAATTTTCCAGGCTAAGCACACGCCAGCCGCCGCAAAAGGATCTGCACCCGGAGGCGCCGAGTGAACCGGGTGAGCTATCCGTTCAAACGCCCGGAACGTCGCGGATTTCGAATTCCAGGGTCTCCAGATCGCCCATGATGTAGGTGGCCCGGGGGCCCACTCCGGCGACCGTGCCGGGGTTTATCATCCAGCTGGTTTTTCCCTTGATGTTCTCCACCGCTGTGACCGCCGGACGGTGGTCATGGCCGCAGCAGACGACGTCCCAGTCACCTGTCGTCGCCAGTGCCTGGGCATAATGCGGAAAGTGCACCAGAAAGATATGCCGGCCGCCCAGCTCCAGTCCTGCATCCATGCCATGGTAGAAAATGACACTTCCGGGCTCCTGTGCCAGCATGAACATGGCATAGGTATCGCCCTCGTTATTGCCATGAATCACGTGCACTGGCAATCCCGCGGCCTGGAGCGGCCGCAAGGCCGTGGGCGCCACCACATCGCCGCAGTGCAGCACCGCCTCCGCCCCGAGGGACTTGGCTTCCTCAACCGCCGCTTTCAGAAAGGGACGGTTGTCGTGGCTGTCGGAAACTATACAGATTTTCATCAGCTAACCGCAAAGACGCTAAGGTCGCAAAGAAAGGCCGCCTATCTTAGCCAAACCCGGCCGTAACTTCACTGAACACTCGCGGCAGGAAGAGACCGAAGACGACTTTCACTGCAGAGGCGCAGAGGGTACATGACGGCTCTCCGCGCCTCTGCGTTGAATGATTTCTCTCAGAAGTGCGGCTTCTCCGGCGCCTCTCGGTACATCCTGACACTGGAGAGGAGCTCTTCCTTGGCCGCATCGATATCGCCCCAGCCCTCCACACGGACCCATTTGCCCTCATCAAGGTCTTTGTAGTGCTCGAAGAAATGGGCGACCTGATCCAGCAGGACCGGCGACATATCATCGATGTTCCGTGCGCTCCGGTATAACCGGCAGAGTCTGTCCACAGGCACGGCCAGAATCTTGGCATCATCACCGGATTCGTCGGTCATCTTCAACACACCCACCGGCCGGCAGAGGATCACGGAACCGGGAATGAGCGGGACGGGGCTGACGACCAACACGTCGACCGGGTCACCATCTTTGGACAAGGTGCGCGGGACATAGCCGTAGTTGCAGGGATAGTGCATGGCGGTATTCATAAACCGGTCGACGAACATGGCGCCGGTCTCCTTGTCGACCTCGTACTTTACCGGATCGCTGTGGGAAGGGATTTCGATGATGACGTTGATTTCGTTGGGAACGTCTTTCCCGGCGTCGACGCGGTCGAGATTCACGATAAGCCTCTCTTAGTGCCCTATAAGAAAACGGCACAGTATAAAAGGGCTAGTGGCTGGTGGCTAGTGGGGAGGGGCGAGTGGGGAGTGGCGAGTGGGGAGTGGCGAGTGGCGAGTGGCGAGGGGCTAGTGGCGGGGGGCGAGGGGCGAGGGGAGGGGGGGTGGGAGGGGGAGGGGGGAAGAGGGGAGGGGGAAGGGGGAAGAGGGAAGAGGGCAGAGGGACGAGGGAAGAGTGAAGGGGGAAGGGGG
>NZ_JAENYR010000129.1 GCF_016841685.1 Thiohalomonas denitrificans
CGTCACCGATTCGGGCCTGCGCAGCAGGGGGTACGGCTCGCAATGACGGCTAAGTTCGTCATTGATTTAGGGCCGCGCAGCGGCCGGTAGCCTCGCAATGACGGCAAAATGTTCGCCACTGATTCGGGCCTGTATAGCAGGGAACACAACTCGCAGTGACGGCCAACGTTCGTCGTTGAATCAGAGCCGAAGCGGCGGGTCGGCTCATAAGGCGCACTTTTCCAAGGCACTAGCATGCTTCCAACGTCAAAAAAGTATAGACGGGACCCGGCTGCCGCGAGACGGTCCTCCAATGGACGGAAACTACTGATATTCCTCCTCCGTCAGCCTGGCCTGGGCGGCGGCCAGACGCGCCACCGGAACCCGCGGGGCCGAGCAGGAGACATACGAGAGGTCGATGTGATGGCAGTGTCGAATGGAGGCGGGATGGCCGCCGTGCTCACCGCAGATCCCCACTTTCAAATCTGGGCGAACCTTGCGTCCATCCTTCACGGCGATCTCCATCAGTTTCAGCACACCGTTGTAATCAAGCGCCTCGAAGGGGTTGTCCCTGAGGATCCCGCGCGCAATGTACTGCGGCAGGAATTTGTTCTCGGCATCCTCACGGGAGAAGGAGAAGGCGGCCTGCGTCAGGTCGTTGGTCCCGAAGGAGAAGAAGTCGGCGTATCCCGCTATCCGCTCCGCGCGCAGCGTGGAACGTACCGTCTCCATCATGGTTCCGAAGCGATAGTTGAGGGAAACGTCGTAGTGCCTCTCCACCTGCTGCTGCACCTCTTCGGTGTACTGCTTGACGATCTTCAGCTCCTCGGGACTGATAACCTGCGGCACCATGATTTCGGGGATCACGTCGATCCCCTCCCGCTGGAGTTCCGCCGCCGCCTCGAGTACCGCCTGGATCTGCATGCGGTAGATTTCGGGATAGGTAATCCCGAGCCGCACACCGCGGTGCCCCAACATCGGGTTGACCTCATAGAGCACCCGTACCTTGTTAAGCATCTGGCGCTTTTTGGCGATGGCTTCGGCCACCAACTCGGCATTGAGCACATCAAAAGGCGCCGGCATGTCCGTGTGCCGGGCCCCGGGTCGCAAGAGACGCAGGCTGCCCACCAACTCGCCCACTCCCTGCATGGTGACATGCAGTTTCTGCAGGTGCTCAAGCTCCTCGAGCAACTGCGCCTCGGTGGGCAGGAATTCATGCATCGGCGGGTCAAGCAGGCGCACCGTGACCGGTCGTGGCGACATCACCCGGAAGATCTCCTTGAAGTCGCCGCGCTGCATGGGCAGGAGCTTATCGAGGGTGTCGCGACGCTCTTCCAGGGTATCGGCCAAAATCATCTCCACCACCACCGGAAGCCGATCCACCGCATTGAACATGCGCTCGGTACGGCATAGCCCGATGCCTTGCGCGCCGTAATCGACGGCCTTCTGGGCAGCCGCCGGGGTGTCGGCATTGGCCATGACCTTCAGGCGGGCGACGGCGTCGGACCAGGCCAGGAGGGTCTTCAGGTTATCGGAGAACTCCGGATCGACGGTAGCGATTTCGCCGATATAGACATTACCGGTGGTGCCGTCGATGGTGAGGGTGTCCCCCTCCTGGAAGGTGGTCTCGCCCACGGCCGCCATGCGCGCCTTGACGTTCACCACGATGCCCTCGGCGCCTGCCACGCAGGGCTTGCCCATTCCTCGGGCCACCACCGCTGCGTGGGAGGTCTTGCCGCCGCGGGAGGTGAGGATACCTTCGGAGGCAAAGAAGCCATGAATATCCTCCGGCTTGGTCTCCTCTCGAACCAGTATCACTTTCTGGCCGGCGCGCCCCAGCAGCTCGGCGCGATCGGCATCGAACACCGCCTTGCCCGCCGCAGCACCGGGCGAGGCCGGCAGGCCGGTGGCCACCGGCGTGCTCTTGTGCTCCGGATCGAGACGGGGATGGAGCAACTGCTCGAGCATGTCGGGCTCGACCCGCAACAGGGCCTCTTCACGGGAGAGCAGCCCCTCATTGGTCATCTCCACCGAGGTGCGCACCCGGGCGGCGGCATTCATCTTGCCGTTACGTGTCTGAAGGCAGTAGAGCGTGCCCCTCTCGATGGTGTACTCGAAATCCTGGACCTCCCGATAGTGGGATTCCAGCTTGTTGCGAAGCTCCACCAGCTGCCGATACATCTCCGGCATCTCGTCGGCCATCGCCGATACCGGCTTGGGTGTGCGGATGCCGGCCACCACGTCCTCGCCCTGGGCATTGACCAGATATTCGCCGAACATCACGTTCTCGCCGGTGCCCGGGTCGCGGGTGAAGCCCACGCCGGTGGCGCAGTCATTGCCCATGTTGCCGAACACCATAGTCACCACGTTGACGGCGGTGCCGTTGGCCATCTCCGGGGTGATATTGAACTGTCGGCGGTAATCCACAGCGCGCTTGCCCGTCCACGAGTTGAACACGGCCTTCACCGCCAACTCCAGCTGCTGGTAGGGGTCGCGGGGGAAGGGCCTTCCGGTCTGCTCCTCAACCACTTCCAGGAACAGGCGGCAGATCTCTTCGAGGTGCTCGGCGTCAAGCCCAATATCGGCCTTGACGCCTGCCTGGCGCTTGATGGCGTCGAAATGTTCATCGAAATGGGTATCGGCAATGCCAAGCGCCACATGGCCGAACAGCTGGATGAAGCGCCGATAGGCGTCCCATCCAAAGCGCTCATTCCCCGTCTGGTGAATGAGGCCGGAGAGGGTGTCTTCGTTCAGGCCCAGGTTGAGGATGGTGTCCATCATGCCCGGCATGGACATGGCCGAACCCGAGCGCACCGAGACCAGCAGCGGATTGTCGGCACCCCCGAAAACCTTGCCGGTCTGCTGCTCGAGTCTGCGGATGTGGGTGCGAATCTCATCCGGAAGCCCTTCAGGCAGCTGCCGCTCGGCATGCGCCAGGTAGTCCAGGCAGGCCTGGGTGGTGATAACGAAGCCGGGCGGGACATTCAAGCCGATCTGGGTCATCTCGCAGAGGTTGGCGCCCTTGCCGCCCAGGAGTTTTTTGTCTTTACCGTCACCTTCGCTGAAGGCGTACACCCATCGTTGTGCTGCCATGGATTTCCCTTTCATCACTGAATTGGGGACTCCGGAGCCAGAGCCCATGAACCCGATGTATCTACAGGAATTGGTTCGCTTAAAACGAAATCTAGCAGCAGATCGGCTTTGGGTAATTGTGGGAGCATGGCGGGAGATGAGGCAAAATTTTTCAATCTTGCGGGCGTAGCGATTGTGCCGCGCAAAAACGGCGGAGATTCGGACCGCCCTGCCGGGGTGCACGCCGGCCTTCAGGGCCGACAGGGCCGGTCGCTATCTGTCGGGCTGAAGCCCCGTCTGTGCCAAAGAGCTGTCGGATCCGTGCTCTCGGGACCCGGTCTCATACGAATAGACCCGAAGACGGCCGGAAGAGGCCACCCGGAGAGCCGCTTCGATTTCCGTCGAACAGGCGAGGTACCAGTCGGCATCATCCGGCGCGGCGCTGCAGATCGGCTCAGTGACTGCGGCGATCTCCAGCCCCGGGGTTCTATCGATGAGGAACACTTTGAAGTCGTCGAGGACGTCCCGCCAGGAGCGGCAGACATTCTCCAGATAGTGCCCACCCGGTTCCGCAATCCAGAAAAGACGGACCGGCACCTCCCGCTCCAGGGCAATAAAGTGCTCCACGAGGCTTTTAATCGGCGCGAAGCCGGTCCCTTCGGCAACCATGACCAGCGGTGCGGAAGAGGACTCTTCCAGCGTAAAGTTCCCGTAAGGACCCTCGATATTCAGGGAAGCTCCAGTGTCGGCATGTTCGTAAAGGTGCGCCGCTACCGGATCTTCGTCACGATGCAGTTGAAACTGGATAACCCGGCCGTTGCAGGGACAACTGCCCACTGCCGCCGGCCGACTTCCGACACCCTCAACGCTCAAGGTGACATACTGCCCGGCCAGGAAGCGCAAAGTCTGGGTACGGGGCGTCCGTACCTGGAGAAGAAGGTAATCACCAATCCGCCGCGCGCTGGCGATCCGGGCCCGGATTCGCTGATGCGGAATCTCGCCCGCTTCACCCGTATCAGCCACTTCAAGCACCACGTCCGAAGCTGGCGCGTTGGAGCAGAGCAGAATCGTATTGCGCAGTTTTTCCGCTTCAGAAATAACGTATTCATGACGAGACAGGAGATCGACATCTCCCGACAGGACCCGTGCCTTGCATTCGCCGCAACTCCCACCGGCACAGCTGTAGGGAAGGTTGACCCCCGAGCGCAATCCGGCATCAAGCAGGCTTTCGTGGGCCTCGGCGGTAAAGGTGCGGCCGCTCGGCAGTAGCTGGACACGGTAACTCACAATTTCTCCTTGCTCCTTTACTCTGCAGGTGATTATCCAATCCAGGGGACTACCCTTGGCCTGACGCCTTCGCGATGCAAATCGCCGCGAGAACGCGCCTCCTGCCCGGACCAATACGACCCCGTCAACCTAGGAGCCTGTCCAAGAATAGCGACTGCCACGAGGGCAAGGCTGTGAAACCCGACCTGCGACACCACTACCGATTCATTCGGGTCAATAACCAGCGGCTGAGGTCGGCAGCTATTTTACACTTTCCGGCATCATCGCTATTTTGCAGTTCAGTGAGTTGCTGAGCTACATCCTTGAGGAGCTTCTCGTATTTATCAGCCCGTCCTTCCGCCACGGAAAGCGCCGTGTTGCACTTTTTCAGTTGATTGGTGAGTGCATCGCGATCGGGGGTAACGGTCTCCCTGACCCGCCGCGAAAACGCACTGTTACGAATCAACTCCAGCCGCTCCATAATCGGCGACGCGTCGATGGCCAACTCCGGGAAACGCCCCTCCAGTTCTTCGAGGTCGAGCTTCCCCTCGAAGGTTTGAAGCCCGCCGTTCCGGATCAGCTCTTGCAGCTTACCGCGGCCAACGTTGAGCAGCCTTGCCGCCTTGGCGACGGGCACGAGATGCCCCATTGCTATGACTCCTCCGGCTTTCCGCGGCTATCACCATGGTTGTCCCCTGGACGCCAGCCTGGGAGCCTGTCCGGGAATAGCGACCGTCAGAGGGCAAGACTGATTGGCCGCAGTAGGTCAGCCTATTCTCGGACAGGCTTCCAGTGTCCATGCGGAAAAAACCGACCTTGAGGCGAAGCCCACCTCCGGCGGTGGACTGATGGAACATTCGGGGCCGGTTCAGTCACCGATCCACTGTTCGAGTGCATCGACGATTTTGCGTGCCTGATCCTTGCTCGAAATGTTGAATTTCGATTTCTGCTGATAGGCGCCGTGGCGCTTCTGATAGCGGCGAATCGTGTACTTTTCGGGACCGTATTCCTCCTTGGCACGATCCCAGTCCTGATAGCGATAAAGTATCGTCGCCCAGGCCCCCTTGGTGAGCACCACCTTGTCCAACTGCTTGGTTACCAGTAATCCGTCTTCGGTGAAATCCACCGAAAGTTCATCGACCGTTTCGGCCATTCCTTACCCCTCGATTTTTTTTGCAAAACAGGTTTACGGCAGCGTAACACGAAAGCGCCGGCCGGCGGTTTTCGAGCACACCCCGAGTCAAGAACGCACCCTACGAAACTTCCAGTTCCACATCCTCCACCCGGCCCTCGCGCAAGCGAAACCCCCGCATTTCCAGTACTCCCTTGGTGTCCAACGACACGATCAGATATAGCACCTCCGGATAGGAGGCCTCCTCCAGATCGATCGGCGACGGCAATGCCGGGGCATGCGGGTGGGAGTGATAGATGGCGAACAGGGATTGGCCGGCTTCCCGGATCGAGCGCATCGCATCGACCTGCTCCTTGGGGTCCATCTGAAACAGCGCATCGGGTCGGCGCGCAGCGTTTGCAACCGGGTAGACCCGCCGGGGCTCGCCCTCCGCCGCACCGATAAGGCCACAGACCTCGCTCTCCGGAGAGCTCTGCGCATGAGAAAGAATCTGATTGACGATGGTGCGGGGAATTCGAATGGGCATCATGGTGTTTTTGGTTGCTGGTTGCTGGTTGCTGGTTGGATTATCGCGCCGGGGGCGGCCCTCCTACCAGGGGGGACGGAGCCACAACCCCGGTAGGAGGTGCGCCCCCGCGGCGATATTCGTCACGGAGGCCGTCGCGCCGGGGCGGCCCTCCTACCAG
>NZ_JAENYR010000013.1 GCF_016841685.1 Thiohalomonas denitrificans
CCTTGACGGCATCCATCCAGCCGCCGGCGCGTGGCAGTAGCTTGCCGCCGGCGGGGCCGATGGCGACCAGCGGGGCGCCCATGCCGAGGGAGAGGGCGAACAGGGCGGCCCCGCCCAACCAGGGGTCGCCGGTCTGACCGATGTAAATCAGCGCGCCCATCAGTGGTGGTGCCACGCACGGGCCGACGATCAGTGCCGAAAGCAGCCCCATGATGGCCACCCCGGTCAGCGAACCGCCCTGCTGTCGGTTGCTGACCTCGCTCAGCTTGCTCTGCCAACGGGAGGGTAGCTGGAGTTCATAGAAGCCGAACATCGACAGTGACAGCAACACGAACACGGCCGCGAACGCGGACAGGATCCAGGGATCCTGGAAGGCAGCCTGCAGATTGGCGCCGAACAGTCCGGCAATCACCCCTGCGACGGTGTAGGTCACCGCCATCGCCAGCACGTAGACCGACGACAGGGTGAATGCCTTGCGGGTGGTCAAGCTATCGCCCTGGCCGACGATGATGCTCGAGAGAATCGGGATCATCGGGAACACGCAGGGGGTGAAGGCGAGCAGCAGTCCCAGCACGAAGAAGGTGCCGAGGACGAGACTGGAGCTGCCGGTGGCCAGGGACTGAGCGAGACTATCCTGTTCGGAAAGCGGTTCGTCACTGGCTGGTGCGATCGGGGCCGGCTCCGCTTGTGTCGATTCCGACTCCGATGCCGTCGCTGCGCCGGCCGGCAGTTTCAGTGCCGCCTCTTTCTTCATGGGCGGATAACAGATCCCTGCATCGGCGCAGCCCTGGTATCCGGCCACCAGCGTCACATCGGTCGGTTCCAGGTTCTCGCGGTTGAGGGGAAGGCGGACTTCGGCCTCGTCATAGAAGACCTGAATGCGCCCGAAGAACTCGTCATTTTTCTCCTTGCCAGCGGGGATCCGCGGGGTACCCAGAGAAACCCCGTCGCTGTCTCGGAGTTCGAAGTTGAGTTTATCGCGGTACAGGTAATGTTCCGGCTCGATATCCCAACGGGCGACAAGCGTATTGCCATCGGTTACCTCTGTGGAAAAGACAAAGGCAACATCCGGATCGAGGACCTCGTCCTCTCCCCGGAAACTACCGCCGCCGGCCTCGCCAAGGGTCTCGCGTGCATTGGAAGCGGCAGCTGATGCCATGGAAGCCAGGCGAACCGTCGCCTTCTGGCGATGCGGGGGATAGCAGACCCCAAGGTCGGCACAGCCCTGAGAGCCGGCGTCGATAGTGACCGAGTCGGGAGCCCCTGCGGTGCGCTCTATGGGGATTTCGGCGCTAACCTGCCCCCGGTAGGTCTCCACCCTGCCAAAAAATTCGTCATTTTTGACCTTTCCGGGTGGGAGAATGGGTTCACCGAGGCTCACGCCTTCGGTTTCGCTCTTGAAATCGAGCTTGTCGCGATACAGATAGTAGCCATCGGCCACTTCCCAGGTGGCGCGCAGTGAATCGGGACCGGTCGCCTCCAGAGTGAACCGGAAGGCCTCTTCCGGCGCCAGCAACTCCTCCTCGGCAGGGGCAATCAGTGGCACAAGCAGTGCCAGCAGGGCAACTAAGCGACTTGTCATTTCGTTCTATTTTCCGGTTTGTTCATCGATCCAGCGTAAATAACCGCCGAGTCCCGCTTCGATTGGCAGCGCGATCACCTCCGGCAACTCGTAGGGGTGGTGCTCGACAATCGCTTCTTCCAAACGGGGGTAGCGATCAGTGCGGGTCTTTATAAGAAGGACGAACTCCGTATCATTACAGACTTTGCCCTTCCATTGGTAGTATGAGCGCATGCCGGGAATCACATTGACGCACGCGGCAAACCGATGTTCGACCAGATAGGCGGCCAAATCGTCGGCCGAACTCTGGTCGGGACAGGTGGTAATGACCAAGCGGTATTCACTCATAGGCTTCGAAGATAACGGATTGGGCGTTTTCAGGTAAAGTGTTGTCAAACCCGTGTATACTGACAGCTCCGTCGACCAAACATTCTATATCCCCCCGAACGGAAGATTGGCGTGTTCCGAATCCTGTTTTTGCTGTTCCTCTCCATTCCCCTGATCGAGATCTACATCCTGATTAAGGTGGGCAGTGCGCTTGGGGCTCCGTTGACCATCTTCCTGGTGGTGTTCACGGCGGCGCTGGGCGCACTGTTGCTGCGTTTTCAGGGGATCTATACGCTGCAGCGGGCGCGGATGGCGATCAACCGCGGAGAACTGCCCACTATTGCCATGCTCGAGGGCGTCGTGCTGGTGATCGCCGGGGCGCTGCTGCTGACCCCCGGCTTCTTTACGGATGCCATCGGGTTCTTGGCCCTGGTGCCGCCGCTTCGCCGTAAATTGATCTGGAAGATCATCGAGCGCGGGATGTTCGGGCCACCCGGCAGCGGGCCCGACCACCGTGAGCGCGGTCCTCGCACGATTGAAGGTGATTTCCGCCGAGACGATTGATTTTCCTCGAGTTTTCCCCTCCTGGTCGACGCCATCTTCACTGATCCGAACACACTAACCTATTCTCGGACAGGCTCCGCAAAGAGACTGATACGGTGGGTTTTTAAATGAATTTTCCGAAACCTTCGGGCTAACTGCGGCTATATTTTTTCTGTCGTCCCTTGACTCTCAGCAATGTGGACATATTATTAGCACTCAACCGGGGTGAGTGCTAACAGCGCCACACCCGGTCACTTGTTTAGGCTCTCAATTTCAAAAATTGCTTAGGAGAGAGGAAGAATAATGAGCATTCGTCCTTTGCATGATCGTGTTCTCGTCCGTCGTATGGAAGAGGAACGCACCACGTCCGGCGGTATAGTGATTCCGGACAGCGCCGCTGAAAAACCGAATCGTGGCGAAGTACTGGCTGTGGGCAACGGTAAGGTTAACGACAAGGGCGATGTGCGCCCCCTCGACGTCAAGGAGGGCGACACCGTCCTGTTCGGCCAGTACGCCGGCCAGAAGATCAAGCATGAAGGTGAAGACCTGCTGATCATGAGTGAGGACGACATCCTGGCGATCCTCGACTGAGCGAGCGCCACGTCTTCTCTATCGATAATCAGGTTTTTCCAGGAACAGTCGAGAGGTAATACAGAATGACCGCGAAAGAAGTGCGATTTTCCGACGATGCCCGGCATCGTATGCTGCATGGCGTCAACATCCTGGCCAATGCAGTCAAGGTGACCCTGGGTCCGAAGGGCCGCAATGTCGTCCTCGAAAAGAGCTTCGGTGCACCGACGATCACCAAAGACGGCGTCTCTGTCGCCAAAGAGATCGAACTGGACGACCGGTTTGAGAACATGGGCGCCCAGATGGTGAAAGAGGTCTCCTCGCAGACCTCCGACGTGGCAGGTGACGGCACCACCACCGCAACCGTGCTGGCTCAGTCCGTGCTCACCGAAGGCATGAAGGCCGTTGCCGCCGGTATGAATCCGATGGACCTGAAGCGCGGCATCGATAAGGCTGTGATCTCGGCCGTCGAGCAGCTGCGCAACCTTTCCAAACCGTGCACCGACGACAAGGCGATCGCCCAGGTCGGCACCATCTCCGCCAACTCCGATCTCTCCATTGGCCGCATTATCGCCGATGCCATGGGCAAGGTGGGCAAAGAGGGTGTGATTACCGTTGAAGAGGGACAGTCCCTGGAAAACGAGCTGGATGTCGTCGAAGGCATGCAGTTCGACCGCGGCTACCTGTCGCCCTACTTCGTCAACAACCAGCAGTCCATGTCCGCCGAGCTGGACGATCCGTATATCCTGCTCTGCGACAAGAAAATCTCCAACATCCGCGAACTGCTGCCGATCCTGGAAGGCGTCGCCAAGGCTTCCAAGCCGCTGCTGATCGTCTCCGAGGATGTCGAAGGCGAAGCGCTGGCTACCCTGGTGGTCAACAGCATCCGCGGTATCGTCAAGGTGGCCGCCGTCAAGGCGCCCGGCTTCGGCGATCGCCGCAAGGCCATGCTGCAGGATATGGCCGTCCTTACCGGTGGTCAGGTGATCTCCGAGGAAGTCGGACTGACCCTGGAGAAGGCCACCATCGATGATCTGGGCCAGGCCCGCAAGGTGCAGATCACCAAGGAAAATACCACCGTGATCGACGGTGCCGGTCGCGCTGAAGAGATCGAGGCCCGGGTCAATCAGATCCGTGCGCAGATCGAGGAGACCACCTCCGATTACGATCGTGAAAAGCTGCAGGAGCGCGTCGCCAAGCTGGCCGGCGGTGTCGCAGTGATCAAGGTGGGCGCCGCCACCGAGATGGAGATGAAGGAGAAGAAGGCCCGCGTCGAAGACGCCCTGCATGCCACTCGCGCTGCAGTGGAAGAGGGTGTGGTACCGGGCGGTGGCGTTGCTCTGGTCCGTGCTCTCGAAGGGATGGCTGACCTGAAGGGTGACAACCACGACCAGGATGTCGGTATCAGCATCGCCCGTCGCGCCATGGAAGAGCCGCTGCGTCAGATTGTGGCCAACTCCGGTGATGAGCCCTCAGTGGTGGTCAACAAGATCCGTGAAGGCAAAGGTAACTATGGTTACAACGCCTCCACGGGTGAGTACGGCGACATGATCGATATGGGAATCCTTGACCCGACCAAGGTGACCCGTTATGCGCTGCAGAACGCTGCTTCCGTAGCCGGTCTGATGATCACTACCGAAGCCATGGTAGCCGAGGTACCGCAGAAGGAGGAAGGCGGCGCCGGCATGGGCGGCGGTATGGGCGACATGGGTGGCATGGGTGGTATGGGCATGATGTAAGCCCTGCGCTCCAACGCAGTCGCTGATTGAAAAAGCCCCGCCGGGTTTGCCCGGCGGGGCTTTTTTATGGAGTTGGTAACCACGGTGGACAGGGCGCGCGGGGGCGTTCTGGAAACGAAACTACGGGTGCGGACACAAAAAGCGAGGTTCCTCTCTCTCTCCTCTTGGTCCAAATCCCCTAATTTCCACTCTATCCTTCCGTTATGGCCAATAAACCGCAAATGTCTGCCGTGCCGTTTGTGCCCGAGACCCGTGATTTGGGTCGGCTCAGGGCTGCCGTGGCAGAGTGCCGGGGTTGTCCCCTGTACGAGAGCGCCACTCAGGCGGTGTTCGGTGAAGGTCCGGAATCGGCCGAGGTCGTATTCCTGGGTGAGAAGCCCGGGGACAAGGAGGACCGGACCGGGAAGCCGTTTGTGGGTCCGGCGGGCCGTCTGCTGGACAAGGGCCTGCAGGCCGCTGGTATTCCCCGCGACAAGGCCTACGTCACCAATGCCGTGAAACACTTCAAATGGGAGTCCCAGGGTGGACGTCGCTTGCACAAGAAGCCCAGTGAACGCGAGATCGCCGCCTGCCGGTCCTGGCTGCAGGCGGAAATGGCCGCCTTGCAAGCGAAAGTCCTGGTGTGTCTGGGGGCGAGTGCCGCCGTTTCGGCCTTCGGACGCCACGTTCGCCTCATGGACCTTCGCAGTACCTTTTCCTCCACTGATCTGGCCGATACCACATTCGTGACCGTCCACCCTTCCGCGCTGCTGCGCATCCCCGATCCCGACCAGCGTCACCAGGAAACCGACAGTTTCATTGCCGATCTGCGTCGCGTGGCGGAACGGCTGGGTTATTAGTCACACACTGGCGGAATGACGGTTAACCACTGAGAATATAGAGGACCCCTCGCGAGAGGTTGCAGCCTCTGTGCTCTCAGTGGTTAAACTTATGTACCCGTGGTTAGCAGCTGGCTGCTGTTCCCCGCCCCGGAACCGCTCTTCGCCTGTTACAATCAGATTTTTTCGGCCCGACGGTGTGAGCGGTGAGCAAGGTCAATACATCCTCGATGAAAAGGCTTCTGGAGGGGTTTGCGGAGCCAATCTGCGAACGGGTCCTGACCCACTGGCGCAATTATCTGGAGTGCGCGGACGAACCGGTTGAGCCGTCAACGGAAATGGCAAAGGTATGGGCGTTCAGCGATTTCGTCGCACAGAGCTGCAGCCGGAATCCCGCCTTGTTAAAAACGCTGCTGAGCAGTGGTGATCTGGAGCGGGCCTATAAGGAAGGCGAGCTTGGCCAGCGACTCGATGCGGCTCTTGACGGAGTTTCGGACGAGAGCGATCTGGGCGGACGTCTGCGCCGGTTCCGGCGGCTGGAGATGGTACGCATCGCCTGGCGTGATCTGGCCGGCCGTGCCGAGCTCGTTGAGGTGACCGCCGATCTCTCCGCTCTGGCGGAGGCCTGCATCGGCGGCGCCCTTGCCCGGCTTTACCACTGGCAATGCCAACAGAGAGGCACTCCCTACGGATCGGACGACCGACCACAGCAGCTGGTGGTATTGGGGATGGGAAAGCTGGGTGCCGGGGAGCTCAATTTCTCCTCGGATGTCGACCTTATCTTCGCCTATCCGGAGGAGGGCGAAACCCGGGGCGGCCGCCGCAGCATCTCCAACCAGGAATTCTTCGTGCGCCTCGGCCAGCAGCTCATTACCGCCCTGGATCGCCCCACGGCCGAGGGGTTCGTCTTCCGGGTCGATATGCGCCTGCGCCCCTTTGGGGGCTCCAGCGCGTTGGCCCTCAGTTTCGACGCGATGGAGGCCTACTACCAGGCCCACGGCCGGGAGTGGGAGCGTTATGCCATGATCAAGGCCAGGCCGGTGGCCGGGGACCGGCAAGCCGGTGATGAACTGATGGCGCTGCTCAAACCCTTCGTGTTCCGCCGCTATGTCGACTACGGTGCTTTCGAATCCTTGCGCGACATGAAAGCGATGATCGAACGGGAGGTGAAGCGCAAGGGGTTGGAAAATAACGTCAAGCTGGGAGCGGGTGGTATCCGCGAAGTGGAATTCATCGGCCAGGCCTTTCAGTTGATCCGGGGTGGTCGCGAGCCCACTCTTCAATCTCGACCAATACTCACGGTGCTCGAGGCCCTGCGCGGCTTTCAGCTGCTGCCGGAGTTCGCCGTCGAGGAGCTGGTCGACGCCTATATCTTTCTGCGCAATGCCGAGCACCGCCTGCAGGAATTCGCTGATCAGCAGACCCATGATTTGCCGGAAGACGAAGTCGACCGGCTGCGGATGGCGTTAGCCATGGGCTACGCCGACTGGCCTGTTTTCGAAACCGACCTGCGCCAGCATATGCGCCGCGTTCACGAACATTTTGATCAAGTCTTCGCTGCCCCTCAGCGGGAGCACGCCGAAAGTGACGTGTTGGATACCAAGGGTGTGTGGGTGGCGACGCAGGATGACGAGCAGGCACGGGATACGCTGGAAAAGCTCGGGTTTAGCGAGCCGGAGAAGGCGCTCGATGCGCTGGCCGATCTCCGTGAATCACATAGCTATCGCGCACTGTCGGCCCACGGCAAGGAACGCATGGATCGGCTGATGCCGCTGTTGATTGGGGCCGTCGGGGCGACCGACGAGCCTGAGACGACCCTTGGGCGGTTGCTCAGCCTGATTAGTGCCGTTGCGCGGCGTACCGCCTATCTGGCGCTGCTGGTCGAGAACCCCATGGCACTTTCGCAGTTGGTGAAGCTTTGTGCCGCCAGCTCCTGGATTGGCCGGCTGCTGGAGAAGCATCCACAGCTGCTCGATGAGCTTCTCGACCCGCGCACGCTGTATGTGCCGCCCGGACGCGATGAGATGACGAATGAGCTGCGTCAGCGGCTCATCCGTATCCCGCCGGACGATTTGGAGCAGCAGATGGATGCCCTGCGCCACTTCAAACAGGCGATCCTCCTGCGCGTGGCCGCCGCGGACGTCTCCGGAGCTGTGCCGCTGATGGTGGTGTCGGACCACCTGACCGCGATGGCCGAGGTCATCCTCGATGAGGTCCTGGAACTGGCCTGGGGGCATATGGTGAATCGTCATGGCCGTCCCCAGTGCGGTGACGAACTCGCCTGTGACAAAGGGTTTGCCATTATCGCCTATGGCAAGATGGGAGGCATCGAGCTCGGCTACGGCTCCGACCTGGACCTGGTTTTCATACACAGCGGTGCCAGTGAAGGGCGTGCCACCGATGGTGCGAAATCGGTGGATAATGCCGTTTTCTATGCCCGTCTGGCCCAGCGCGTCGTGCATCTGCTGACTACCCGCACCGCGGCAGGTGAACTCTATGAGGTGGACGTGCGTCTGCGCCCGAATGGTGCTTCGGGGCTTTTGGTGACCAGCGTGCAGGCGTTCGCGGATTATCAGCGCGAGCAGGCCTGGACCTGGGAACATCAGGCTCTGGTTCGTGCTCGGCCGGTGGCGGGAGACCCCGGTATCGCCGAGCGTTTTCGGGTCGTGCGTGCCGAGGTGGTGAGTCGGAAACGGAACGCCGGGAAGTTGCGGCAGGAAGTCCGGGAGATGCGCGAAAAGATGCGCGCCAGTCTCGCCAAAGGTGGAAGCAACGGTTTCGACCTGAAGCAGGACCGGGGCGGTATCGCCGATATCGAATTTATGGTGCAATATGCCGTTCTGGCTTGGGCTTACACATATCCCGACCTCGTCGAATTCACCGACAACATCCGCCTGCTCGAGCGGCTTGGCGAACGGGATCTGATTCCGGCGGCCGAAGTCACCCTGCTGACTGACGCCTTTCGGGCCTACCGGGCGCGCGTGCACCAGTTGACGCTACAGGACCGGCCTGCGGTGGTGGGAGCCGACGAGTTTGCCGACTACCGCGACGGTGTAGTTCGTATTTGGCAGGAGTTGATGGAACCGGGCTGATTTCAGTGAATTTCTAACCGCACAGGCGCAACGAGCGCAAAGAAATCCGGATAAAGGCTGGTTGCCGGGGCAAACAGCATAGGAGCGGCGCTGCCCGGCAAGATTCCAGGTCGCATCCGGAAAACCGCGTTAGCGAATCCTTAGCGCTCTTTGCGTCTTTGCGGTTAATACACCCTATCGAGAAACTGCTGCACCGAGGAGAACGAGACAATGTCGATGGATGACCGCGACGGTGTCATCTGGTTTGACGGGGAGATGGTCCCCTGGCGGGACGCCCGGACACATGTACTGACCCACACACTTCATTATGGTATGGGTGTTTTCGAAGGGGTCCGTGCCTATAAAGGCGACCAGGGCACGGCGATTTTTCGTCTGCAGGATCACACCGACCGGTTGTTCCGCTCGGCGCATATCCTCAACATGCCCATGCCCTATGACAAGGTCACCATCAACGAAGCCCAGCGGGCAGCGGTGCGTGAGAATGAACTCGAATCCGCCTATCTTCGCCCTATGGCCTTTTACGGTTCCGAGGGGATGGGCCTGCGCGCCGACAACCTCAAGGTGCACGTGATTGTGGCGGCCTGGTCCTGGGGATCCTATCTGGGCAAGGAGGGTATGGAGAAGGGGATCCGCATCCGTACCTCCTCGTACACCCGGCACCACGTGAACATTACCATGTGCAAGGCCAAGGCGAATGGCAATTATATGAACTCCATGCTGGCGCTGCAGGAAGCCCTGGCGTGCGGTTATGACGAGGCCATGCTGCTGGACAACGAAGGCTATGTGGCGGAAGGTTCGGGAGAAAATATCTTCATCATCCGCAACGGCGTGATTTACACCCCGGATCTGACCTCGGCCCTGGAGGGTATTACCCGCGATACCATCGTTCAGCTGGCGGCCGAAATCGGCGTCGAGGTCCGCGAAAAGCGCATTACCCGTGATGAAGTGTACATTGCCGACGAGGCCTTCTTCAGCGGTACCGCCGCCGAGGTGACCCCGATCCGGGAGGTGGACAACCGCGCCATCGGTGAAGGCCATCGCGGCCCCATTACCGAGCGTTTGCAGAGCATGTACTTCGACCAGGTGCTCGGGCGGCGCAACAGCCATCCGGAATGGCTGACCTACGTGCGATAGAACAGAGGGAACCATCTATGAGCTCTGCCCCGCTTGAGCAGCAACGGACACTGAAAACCTCGAACACCGAAAACTTCTATGAGGTGACCGAGGCGGATCTGCCGGTGCATTGCCCGATGGAGGGTACCACCTTGTGGAATTCCCATCCGCAGGTCTACCTGCCTCTCGAGGAGGCGGGCGAAGCGCGTTGCCCCTATTGTGGCGCCGTTTACCGACTGAAGCGTGATTAGCTTTGGGTTTCACCGCAAAGGTGCAAAGAGCGCAAAGAGAACCTAATCGGGCAGGGGACTGCGTCGACTCGCCGTACCTGGGGCAGTCGCTGATCGAGCCTATTCTGAACGGTGCGCCTTTCAACCAAAGAAGATTATGGCTGCTCGCCCGGGTGATCACGCACGGCCCAGGAAAGCCATCATCCCCACGTAGGCGGGATACAGGTGCGGCAAGAGCGCACCGCGCGGGTCGCAGCCCGTCATCCGCGGGTCGCAACCCGTTATCCGCGGGTCGCAATCCGTCATCCCCGCGTAGGCGGGGATCCATTTTGAGTTATGCCTCCGTCCTCTGGATTCCCGCCTACCCCCCCCCGCCTCCGCGGGGGTGACAGGGAATGAGGGAGGGTGTGAGTAGTTACCAAACGTTTTTCTTTGCGCTCTTTGCGCCTTTGCGGTTAACGGGTTTTGGCCAATAGTTTCGATGAAAATTTCCCTCCCTCCTTTTGAAAATGCCCGCGTGCTGGTGGTCGGCGACGTCATGCTTGATCGTTATTGGCACGGCGACACTTCCCGCATCTCTCCCGAGGCGCCGGTTCCGGTCGTGACGGTGGGCGACGGGGAGGAGCGCCCGGGCGGCGCGGGCAATGTCGCCCTCAATATTGCGGCGCTGGGTAGCAGTTCCAGTGTCATCGGGCTGACCGGTGACGATGAGGCGGCCGATGCCCTGGAAAAGGTGCTCGGCGGTGCATCCGTGGGCTGCGTCTTTGTGCGCCTGACGGGCTACCCGACAGTGACCAAACTGCGGGTGATGTCGCGTCACCAGCAGTTGATCCGGCTGGATTTCGAAAACGGTTTTCCCGGGTGTGATCACGATGCGCTAATCGAGCGCTTCCGTGCCGAACTGCCCAGGACGGATGTGGTCGTACTTTCGGATTATGGAAAGGGGGTTCTGCGCGAGACCTGCCCCGAGATCATCCGTCTGGCCCGGGAGGCGGGGAAACCGGTTCTGATCGATCCCAAGGGCAACGACTTCATCCGCTACCGGGGCGCCACACTGATGACGCCCAACATGCCTGAATTCGAGGCGGTCGTGGGGCTCTGCGCCGACGACAACGAACTGGTCGAGCGGGGTGAGGAACTGCGTCGGGAGCTGGGGCTCGAGGCCCTGCTGATCACCCGTTCGGAGAAAGGCGTCACCCTGCTGCGTGCGGGGCATGTGCCGCTGCACCTTCCGACCCGCGCCCGTGAAGTATTCGATGTTACCGGCGCCGGTGACACGGTCATTTCCGTGCTGGCCGCCGCCGTGGCCGCCGGGCAGGACCTGGCCGAGGCCACCTCGCTGGCCAATATTGCTGCCGGCGTGGTGGTCGGCAAGTTGGGAACCGCGACCGTAACGCCCGATGAGCTTCGCAGGGCCATGCGCGAGCAGGACGAGGTCGTGCGCGGCGTGGTCGATGAGGAGCATCTTGTGGCCCTGGTGCAGGAGGCCAGGTCCCACGGAGAGCGGGTAGTGGTGACCAATGGCTGTTTCGACATCCTCCACGCCGGCCATGTGACCTATCTGCAGCAGGCGGCGGAACTCGGCGACCGGCTGATCATTGCGGTCAATGACGATGCCTCGGTGAGGCGCCTGAAGGGGGAGGAGCGCCCGGTCAACACCATGGAGAACCGCATGCATGTGCTGGCAGCGCTGGGTTGTGTCGATTGGGTGGTGCCGTTTTTTGAAGACACCCCGGAGCGGCTGATCTGCCGCCTGGCGCCCGATGTGCTGGTCAAGGGCGGCGACAACGATCCCGATAACATCCCCGGCGGCGGCTGCGTTCAAGATGCCGGCGGCGAGGTGCTGGTGATGAGCTTCGTCGACGGCTGCTCCACTACCGGACTCATTCAGGCCATTCGCAGCAGCGAACAGAAAAAGGGCTGATCATGAGTGCCGAGCCCCATGTAGTCCCTGTCGATGTGGCGGTGTTCGGTGGCGGCGTCGCCGGACTCTGGCTGCTGGGTCGTCTTCGTGCCGAGGGCTACCGGGCAGTGCTACTGGAGGCCAATGCGCTGGGATCGGGACAGACCCGCTACGCCCAGGGGATCCTCCATGGCGGCACCAAGTATGCCCTCACCGGCAAGTTGAGCGATTCGGCGCAGGCGGTGGCGGCGATGCCCGGCCTGTGGCGGGACTGTCTCGATGGCAAGGGCGAGCTGGATCTGACCCGTGTACGTGTTCTCTCACCCAATCAGTTCCTCTGGTCGACGGCGAATCTCACCTCGCGCATGGCGGGCTTCTTCGCCAGTCGCCTGATGCGGGGCCGTACCGAATCCCTGCCGGAAATGGAGCGGCCGCCGGTTTTTCGCCATTCCGGGTTTCGGGGTCAGGTGTATCGGCTCGATGAGCCGGTACTGGATACGGCCTCGCTGATCGAGGCGTTGTCGGCGCCGCACAGGGACAGCCTGATCAAGTATGAGTGGCCGCAGGGTTTTCATCTTTCCCGGTGCGATGCAGACTGGCGCATCGATCTGCATGATGGCAACGGACAGCAGCTTCGGGTCGAGGCGAAACGGCTGGTGCTGACGGCGGGCCGCGGCAACCGTGATCTGCTCGAGGCGGCCGGTTATACCCGGCCCGAAATGCAGCTGCGTCCTCTGGTCATGGTGGCCGCACGAGGCAAGCTGCCCGAGGGCGTCTATGCCCACTGTCTGGGTGCCAGCAGTAACCCTCGCATCACCATCAGTACGCACCGCGATGCCGATGGCCGGGTGGTCTGGTATCTGGGCGGACAGTTGGCAGAGGAGGGTGTGGGTCGTACTCGTGAGGAGCAGATTGCCGCCGCGCAGCGTGAACTGCACATGCTCTTGCCGTGGGTCGATCAGAACGGGCTGGAGTGGACCACGCTGGACATCGAGCGCGCCGAGCCGCTGATGCCCGACGGCCGGCGGCCGGATACGGCTTTTGCCGGGCTGGTGGACAGTCTCATTGCCGCCTGGCCCACCAAGCTGGTGCTGGCGCCCCGTCTTGCGGCGGACATTCTCAGGATGTTGAAAGATGCCGGCGTAGTGCCACAGACCGATCGGAAAACCGCCGAGGTACCGGAGGCATGGCCGCGGCCGGTCCAGGCACCGTTGCCGTGGCAGGAGGAATCACGATGGAGCTGAGATTATTGGGTTCGACCGGCATCCGGGTGAGCCCGCTGGGGCTCGGTACGGTGAAGCTTGGCCGCGATCAGCAGGTGAAGTATCCGCGTGGCTTTCGCATTCCCGGCGATGATGAAGTCCGCAACCTGTTTGCCCTCGCCCGGGATTTGGGCATCAACTTTGTCGATACCGCACCGGCCTACGGCACCAGCGAAGAGCGGCTGGGTCGTCTGCTGCCGAATCGCAATGACTGGGTCATCGTGACCAAGGTCGGTGAAATCTTCGAAAACGGCCGCTCCCGCTTCGACTTCTCTGCCGAACATACGCGGATGAGTGTGGAGCGAAGCCTGAAGCGACTTGGCCGCGACCACGTGGATATCGTTCTGGTGCATTCCGATGGCGATGACCTGGATATCATCGAGAACCGGGGGGCGCTCGACTGTCTGGCCGATCTGAAGCGTGAAGGCCTGATCCGCGCCTACGGCATGTCCACCAAGACCGAGGCAGGGGGCCTCTGGGTGGTCAGGAACTGCGACGTGGTGATGGCCACCTGCAATCCGGTGGATACCCATGACCTGCCGGTAATTGCCGAGGCCGAACGGCTGAACCGGGGCGTGCTGGTGAAGAAAGGCCTGCAGAGCGGACATGCGGACAGCAGCGCCGGCGGCTGCGGTATCGAGGAGGCGATGCGCTTTGTCTTCGCGCACCGCGGGGTGGGCAGTATGATCGTCGGCACCATCAACCCCGACCACCTGCGCCGGAATGTCGAAACCGTAAACCGCATCCTGGCTGCGCAGGAGACAGGCTGAGCCATGGGGGCAGAGCGGGTGCTGGTGGTCGGTCCGGCCTGGGTGGGCGACATGGTCATGGCCCAGAGCCTCTACCGCTATCTGAAAGAGGCCCGGCCCGCGGTTGAGATCGATGTCCTCGCGCCGGATTGGTCGCTGCCCCTGCTGGAGCGCATGCCGGAGGTGGCGCAGGGCGTGCGGATGCCGCTCGGCCACGGCGAGCTGGGTCTGCCGGTCCGTTTCCGGCTGGGTCGATCCCTGCGCGAACGGCATTATGATCAGGCCATCGTGCTGCCCCGGTCGCTGAAGGCCGCGCTGGTCCCGTTCTTCGCCGGAGCGCGGCGCCGGACCGGATACCAGGGCGAGATGCGCTACGGCCTGATCAACGACATGCGGCAGCTCGACCGCGAGGCATTGCCCATGGTGGTGCAGCGCTACATCAATCTCGGCCGGGTCACCACGAAACCGGAGCGCGTGCCCGACATTCCCAACCCGCAACTGCGGGTGGACGAGGCGAATGCCACTGCGCTTTTTGAACGCTTCGGACTGGATGGGAATCGGCCCGCGGTCGCTTTTGCGCCGGGCGCCGAATACGGTCTCGCCAAGCAGTGGCCGCCGGAATATTTCGCATCGCTGGCCCGCCGCCTCGCCGAGCGCGGCGTTCAGGTGTGGGTTGTGGGTTCGGACAAAGACAGAGCAGTCGGCGAGACCATCGTCGGCGCATCGGAGGGGGCCGTCCTCAATCTCTGTGGCAAGACATCGCTGACCGATGTCGTGGACCTGCTCTCTCTTGCGCAGGTGATGGTAACCAATGATTCCGGGTTGATGCATATTGGCGCGGCCGTGGGCACGGAAATCGTGGCACTGTATGGTTCCTCATCGCCAAACTACACACCGCCTCTGACCCGGCGAAAGGTCGTCTTCTTCCGGGAGCTGGAGTGTAGCCCCTGCTTCGAGCGAACCTGCCCGTACGGGCATACGCGGTGCCTGGGCGAGATCAAGCCGTCCATGGTGCTCGAGAAGATACAAGAAATTATCGATAGTATGAAGGAGCTCTCATGACCCCCGCCCTGTCGGCTGTATTGATCGTCAAGGATGAAGCGGAAAACATCGACGCCTGTCTGCGCAGCGTGGCATTCGCCGACGAGATCATCGTGATCGACAGTGGCAGCAGCGACGATACGGTCGAAAGGGCCAGGCGTTACACCGAGCAGGTCTACAACCATGCTGATTGGCATGGCTACGGTATCCAGCGCCAGCGGGCGCAGGGCTACGCAACCGGGGACTGGGTGTTGATGATCGATGCCGATGAGCGTGTCACTCCGGAATTGCAGGGCGCAATTCGTGCGGCAGTGAAGGCAAATGATCAAGGCAGGGTGTATGCCCTGTCCCGGCTGAGCTTCTGCTTCGGGCGATTCATCCGCCATGGCGGTTGGTATCCTGATTGGGTGGAACGCCTGTTCCCCCGTGAGTGGGCCGCTTACGATGATGCGTTGGTGCATGAGCGGCTGCAGATCCCTGCGGACATGGTCTGTGACCGCCTGAAGGGCGACCTGCTGCACTATACCTACCGTGACCTCGAACACTATCTGGTCAAATCGGCCGGCTATGCCACGGCCTGGGCCAGGGTGCGGCAGAAGCGAGGACAGCGCGGCAGCCTGGCGGCGGGCATTGGGCATGGTCTGGCCTGCTTCCTGCGGATGTTTGTGGTGCGACTCGGTTTTCTGGATGGCCGCCAGGGCCTTCTGCTGGCCCTGCTTTCCGGCCACTCCACTTTTGCGAAATACGCAGATCTTTGGGTGCGCCAACAGCCGGACGCGAACGATGTCTCTCCATGAATATCCTTGAATTGTGTCTTTCGCCCGGACTGGGTGGACTGGAGCTTTATGTGGCCCGCTGTGCCGAAGCCCTTTCCGGGAAGCACCGCGTGATTGGCGTGACGAGCACTGATACCCCGCTGATCCCCTATCTCGAACGGGTCGGTACTGCGCTGCATCACCTCCCAGCGTCGCGAGTACGAGCGGCACCGTTGTTCAATGCCCGACGCCTTGCAGCACTCATCGACCGCGAACAGGTGGATGTGGTGCATATGCATTGGGGCAAGGACCTGCCCCTGGCGGCGTTGGCCAAGCGCCTCTCTCGCCGCCGGCCGGCTCTGGTCTACACCCGGCAGATGCAGGTTACCCGTCCAAAAGACGATTTTTACCACAACGTCCTCTACGGCCAGATGGATGTGATGGTGACCATCAGCGAACGCCTGGCGGCGGATGCCCGCCGTTTCCTCGGGCCATACCATACTCAGAAGGTGCGCACCCTCTATTATGGTGTCCCGGAGCCGAAGCAAGCACTGAGCCGGGAGGCACGCAGGACACTGCGGGACGAGTGGGGCGTGCCGGATGGAGCGTTTCTTGTCGGGCTGTTCGCGCGCATCGAATCGTTCAAGGGACAGCACCTGCTGCTGGAAGCGGTGGAGCGGGCGGTCAGTGATGACATTCCTTTGTATGCGCTCATCGTGGGACAGGCCATGGACGGAGATTACCTGGCATCGCTCAAGGCGCGTGCCGAGTCCGGCGGGTACGGCGATCGCGTGGTGATTTGCGACTTTGTTGATGACCCGCAGCGCTGGATGCAGGCTTGTGATGCCGTTGCTCTGACTACTTACGAGGAAACCTTCGGTCTGGTCCTGCCGGAGGCGATGCGCGCCGGAGTGGCGGTGGTCGGCAGCAACGCCGGTGGTGTACCCGAGATCATCGACGATGATGAAACCGGACTGCTGTTCCAGCCGGGCGACGCACAGGACCTCTATGCGCAGCTATCCCGGTTGGCTTTACACGGAGATTTGAGAAAAAGGCTCGCGGCGGCCGGGAAGGCCAAGGCGGATAGTGAGTTCAACCCGGGCGACCACTTCTCCCGGCTGGAAGCCATCCTGCAGGGGGCGTCTGGAGCGTTTTAAAACACTTCGTCTTGCCTACGGATGCGGCTTAACAGCGCATCAATCTGCTCCGCAGCATCGGCGATATGACACCGGGAAACGTCCTTGGGATCGCCTTCACCCGGTGGGCTGAAAGTGAGCCGGACATCGGCATCATTCAGTGTCTGCCACCGCAGTGGTGATCCGGAGCGGTGGCCCGGATAAAACGTGGCAGTGGGTCGGTTCAGGGCGCCGGCGATGTGCAAGGGGCCGGTCGATCCGCTGATAAAGCAATCTGCCAGAGCCAAATGACGGGCCAGCGAAGGCAGGGCCTCGGGCGGCAGCACGGCAGCCGGGGCAACCCCCCGTAGTGAAGAGACGAGATCCCTGGCAACAGGCTCTTCGCCCGGCCCGGCGGTAAAGACAAAAGCACGTCCGGTCTTTGCCAGGCGGTGACAGAGATCCTGGTACTGCTCGGGTCGCAAGTTGTTGGCGGAACCGCCACTGCCGGCATGCACGAACAGCCACTGGGCGTCGGCAGGTAAGTCAAGTCGCTTTGATAACTCCGCACCAAATGTCTTGAGTTCGGCGGCTGGAAATTCCAGAAACGGTCCGTTTGGCGTTGCCGGTATAGCCTTTGCGTCGCGCCTAAGAAAATGCCGGACCAGATCGGCGTTATATTCGAATTCCGGTTTTTCCGAACGGGAGCGGCGCTGGACCACGCGATCGGTAAGCAGAATCTGGGCGAGTTTGGTTGCCGGTCCCAGCCGATATCTAACCCCGGCGAAAGCCAGTGCCGTGACTACCCTTGCTGTCGAAAACAACAAGATGGCCCGGTTGGCACCGGATTGACGGATTTGTCTGCTTATCTGCCGGATATCGCGGTATTGAGAACCGCCGGGATCGAGTACCACCTCATCAATCCATGGGCACAATTCCGCCATGCACCGGGTGTACTCCGGCACCAATGCGAGCACTCGCGCGTCGGGCAGTTGCTCCTTCAGCAGCCGGAAAGCCGGCCAGGCGAGCATGAAGTCACCTAGCTTGTCGTTGCGGACGACCAGTATGCGGGTGCGGGTCATTATGTCTTAGTGGGGGCTTGTCACTGTTAACGAATGCCGGACTCGCTGATAGGCGAGTCAAGGTTCTCTGCCGAGCGTCGATCTGTCTCTGATATCGAGTGGTATAGGCTGCGCTCATGGCGAGGGTGGCGAGAAACTGAAAATCGAGTACAGCAAATCGGGAGTTTGCTAAATTGGACAAGAGCAGGATCAATAAGATGCCGCTGGTTGCTGCGCTGAGATCATCGGGTATCAGCTTTTTTCTATAAGCCGCCATTAATTGACGGAGGACGAAAATCCCCAGCAAACCGAAGAGGCCGGCACCCACAATCCCCAGCTGTGCCAAGATGGTAAGGAATCCGTTGTGCAGGTGTGCAAATCGCGGCAGATTGCTTGCCTGGAGTCTGTCGATGGGTTCAGAAAAATCTTGAGGGGAAAAGTGCTTCTCTATCTCCGTGCCAGGTCCCCACCCCAATAGCGGGCGCTCCAACCAACGTTTCAGGCCATAATGCAGAAGGTGCAGTCGTGCTCCCATTGATTGGAAAGGAATCTGCTCCATCTGTGCGCCATTCAGGAATGCCGATATGGTCGCGCGATCCTTGGTGAGGCGTTGCTCCACCGTGGAGGAGTTTTGCATCGCAATAAGCACTAATATGGAGAACATCACGCCGAAGATTGCCAGCTTTTTGCGGTCAAGATGACGAACAATGACCAAGGAAGCAAGCAGGAGTCCCAGACTTGTTGCGACCCAAGCGCCGCGCGATTGGGCTGTGATTTGAAGTTGCAACAAGATGGCAAAGCCTGCAAACCAGAGAAGGCCAATAGCAAGTTTTGACAGGGGTCGGGACCGACTATTGAGTATCTTTGGCGTGAATATCAGCATTGCGATGAGGCAGGCGCCTGAAAGGATTCCTGCAAACATGATCGAGTAGGCGAATCCGGTCCGCCCGCTTCGAAGGGCGATTTCGATATTCGAAAGGTCGAAGCTCACAACCAGGTGCACGAATAGACCAAGGAGTGCCAGCAGAAAGCTCCAGTAGATCCGTTTCGGATCTCCCCTCATCCACCAGGCAAGTACCAGGAAAACAACAAGACGTCCCCAGTTTCGGGCTCCCTTCCACTGTTCGGTAGCGGTTCGAGGGAATTCGTTGGCCGCCAGATATGCATTCACTATGAGATAGAGGATGAAGGCGCAAGCCATCCAGAATGCCGGATCCCGGCTCAATTCCCTGCGAACTTCCCGAAACGAACCAGTAATGGCAATCAGCATCAGGAAAAGCCCAACCGCGGAGCCGACCTGGCCCAGGAAGGCGAAAAATGAAAACAGGTACAAACCTCCAAGCCCAATCTGTGTTGTCCACGTTGTTGATTGCGTCTTGTTGTACGCGATTGTTATGGCCAACGGATTTTTACACTCTGGCTTAGCTGTTTTATGAAAGGTGTCCACGGTTTACATAACCCATAAGAGCGCGAGAAGCCCCAGCTTTAGTCGTGGGGAGGGTGTCAAAGTCGGAACACGTTCTTGGTGCGATAGAATACCGCTGTATTTTTTCGCTCGAAGAACCCGGGCTTAAAGCCCCAAAAATTTAGCTGGCGAAAACCGTTTTCTGCCAGATTGTCAGCCGCCGCCTGGTAGCGTTCTCTTTCGAAGTCATCGAAGACAATGACACCACGCTCAGACAAGGCTTCGATTGCCGCATGCGCACAGTTGACCCGATCTCGGCCATCTACTACTACGACATCGAAGCGCTCCTGTCGGGTTGGGGCCATCTTCTGATATTTCCCGCCATACTCCAGTTCACAGAAGATAATCTCTGCATTATCAGGTGCAGAGGTTTTGAGGTGTCGAAACCACTCGGCGTGATGTTCAACAGTGGTGACCTTCTTTACCCGACTGGCGAAGTAGAGGGTCGAATTGCCGCCTCCGTACTCGAAGACGCTCATGTCAAGGTTCAGGCGCTCGTCAAGGAAGTCGATGGCGGGATAGGTGAACCAGGGCAGCGGGTTGTTCTCTCGATCCACCGGACGGCCTTCAAGGAAGGCATTGATCCAGCCCGATTCTACAAAGAAGCCTTTATATAAGTGCGAAAGCATTCGCCTGACTATCTCAGGATTGGTGACAAGATACCGCAGCACGGTGCCGGTCTTGTTCAATGCTTCGACAACTTTGGTCACTTTAACTTCCTTTCGGTTGGTAATGGGCCTGAATTTTTTCGTGCAGCGGTAGCATGACGGCCTGCCAGACGAGGTGCATGTCGGCATATTCGCGCGCTTGCTCCGACATCGCCTTGAGTTGTTCCGGATTCGCCATCAGTTGGGTCAATGCCCGGGCCGTAATAGCAGGGTCATCAGCTGGAAAAGTGATCCCGGTACGCCCATCATTGGTCAGATCTTGTACGGATGGCAGGTGTTCACTACCCGCGATTACGTTTCCAAAGTACTGCGCCTCCACCAGTACATTGCCGAACGTCTCGCGGCGTGAAGGGAGGCAAAAGATTTTCGATCGGCTGTACCATTGGTAAAGCAGGGCCTTATCGGCAATATGTTCCAGAAACGTCACTTTCCTGGCCTTTTCCGGGTTTAGCTGACGAAATTCGGCAATTGCGTTTTGGAATTCCGGAGTCTGTGAGCCGATGAAAACAAACTGCCAGCCCTCGGGGATCACCATTGCGGCGATAGTACTCAGCAAGTGCTCTGAGTTCTTCTGCGGGATACCCATCCTTGCCACATGAAGTACGATGTTTTCTTTATCTGGAAAGGCGCGTCGATGCACGCCGAGTCGGGCAACGATATCGGGATCAAAACCGCATGGCATCAACATGAGTTTGTCACGATCGACCTGGGTGACACTATCAAATACCGGTCGCGACTCCACCGATACCGCATCGCAATGTTTCAAGAACAACTTTCCGAGCAGACGCATCCACCAGCGGTATACAAAGAAGGCATTATCGACATAGAACCCGAAGCGTGGGCTCGAGGTGTCCGCCTTTGCATAGAGGAATCCACGAGGATTGAATAGTTTATAGAGAAGTCCGTTGTAAATGGGGCGCTTCTTTACGTTGTAAACCATCAGGACATCGATTGAACGAGCGTTGCGGGCGATATACCACCAAAATGGCAATTTGGCTTTCTTTGACCATAAGGAAGGCAGGAAGCGCAGCCTCAATGCTCCGCCCAACTCCCTCTTTGCATAGGGATACTCCCCATTGCGATAGGTAACTACCTCAGCTTTGTAACCAAAGTGTTTGCCCATGGTATAGGGAACCATTCCGTGCGGTTTCATCAGCCGCACATTATCGATTACCTCGCAGGCGACCACGAACTTGAGTTTTTTCTGCATAAACCCGTTGGAAATCTTCAATAACAGGAGTGTCCGCGGACAGTTGCTTCGGAGTCTATAGATTATGGTTGCAGCTGACTAATACAGGCGCCACATTTCCAACAAGATGTTCCACTAAGCCGGAGTGATATTTTGCCTCGTTTGGCGGGATTTTGTAATAAGCGTGTCGCCCGAAAAGCGAACACAACTACTGGGACACAGGGGTCGTCACCACGAGAGCGGAGCATGCCGGAAGTGGGCCAGAATCCTGATTCAGGAGCCTGTCGCACTCTTATCCTCTATGTTTTACCTTTTTGGGCCCGTGAAACACGCAGGAGCCGAGTGCGACGAGTTAAATCTATCGGAGCTCCGTGGACGACTACACTATAGGTTAGGTGGATCCTAAAGGGCTACGATCCGGCGAGCAAGTCCATTATCAAGTAGCTTTGGAGCTGCCCCAACGATGAGCCCGGTTCCTGACCCGTATTCAGGAGGGCCGGGTAGTCCCTTCGAGACAGGGGGCTATTTTTTAGCAGCCACTGCGAAGATCTGATTCACGCTCTGGGGGCGTGCTCTCAGGGAAGCACCAAAGCTCAGACCAAAAACCTAAGCAAACCATCGCACAGCATGAGAATCCTTTTTGTCGATCCAAAGTCCACCACTCCTTACGATTTCCAGCTTATGGAGTCGGTCGGCATCGGGGGTACCGAGGCCTCCCTGGTGCGTGTCGCTGAAGGTGTGTCCCGGAAGCACGATGTGGTGGTGGCGCAGCTTGGACGCAAAGAGCCCTACTCGGCGCATGCGGGTTTGCGTTATGTGTCCATGGATGAAAAGCCCTTCGGCACCGAAGATCCGGATGTGGTCGTGGTGGTACGCAAACATCGGCTGACGCCCGTTTACCGGGAGCGATATCCCCAAGCAGCGATTTACTGCTGGATTCACAATTGGCAACGCGCGGAGAATGTATTGAAACGCTATTGGCTTGCGCGCAATGGCTGTGGTGTGATTGCCGTCTCCGACGCACATTTGGCGGCCGCGGATCGTATCATCAACGGCCTTCCTGCCCGACTGCTTGGAAAAATCGCGGGGGCCCCGGGCCTGGTGCCGATCCAGCGGATCTACAACCCCATCAATGATGAGTTAAACCCGGATTCGATGCCGGTCAATCCGGACCAGCTGATCTTTTTCAGTACCGCGAACAAAGGACTGCGTGAGGTTCTGAGAACATTCGCCCGGGTTCGCGAACGCTTTCCTTTAATGAAACTGCTGGTGGCCGGCAATAGACCGGAAGGGCTGAGGGTGAATCTTGCCAAGGACCTTTCTCCGGGTGTGGAACTGGTCGGACGCCTGCCCCAGGCGGAGGTGTTGAAGCTGGTGCGCCAGTCGCTTTGCGTTTTTTACCCACAGACCATCCATCCCGAGACCTTCGGGCTCATCTACGCCGAGGCCAACGCAGTCGGCACCCCGGTGTTGGCGCACGATTTCGGCGCCGCCCGGGAGGTATTGGGTGGGCATGAGCAACTGGTCGACGGCCATGATGTCTCCGCGGTGATTGCAAAGCTTGCCGAATGGCGCGATGGTGGTCGGCCCCGGGTCAGTGCGCGACCACAGTTTCGCACCACCCGAGTAATTGCCGCCTGGCATGAATTCATTGAACCACACCATCGCCAAGTTGCTGATTTACAGACCCGATAGAGGTGGTGACGGATAACCACCCTGACACAGAAGGATACCTATTCAGTCGCTGCTTCAGGAAGCTGGCTCCCTTTGCGCACCCGATACCAACCCAACGCCTTTAAGGCATTGTTGTATTCTCGTATTTCCGCCAAGTCATCGAGTACTGCCGGGGGTTCGCAGCCCGGCAAGGCCCAAGTGTTGGTGGGACCCGCATTGGTGGCCAAAAAGTTCTCGCCGATGATGAAGCTGGGTCCCAGGCCGTAGCTGGGCGAGGGTTTACTGAGCAGATCGCGCCCGAAGCTGTAATAGGTGAACCCGGCTGGAGCCGCCAGTTCGAACAGGGTGGCCGGGACGTCAAGGTGGCTGCCGGCGGTCGCCGGCGTTTCCCTGCGTTCTCCCAGCACTTCCGGCCCATAGAGTACGAATGGGACGGCATCTTGCTCCACCACGCTGTCGCCGGGAAACCGGATCTCCAGGCGACGAGTGTGATCGCCGGTGATGGCGAAGAGCGAATCCCCAAACTGCCGCTCCGCTTCGGCTACAAAGTGTCCCAGTTGTTGATCCGCATACCAGAGATGCCCGAGTTCCCGCATTGTGGTTCGTTTGGTTTCGACGAGCGGCTCGGGTAGCTCCTTTATCGGATAGCCCAGCCGTTCGAGGTCCAGATCGAATGGGGGATGGTTGGTGGTGGTCAGGATCAGGTTGAAACTGGGCTGGTTGTCGTCCATGGATTCAAGGACGAAATCGAACAGGTGTTTGTCATTCACCCCCCACTCGTTGGTGGAGGCACCCGCTCTCATGCTGCCGCCGCCCCATACTTCGTCGAAGCCCTGGGCAAGCGCAAAGGAATCGACCCGCTGCCAGCTCAGGTAGCCGCCGTAGTAGAAACGGGTGCGATACCCCATGCGCCGAAAGGTCTCTGCGGTGGACGAGGGGAGCGGTTTTTGGGTGCCCGGTTCATAATTCACGTTCAGGCCCGTGTCGGGTAGGCCTGTCATCATTACGTTGAGAGCGCCAATCGTACCGGTGGTATAAGTCGGCAGGAAGTTGGCGAAGTAGATCCCTCGCTCCGCCAAATCGCTAAGCTGTGGAGCGAATCCGGTCCAGCGGTACTCGGGCATTACTGTCCAGCCGTCGTGGCTCTCCATGAGTACCAAAAAGATGTGACGCGGTCTGGTCGCTGCGCCCGCCGCCTGCATTCGCAATCCTTCATCGATGTCGCGGGGTACCGGTCCGGTTTCTCCGTGAACGTCACGCACCGCGGCCAGCGCCGCATGCAGATCCCGGCTCGGCCATAGGGAATCCAGATTGCCCGAGCGCTCAAGCGCCAGTTTCGAATCCAGGGTATAGCGGAGTGCCGACAAGGGATTGACTACCATGCGGTTGAGCATCAGATCGTTCACCACATGGGCATGCTTCAACCGGATTGGTTGGCCCCAGAGGGTTCCGCCTCTCATGAAAACGACGAACAGGAAAAATAGCACCAGCGCCAGTCCTGCGCGGGCAAGCCCTCCGCGCACCGCGGCCAGGGCGAAGACAAAGCGGGGATTCCAGAGTAGCCAGCGGCGCACTAACCAGAGGCTCAGAACCATGATCGGCGCCGTCGCGATCAGGAACAGCAGCGGGTGATACTCCTTCCAAACCGTGGTGAGAATTGCCATGGCATCGTCATGGAGCATCCCGAAGATGTGGTGATTGAACTGGTCGCTGTACTCGTGGAAAAAGACCAGATTAGCGGCCAGCAGGGGTAAGGCGAGTACTACGTAGCCGTAGCCCACATAGAGACGCAGGCGATGCAGGAGCTTGCCTGTCGGCAGGATGAGGATTGTAAGTGAAGCCAGGAAGGTGAGCGCCGCCCAGCTGGCCGCTGTGCTGATGTCGAAACGCAATCCCATGCCCTGCACCAGGAGCAGATCGCCGAATCCCTTGTCGCCGATGCGTGCACTGAAGGCCCCTATCAGCACCGGTCGGTAGAGCTGGAGGATGGCGAAAACGAATACGAATAGTTGGAGATCCTTCCCCCACTGGTGCAACAGCGCACCGGTTCCCCGCCGCGCTGATGCTTCTCCTTCGCGGGCGGCACTCTCCGAAACAGCGCTCCAGCTGATTTGCCCCGTCCCTGTGCAGGCGTTTTCAGACACACTACTCATGCGTTTTCCCCTTATCGACGAGCACTGATCAACCCAGCATCTCCTTGAAATAGCCAATGGTTTGCTCCAGTCCTTCGGCCAGCTTTACTTTCGGCTCCCAGCCCAGCTTTTCACGGGCCAGGTCGATGACGGGCTTTCGCTGCCTGGGGTCATCGAAGGGGAGGGGTTTGTAGACGATTTCGGATTTGGAACCGGTCATATCGAGGACCTTTTCGGCCAGCTCGGAAATCGTGAATTCGCCGGGATTGCCGAGATTGGCGGGACCGGTGAAATCATCCGGTGACTCCATCAGCCGTACGAATCCTTCCACCATGTCGTCCACATAACAGAATGATCGTGTTTGCAGGCCCTCTCCATAGATGGTGATAGGCTCGTTTTTCAGCGCCTGCACGATGAAATTGGAAACCACACGGCCATCGTTGGGATGCATGCGCGGTCCATAGGTGTTGAATATTCGCGCAACCTTGATCTTGAGGCTGTGCTGACGGTAGTAGTCGAAAAACAGGGTTTCGGCGCAACGCTTGCCTTCGTCATAGCAGGAGCGACGGCCGATCGGGTTGACATGGCCCCAGTAGTTTTCGGGCTGCGGGTGTATCTCCGGATCGCCGTAAACCTCTGATGTAGAGGCTTGCATGATTTTGGCGCTGGTGCGCTTTGCAAGGCCGAGCATGTTGATGGCGCCGTGAACACTGGTCTTCGTGGTTTGAACCGGGTCGTGTTGATAGTGAATCGGTGATGCGGGACAGGCCAGGTTGTAGATCTCGTCGATTTCGACGTACAGCGGAAAGGTGACGTCATGGCGCAGAAGTTCGAAATGCGGGTTCGGCAGCAAATGCAGGATGTTGTCCTTACTGCCGGTAAAGAAATTATCCAGGCAGAGAACATCGTGGCCGTCCGCCAACAGTCTCTCGCAAAGATGCGAACCGAGAAATCCGGCCCCCCCGGTGATTAGTACTCTTTTTCTGGTGTGCATTGAGCGAGTCCAATTTTCTGAGAAAGTTCGAAGCGTTGTTTAATCTTGCCGGGAGCCTGTCCGAGACTAGCGACCGTCACGAAGGCTTGGCCGCACGACTCCATGGATGGAGGAGCTAGAGCGAAGCAGGATGCCAGAGCCGAGTAGGTCGGTCTATTCTCGGACAGGCTCCACCCTGATACCGCATCTCCTACTTCGCTGCTTTCGCGTGGAGCACCGAGTTGGCGGTACGAATCCAAGCTCTCTTGTAGCTCGAACCTTGTGAGTCGTTCATCATGCATGCGTGTGGAATCTTGCTGACAGAGCAGACCCTGGTGTTGGCTTCCTCCTCGCACGCTACATGAGTTTTCAAGTGATTCTCCGAGCGAGAATTATATAGGGTATCTGCTCCGGCTGTCTCACTGGAAACGGGAGATGTTTGGTGTTACTGCATGGCGTGAAGGAAATCACCTCACCGCCAATGGCAATGCACAAAGACATCAGGATCAGCAGCTGGAATCAAGGTCAAGGTGAAAAAGGCGACTCAGACACTGTGGTATTTCCTGTGGGGCGGGTCATTGCCTGATCCAGGGTTTCGATAACCTCTTGCGGGGTAATGCGCTCCATGGTCCCCTCGGTACGTACGCGGGCACCCCAGCGAACTTGCTCCGGTGGTTTTCCGTAGCGCTCTTGAACCGCTTCGGCATACCGGCTGACGACCAGGTCGAGGCTCCCGTAGGGGCCGGCCCGTTCCGGGTTGGTGGTCGCGTAGAGGCCGATGACCGGCGTCCCGGCGGCGTTGGCCAGATGGGCCGGTCCGCTGTCGGGGGCCAACACCAGGGTAGCCCTTTGGAGAATGGCGAACAGCTGTTTCAAGTCGGTCCGCCCAACCAGATTGAGAGATTCGTGGCGCATGAGGGTGACGATCTCGTCACCGTATTGATTTTCAATCGTGCTCAGCCCGCCGGTGATGACGACCCGCATGCCGTGATGCTCTACTGCATGGTCGGCCACCGTGGCATAGCCTTCCGCCGTCCAGTTGCGGTATGCCTGGCTGGAACAGGGGCTGACCACGAGGGTCGGCTGTTCAGGGATCGCTTGCCGGGAACAGGTGCGGGCGTATTCCGGCACGGGAATATCCCAGCGCATCATCCGATCATTGATCCCGAGTGCTTCGCTGAATCCGAAGAAGCTTTCGATGACGTGCTGCCGGGGCCGATAAGGAATACGGTGGTTGGTGAAAAGCCACTGGAAATCCCTGGCCCGTTTGCGGTCGAAACCGAGCCGAATATCGGCGTTGACCAGCAGGCTGATCAGGCTCGCGCGCAGGGACATTTGCATGTGCAGCAGGACATCGAAGTGCCGATCGGCCAGCTGCCGCCTGATTTCGGCGAAGGCGCTCCATCGCTTCGCCTTGTCAAAGGTGATAAATTCGATCCCTTCGATGTCCTCCACCAGGGAGTGTTCGGCCTTGCCGATGATCCAGGTTATCTGCGTTTCGGGCCAGTGTGCCTGAAGCGTACGGACCACGGGCAGGACGTGACTGACATCCCCGACTGCCGAGAGGCGGAGCAAACAGAGCCGCTCCGGCGGCGAGTTAAACGGCAGCTTGTTCATGAACCTAAAATATCTCAGGAACGGAAAAGAGCACATCCTATACGATGCCGATACTCCTGACCAAGTAGATGGGGCGTTCTTTGAGCCGGAGGTGTGGCAACGGCGCAACGATCTGATTGGCACCGCCCAGGGCCGCGGTGCGGCGATGTTTGTCCGCGGCGACGGCGGAGAGTATGTGTTGCGGCACTACCGTCGGGGTGGGGCGCCGGCCAAAATCTCCCACGATTGCTATTTCTGGTTCGGTCTGGGACGAACCCGCGCATGGCGCGAATGGCACCTGCTGGTGACGCTGCACCGTCGCGCCCTGCCCGCGCCGCGCCCTGTTGCCGTCCGGGTGGTTCGCGGAGGCCTCTGCTACCGGGCGGATATCGTCACTGCCCGCATTCCGGGGTGCTCGCTCGGCCAGCTTCTGCGTCATGAGGAGGTATCCCCCGAGACATGGAGGGCCGTGGGTCTCTGTATCCGCAGGTTTCACGACGCGGGCGTTTACCATGCCGACCTCAATGCGAATAATATTTTGGTGGGGGAGAGCGGCGAGGTCTTTCTGGTTGACTTCGACAGGGGGCGGTTCCGTCCATCCGGGGGATGGCAGCAGGGCAACCTGGAGCGTCTGCAACGCTCGCTACGTAAGCTCTCGAACCTTGATGTGCGCTTCACCTACAGCGAATGCGACTGGGAGCACCTGCTGGTCGGCTATCGCTGAACCGTGGGTGGGCCTGGGCGAAAGGCCTTTCACTGCAGAGGCAGGGAGCTTAGGAAGAGTATAAACACCTACTTACGTCGCTCTTTCAAAGTATGGGCTGTCCTGCCTCCGGAATACCTCGGGCAGACACGCTTCCAGTTCGTTCAGGTAGCGCTCGGCGATATCGCGCCTCTCCTGCACGGTGCGTCGCGCGGCCTCTCCCATGAGCTGGCGAATCGCCGGTTCTTGCAGGAGCCGGCGGAAAGCCTCGGCGAGTTCCCCCTCGGACGCCACTTGGCATACCGCCTCCTGTTCCTTCAGCAGTGCGGTTTCCGGCTGAAAATTTTCCATATGGGGCCCGACGATCACCGCCTTCCCCTGAGCTGCCGGTTCGAGCAGGTTCTGCCCGCCTTTGGGGACCAGAGAGCCCCCCATGAACACCAGAACGGCACCCGCGATGAAGCGCTCCAGCTCCCCAAAGGTGTCGGCGATGTAGATTTCCGTGTCCACGCCGATCTTCTCGCCTCGGCTGCGCACGGCCAGGCGCGACCCTTTCAAGTCGCGCAGGATGGTGGCCAGCCGTTTCGGATGGCGGGGTACGATTACCAGCAGGTGATCGTCCCGGCCGGCGTTTCGCCAGGCGCGGACCACCGCCTTTTCCTCTCCGTCGCGGGTGGAAGCCGCGACAGCGTAGGGGCGACCGAGTTCGATGGGCGTGATCGGCCGATCGGGCTCAAGCGCTGCGAATTTGATATTGCCTACGTTCCGGGCCGTCTCAGGGCGAGCTCCGAGCCGGATATAGTTGAGACGATCGCTTTCCGAGCGCGCGAGCACGCACGCCGTCCGGGCGAGGCACTGTCCATAGAGGCGACGGAACCAGGCGGCAGCGTCCAGGGTACGCAGCGAGAGTCGACCGTTGACGATGGCCAGCGGAATGTCCGCCTCGGAGCATGCCTTGAACAGGCAGGGCCATAATTCGGTTTCCATGATCAGGCCGCATCTTGGCCGGAAGCGCCTCAGGAAGGCGGACACGGCCCGCGGGCGATCAAGCGGCAAATAAGCGTGTCTCACCGAGGCCGGTAGCCGGTCGCGAACCGCCCTTGCTCCGCTGGGCGTCACGGTGGTGACCAGCAGCTGCTGGTCTGGATACTGTAGAGATAGGTGCTTGACTAGCGGTGCCGCGGCGTGGACTTCCCCCACCGAGGCGGCATGCAGCCAGACGTCTGCCGGCTCTCCTGGTCGATAACGGCCAAACCGTTCGCGCCAATATCGGCCATCCCGGTTCTGCAAGGCCTGCCATGCGGTGTAGGCGGCAAGCAGTGGCATCAGCGCCGTGAACAGGACCCGGTATCGGAGCCAATCGCCACGCTCGGCCTTCGTGACCTTCATGAATAGACGCGCTTTTCGCCTTCCGGCATCGTGCGAAAGCGGCGGTGTAGCCACAGATACTGGTCGGGGGCTTTTCTCACCTGCTGCTCGATGAGCTGACTGATGCGGGCGGTATCGGCCTGATCATCCCCGGATGGGAAGTCGTCCAGCGCGGGGAGAAGCGTAAGATCGTAACCGCTGCCGTCCTCGCGACGAAACGGGAAAAAGGGCACGACGGCCGCTCCGGTGATGGCGGCAAACCGCGAGGTTGCGGTAACCGTCGCCGTCGGAACGCCAAAAAATGGTACGAACACGGCGTTCTTGCGACCGAAATCCTGGTCGGGCGCGTACCAGCAGGCCCGGTGCTCTTTCAGGCCGCGAATCATGCCTCGCACATCATGGCGCTGGATCGCCCGTCGGTAGTGACGCTCGCGCGAGCGTTTCAATACGGCCTCGAAGAGCGGGTTCCGCTGCCGTTTGTACATGACCTGAAACGGCTGATGAAAAGAGAGTAGTCGCCCGCCGATTTCCAGGCAGGTGATATGGGCGGACAACAGAATGACACCGTTGCCCCGTGCCATCGCCGCCTCCAGATGCTCCAATCCCTCCATATGGCCGAGGGGTTCGAGCCGCTTCCGGTCCCCCCACCAGGAGAGTCCGCTCTCGAAAATCGATATCCCTCCGGAACGAAACACCCGTTGCACGAGACGCTCTCTTTCTGCCCCGTCGAGTTCCGGGAAGGCGAGTTCAAGGTTGGTGCGGGCGATCCGCCGCCGTGAAGGCAGGAGCCGATAGAGGAGCGCACCGAGTCCCGCCCCCAGCTTCACTTGCCAGCGATAGGGCAGGGCCACGCAGGTGCGCAAAAAACCCAGCGCCAGCCACATCGGCCAGTGTCGGGGGGAGAGAAAGCGGATCGGGTGGATGTCTTTATCGGACATTGGCGGCAGGCCGGCAGCGAGTAATTAGTAGCGAGTAGCTAGTGGCTGGTAGCGAGATGGCTGGCCGGTTACCCGTGCGGCTACTCCTCGCAACTCGTAACTCGTCACTAGGAGCCTGTCCGAGAATAGCGACCGTCATGAGGGCAAGACTGATTGAGTCAGATTTTTCGGTCATTTGAGGCGAATAGTGGTTCTATTTAAACGAAAATGAGCGGGAAATCTGGCCAATCAGGCTTGGCCGCAATAGGTCAGGCTATTCTCGGATAGGCTCCTAGACACGCTGCCCGCGTCGGGATGCCATGGCTTTTCCGAGCCTCTTCAGCTGATCGGTGCTGAGCAGGTGTTGGGCGATGTCGAGAATATCCTCGTTTTCCGCGGCGATATGGTCACGGTAGGCGCTGTTGAATTCGTTGACATGCACCTCGAAGAGGTCCAGATCGTCCAACCGGCCCAGCCGCTCGAGTTCCGGTGCCAGTTGCTGCCAGGCCGCATCCATGCGCTCGTGGTCCTGCTTCATGCGGTGTACCGAGTCGGCGAGCTTGAGCGAAACCTGGGAAAGGAGCGGAAACAGATCCTTCTCTTCGTCTTCGTGGTGATGTTTGCCGGCGGTGCTGAAATAGCGATGCACTTTCCCGGCCGCCTTGCGGGCATCGGCATCGACGCCTTTGTCCCGGAGGCGGGCGACCAGCCGCTCCAGGGTTTCGCAGTGACTCAGAATGCGATCGTGACAAGCGCGCAACAGACCCAGTGGATCATTGAAGTCAGGGGCGGCGGAGGGGAACGGGGATTCGCTCATGATTTTAGTCTGCTGGAGTTTTCAGATCGGAAACAGGATGGTCGGTTACCTGACTAGCGCGGAGACGGCCTTGAACTGTCCATGGCGGGCGTCGCGAATCCATTCGAACAGCACCGACTCGACATTGGTGACTACGACCCCTGCCTGGCGGAGGCGTTCCAGGGCATTGCGGCGGTGCGACTCGTTTCGTGAACAGACGGCATCCTCTACTACGAACACGGCATAGCCGTCGGCCTGGAGCTCCAATGCGGTCTGCAGCACACATACATGAGCCTCCATTCCGGCAAGAATCACCTGTCGTTTGCCGTTGCGGTTCAGGGCCTCCGAAAAGGCAGGCTCGCCGCTGCAGGCAAAGCAGGTCTTCTCGACGGCCTCGAGTGTCTTGGGAAAATGCCAGGCGACCTCCTCCTCTGTGGGGCCGAGTCCCCGTGGATACTGTTCGCTGGCAATCAGCGGGACGTCCAGAAGGCCCGCGGCCTGTATCAGTATCCCGGCATTGCGCATGACCCGGACCCGGTCTTCGGCCTGCATCGCACCGGCCAGGCGGGTCTGGATGTCCACCACCACGAGCTGGCTCTCGGCGGAATCGCAAAGACGATTCTGAAGGGCGGGTCTGGTCATCGGCACAGGGTTCCCTTGTTTACAGCGCCAGCCACTCGTTGATCGCCTTGATGTCCTCGGGAATCAGGGTGCCGGCCGCCTGTTTCAGGTTCAGGGTCGACAGGATGTAGTCGTAGCGGGACTGGGCGTAGTCGCGTTTGGCGCGGAACAGTTCGCGCTGGCCATTGAGCACGTCCACCGCCGTTCGGGTGCCTACCTCGAACCCGGCCTGGGTGGCCTCAAGGGCCGTTTGGGCCGACTCGACCGCCTGTTCTCGCGCCCTTACCTGACTGATGCCCGCCACCACGTTCAGGTAGGCCTGACGGGTCTGGCTGATCGTCGATCGGCGCTGCTGTTCGAGTTGTTGGCGTGCCTGGTTGTAGAGTGCGTGTGCCTCGCGGACCCGGGATGAAGTGAAACCACCCTGATAGAGTGGCACCGAGAGCTGCAGGCTAATGGTGTTGCTCTCTTCATCTCTGCCGAAAAGCGGGGCATCGGTGTTGTCGGAACGACTGTGCTGCGCTTCGAGATCCACGGTCGGATAGTATCCGGCCCGCTGGTTGCGGATCTCCTGGTCGGCCACCTTGGTTGCGGCGGCGGCGGCGAGGAGTTCCAGGTTGCGGTCGGTCGCAGTTTCCACCCACGCATCGATGTCGGTGGGCTCGGGCGCCACCAATGGAATGTCATCCTGCAGGGGTGCCAGTGACTCGAAGGAGAGGCCGGTAATCTCCCGCAGTGCCTCCTGCGCCACGTCCAGCTGATTCCGGGCGCCGATCTCCTGGGCCACCGCTGCGTCATAGCCGGCGCGGGCCTCGTGCACATCGGTGATGGCCGAAAGCCCGACCTCGAAGCGCTGCTCCGTCTGGCGCAGCTGCTGTTGGGTCGCCCTCTGCTCTGCCCGGGCAAACTCCAGGGCATCGCGGGCGGCCAACACATTGAAATAGGCCTGGGAGACACGAAGCGCAAGGCCCTGCTGGGCACTTCCGTACTGGGCTTCGGCCTGCCGGATGAGGCTGTCGGATTGCTGGTACTGAATCCAGGAGCCGTAGCGGAACAGTGCCTGGCTGAGGGTCAGCGAATAGCTGGTGGAGTTATAGTCCGTGCTACCGGTATCACCGACGTTACTCTCCAGGATTTCGGAGTCGATGCGTGACAAGTTGGCGCCTGCATTGACCTGCGGCAGAAGCGCGGCGCGACTCTGCGGTCTGACCTCCCTGGCTGCCTGGAAGCCCGCCGCGGCGGCAGCCAGTTGCGGATCGCTTTCGGTGGCGATCTGGTAGACCTGCCACAGGTCGGTGCCTGGCGCCGGTGTGGCCGCTGCCAACAGACCGAGCACGGAGAGGGCCTTGAGAAGGGGCTTCTTCATTTTGATACCTGCTGTGAAATCCTGTCGGGCAAAAGTAAACAGGCGCGCGGCGACAAGGCGCCGTAAAGGCGTATAGGATGAGGCTCAATTGGGCCTGAATCAACACTCTGCTGAGTCGGGATCCCCTTCGATTGTAGCTTGGGACCGCACAGGTCACCTAGCCAAACCCCAACGCCGACCTGTTCGGGAAACAGCACACTAGAGAACAAAATGGTGGCTTTCGGGCGCATTGGCCAACGGCGGTACCACGGTCTCGAACAGTGCCTCCTTCTGCCAGTCGTCTCTTCCGAGCCGAGTGATCAGGCAGGCCTCCATGACCGGTTCGCGGCCGATCACCGCAAACATTCGTCCACCGATATTGAGATCTTTGCGGATATCCCCGGTCAACTCCGGCAGCGAGCCGGTGACGGCAATAATGTCGAACGTGCCGCGTCGGCCCCAGCCCCGGGCCGCGTCTCCGGTGTCCAGCGTTACGTCGTCGATACCGTGGGAAGCGAACCGTGTACCGGCGGACTCGACGAAGTCGGCGTGAAGGTCGACGCTGAACACGTGCTGGCCGAGCCTGGCCAACAGGGCGGTTACGTACCCGCTTCCGGTTCCGATCTCGAGGATGGTGTCGGCGGGATGGACATTCAGGGCCTGAAGCATCCTCGCTTCCACTTTGGGCTGCATCATCGCCTCGCCATGTCCCAGGGGAACTGCCATATCGTTAAAGGCGAGAGAGCGGAGGGCCTGAGGGACGAAGTCCTCCCGGGGAACCTCGAGCATGAGGTCGAGTACGCGCTCGTCAAACACGTCCCACGTACGAATCTGTTGCTCGACCATATTATGGCGGGCGCGCTCGAAATTCAGTTTGTCCATGGGGCATGTACCTGTTTACGTTAATAAAACTCGGCAAAGAGTAAGCGCTTTGGGCCCGCCAGGCAAGGTGGTCCGTCGGGGTTCGCACTGCGAGGTACAGAGCCCGCTTCGGTGAGTAGACTCTGCGGTGAGTCCGGTGAGGTAATAGCTTACCTTGAAACACGGGTAAGCTTCATATACCTTTTGGTTAAACACCGGCTAGGGGTGTCCCGGGGTAAACCGGGGCTGAGACAGACCCTTCGAACCTGATCCAGTTAACTCTGGCGTAGGAAAGCGGTGCAGAAAACACCCTTCTGCGCTCTTCTTCCCCCCCTGCCGCAATCACCGCATCAACCCAGGGCCCGTTAATGAGCGCAATTCCCGACGAATTCCTGAAAAAGACCGCCCGTCTCTCGGAAGAGGTCACCCGTCCATTCCCCCGGTCAGAAAAGATTTATGTGACCGGCTCTCGACCTGATCTGAAGGTGGGGATGCGAAAAGTGGAGCAGGATTCGACCCACTCCAGCAGTGGCGGTGAGGAAACGAATCCGCCGGTTTTCATCTATGATACCTCCGGCCCCTATACCGATCCTGACGCCGATATCGACCTCATGAAGGGATTGCCGGGTATGCGTGAGGCCTGGATTGAGGAGCGTGCCGACACGGAACGGCTGGATGGGCCCAGTTCGGAATATGGGCGTGCGCGCCAGGACGATGCCGAATTGAAGAAGCTGCGATTCGAGCACATCCGTTCGCCGCGCCGCGCCCGGGCTGGAGTTAACGTCACCCAGATGCACTATGCGCGCCGGGGCATCATCACCCCGGAAATGGAGTTCATCGCCATCCGGGAGAATTGCAAACTCCGGGAGATGCGTGCGGATCCGCTTTACGAAAAACTCCTGCGCCAGCATCCGGGGCAGGCCTTCGGCGCCAATATTCCCGATGAGATCACCCCTGAATTCGTTCGTGACGAGGTGGCGGCCGGAAGGGCGATTATCCCGGCCAATATCAACCACCCGGAACTGGAGCCGATGATCATCGGTCGCAACTTCCGCACCAAGATCAACACCAATATCGGCAACTCCGCGGTGACCTCCTCCATCGAGGAAGAGGTGGAGAAGCTGGTCTGGTCCTGCCGCTGGGGGGGCGATACCCTCATGGACCTCTCCACGGGCAAGAATATCCACGAAACCCGCGAGTGGATCCTGCGTAACAGCCCGGTACCCATCGGCACCGTGCCCATCTATCAGGCACTGGAAAAGGTCAACGGCAAGGCGGAGGACCTCACTTGGGCGATCTTCCGGGATACGCTGATCGAGCAGGCCGAGCAGGGGGTCGACTATTTCACCATCCATGCCGGTGTGCGGCTGCAGTATGTGCCAATGACTGCCGAGCGCATGACCGGCATCGTCTCCCGCGGCGGCTCCATCCTCGCCAAGTGGTGCCTGGCCCATCACCAGGAAAGCTTCCTCTACGCCCACTTCGAGGAGATCTGCGAGATCATGAAGGCCTACGACGTGGCCTTCTCACTGGGAGACGGTCTGCGTCCCGGCTCGCTGTACGACGCCAATGATCGCGCCCAGTTTGCGGAACTGGAGACCCTTGGTGAGCTGACCCGAATCGCCTGGCAGCACGATTGCCAGGTCATGATCGAAGGTCCCGGTCATGTGCCGATGCAGATGATCAAGGAAAACATGGAGAAGGAGCTGGAGGAGTGCTTCGAGGCGCCGTTCTATACCCTGGGGCCGCTGGTCACCGATATCTCTCCCGGCTATGACCACTTCTCCTCCGGCATCGGCGCTGCCCAGATCGGCTGGTACGGCACGGCCATGCTCTGCTACGTCACCCCGAAAGAGCATCTGGGCCTTCCCAACAAGGAGGACGTGCGCGAGGGAATCATCACCTATCGCATCGCCGCCCACGCGGCGGACCTTGCCAAAGGTTTTCCCGGCGCCCAGCTGCAGGACAACGCCATGTCCAAGGCGCGCTTCGAATTCCGCTGGCACGACCAGTTTGCACTGGCCCTCGACCCGGATCTGGCCAAGGAGTTTCACGACGAAACCCTGCCCAAGGAGGCCCACAAGGTGGCCCACTTCTGCTCCATGTGCGGGCCGAATTTCTGCTCCATGAAGATCAGCCAGGACGTTCGGGACTATGCCGCCGAGCATGGCCTCGATTCGGAAGAGGCCATTCAGCAGGGCCTGGAGGAGAAGGCCCTGGAGTTCCGGAAGTCCGGAGCGGAGGTCTATCGCAAGGCCTGAACCGAATGAACACCGCAGAGGCGCGGAGGTCGCAGAGAACAGATCATGTATTCTGTTCTCTATGCCTTTGGCGTTTGTCGACTGAAGGGCTTCGGCGGATCTTCTTGTAAGTGGCAGAGCGAACCCCATCCCCATCTGGCAATGATGGGGTTCGCAGCGCCCCCCATCCTGCGAATACTACGATTTCTTCTCTGGGTCCTCTGCGTCTCTGCGGTTTAATCACGCTTTTCCGTCCAATCGACCCGATAAAGGTCCCCACGCCGGTCGCGCAGGTTGCGCACGCTGCCGTGCTCATGCAGCTCTTTTAGCGCATCCAGGTCGAGGTCTGCGATCAGGGTCATTTCCGTGTTGGGTGTCGCCTCGTCGGCGATGGCATCGTGCGGGAACGAGAAGTCCGCCGGCGTGAAGACAGCGGCCCGGGAGTACTGCAGGTCCATATTCTCCACCCGGGGCAGGTTGCCGACGCTCCCGGAGAGGACCACGTAGCATTCGTTCTCGATGGCACGGGCCTGGGCGCAGCGGCGTACTCTCAGGTAGGCACGCTTGGTATCGGTCCAGTAGGGGACGAAAAGGATCTGTAGCTGCTGGTCGGCCATGACCCGCGACAGTTCGGGAAACTCCACGTCATAGCAGATCAGGATGCCGACCCGCGCCACGTCGGTGTTGAACACGGCCAGTTGGTCCCCTCCCTGAAGACCCCACAGATCCCGTTCGTCAGGAGTTACGTGCAACTTGTACTGGCGCTCCCAGGTGCCATCTCGACGGCACAGATAGCTGACGTTCCGCAGCGTCTCGCCATCGTATTCGGGCATGCTGCCGGCAACGATGTTGACGTTGTATGCGAGCGCCAGCCGCTGCATCTCTTCCCGGATCGGATCGGTGAATTCGGCCAGATGACGAATGGCTTCGGCCGGGTTGTCCTGATTGAAGCGGGCCAGCAGCGGCCCGTTGAAGAACTCGGGAAACAGGATGAAGTCGGTCTGATAGCCGGAAACCGCATCGACGAAATACTCAATCTGTTCGAACAGTGCATCCTGGGTCTTCATCGGCCGCATCTGCCACTGTACGGCACCAATGCGCACCCGGCTCCTCGGGCCGCCGATCAGGTGTTCCTCCTCTTCGTAATCGATATTGATCCATTCCAGCAGCGTCGCGTAGGCGCCGGATGCGCGATCCTCCGGCATATAGCCGGGAATGAGCTTGCGGACGTGAAAGTCGTTGGAGAGCTGAAAGGTAAGGATCGGATCGAAAATCTCGCGGGCCTTGACCTTGGCAACATACTCTCCGGGGGTCATCTCATCCCGGTACTTCCGGTACCCGGGAATGCGGCCGCCGGCGACGATGGCGCGCAGATTCAGGTTGCGGCACAGCTCCTTGCGGGCATCGTACAGCCGACGTCCGAGGCGCATTCCCCGGTAGTCCGGATCCACAAAGATATCGACGCCGTAGAGGGTATCGCCGTGGGGGTCATGGGTAGTCAGATAGCCGTCGCCGGTGATCTTTTCGTAGGTGTGCCGATCACCGAACTTCTTGTAATCGACGATGACACTGATCGCTGCGGCCACCACGCGTCCCTTGTCCTCGATGCAGATCTGGCCTTCGGGAAACTGAGCCAATTGCGCCATGAACTGCTCGCGGCTCCAGGCCCCGCCGAGGTCGGCGTAGACCCGATCCATTATGGCTCTGATATCGGGATAGTCTTCGGGGCGCGTATTGCGCAGTTTGAGCAAGTGTTCGGGAGCGTCGCTTTCGTGAGTATCGATCACCGCCTGGGGCTCCTTGCGGATGGTTCGGGAAGAGTGTCTGTGAGACCGGCGTTTCCAGGCACAAAGGACGCAAAGAAACTATTCGGGCGATGAGATTAGACCGCTACCGAAATAAGCCGTTCGGTTTTTTTGTGACTCCGGGCTACAACTGTCGGTCCACTCTTTACCCGGCCAGCCGCTCTCTCGGTCGAGACGATACCAGTCCGAGCGGTGCGACGGTGTGGCCGTAGAGTTCATTGAGGACCTGGGCGAGTCCGGTATAGATGGCTAGTGCGCCACAGAGCATCCCTTCGAAGCCCGCGATGGTCTGAATCAACGGGCTTTCCAGCGCATCACCAATCGCCAACAGGAAAAAGAGAATGGTCAGGGTGGCAAAAACGGCCTGGAGCGCCCGGTTCAGGCGGAGTGTGCCGATGAACATGACGGCGGTGAATATGCCCCACATGGAGAGATAAGACGCCATCGCAGCGGCGTTGGGCTCTTCGCTGACACCCAGCTTCGGAAACATCAGAATCCCGGACAGGCTGAGCCAGAAAAATCCGTAGGACACGAACGCCGTGGTGCCAAAGGTATTGTTTTTCCGCCATTCCATAATCCCCGCCACGATCTGGGCCAGTCCCCCGTAGAAGATCCCCATGCTCAGGATCATGGCATCCAGCCCGAAGAACCCTGCATTATGCATATTGAGGAGTACTGTGGTCAGGCCGAAAGCCAGGAGTCCGAGTGGTGCCGGATTGGCGGTAGTATCGGTGATGGTCATGGCTCCGAAGCCGGCAGTTCCCGGCTGTGGTCCCGTCGCACCCTGTTCCAGACCTTCCATGGCAAACCTCCCCGTCGAATGGACCCGCTTTGAGGAAACGTTAGCGCAAGGGGGATGGCGGCTCAATAAGAACAAATTCAACGCAGGGGAACGCCAAAAGCGGTGGCATGAAGGCCTGACAAAACCGAGGAGCCCCCGGCCTGGAGAACGTTTTTCTCCGAAAGGATGAGGGAGAGCTTTCGCATTGATGAAATTCGGGCCGGGTCCACCCGGGGGCACGGGAGGACGATTTTTCGCGGTGATAAGGTTGTCCCCTCCGGTTCGACAGAGAAACACTTGCTGCTGCAGTTGTGAACCACAATTCTACAGGCCCTGGAAACTGAGACAGCGAGACGAATCGGTGGGAACGCGGGGCCGGGTGTGTTACCGTGCGCCGCCTTAGGCGGCTCGACGTCGCCCGATCTCAAATGGTGGGTGTCCTCACGTCAGGCGGTATTTCGAACCGGCTGAGGCGCTCTTGCCAATTGTCTGGAGGAACCCTATGAAGACTCTTTTTGTCGCCAATCTCGCGCCCGAGACGACGGAGGATGATATCCGAGAGCTTTTTTCCGAATATGGAACTGTGCGCGGATTGCGCATGTCCCGGGACATCTTCAGCGGCCGCTGCCGCGGCCACGCCCTGATCGATATGGAAGGGCATGAAGCGCGTGCCGCAATCGACGGTCTGAACGGTAAGTCTTATAAAGGCAACTCGCTTCGTGTCAGTGAAGAGCGTAAGTGGGCCAAGGGTAAAAAAGGCCGGCGCCATTAAGTGCCACCAAAAGCCCGGATCCCCGATGAGAGTCATCGTAAAAACCCGGCTGCCACCAAGGCGGCATCTGATCGCCCTTCCCCCATCCAGGTAGGTGCCCTGCCAGCGGCTTGTGGTGCGAGCCCGTTACCTTTCAGTGAAGCGGCCAGCCGCGACCGCGCGTCACCAGCCCGCCCCGGCCAGCCGGGGTAATATCCAGCTGCACTCGATGTGAGACTTCTTTGCTTTCAGGGAGCACAGAGGGCTCGAAATTGGTAGACCTTCTCTCTGTTTGTCGATGGTTTCCGGTGCCGTAAAGAATCGAATGGTATCGTGGAATCCGGCCAGCTCCGAACGGGTTTGGCAAGCATCGTTATCGGGTTCTGTCGTAAACTCGAAAAACGGCTACCTTTTGGATGAAACCGCAACGATGGAGGGAACCACGATGCGCAGGTTAATGGCTTTGGTAAATACGGGCTTTCTGGTCGTATTGCTTTCCGGGTGTGCCGCGGGCGTGGGGGCCGGTGCAGCCGCAGGCGCCTACGAATACCAGAATAAGCAGGCTCTGGAAGCGCTCGAGGAGCGGTACGAGGCCGGCGAAATCACGCAGGAAGAGTACCAGGAAAGGAAAGAGGATATCGAAAGCGGATCGGCCATCTATTAGCCGCCTGGCGGAGACGATCACAGGGAAAACGGGATCGGCCGGATTTTTCGATCCTTGAGGCGGATAGCGTAGCTATTTACCGGTAGCTCGAGGAAATCCGGCCGCTATCCGCCTATCGGCAGTAATAATGGCCCCGACAGTGCTATTTGAGCAGCAGGACACTTCCACTGCCGAGCAGAATCAATGCGACCAGTCGCACGAAGGCCTGGCGGCTCAGAGTGGTATGGACACGGCCTCCGGCATACATCCCTGCCGCCAGTAAGGGCACACCGAGCGCCGCTATCAGCAGGTTGTCCGCGCTATAGAGCCCGGTGACCGTGAAACCCGTCAGCCGCATTCCTCCATCCATCACGAAAATGGCGGCTACCGTTCCGCGGAAGGCCGTTTTGCCGAGGTCGCGCAGGCCCAGATAGATCACCGTAAACGGCCCCCCGGTGCCAAAGAGCGTACCAATGAGTCCTGCCAGGGTGCCCAGCGGTGCTGCCCAGAAGCGGGAGCCGTGCAGTGGCGGAAGCGGAAGCAGGGAGTAGACGGCATAGAGAATGACAAAGCCGCCAAGCGCTTTGCTCAGCAGCCCCGGATCGAGCTCCTGGAGCAGGAAAAGCGCCGAGAGAATCCCAACCATGGTGAATGGCAGCAGCGGCAGCAGGTCGCTCCAGCAGATGCGATGAAAATGGCGGATGCTGTGGCTGACTGAACCGACGTAATCGAGCAGGACGATGATGGGTACCACGAAGGGTACCGGCAGTACCAGTGCCAGTAACGGTACCGCGATCAGTGCCGAACCGAAGCCGGTGATGCCGCGCACGAAATAGGCAGCGAAAAGGACCGCTGCGGCGTAGGCCAGTTCGGTCGCGCTCAGAGCGTCGAACATTCGAATCTCCAAACCGGGCAAGTGAAGGGGCGCGCAAAATAGCGTTTTTCTTCTGGTTAGTCCACCTGAACCCACCTTTGTAGAGAGGTGCCCCTTGTGTATCGCATCGCCCAGCCGACCAAGGCAGTTGGCATTTTTTTGATCTAGTCTTTAGCAGGCGGTTGAAAAACTCCCTCTTCCGAGGGAGAGGGCCGGCGTGAGGGGGCTCAATAAAGGTAGTTACTGACGCGGCCGTTTTGTTCGCTGGCAAGGCGCAGCGAGCGACGCGTAGTGGTTCTATATGAGCGAACTGCACGAATTGGTCAGGAACGAATCGGACCGCCGAAGGCGCGTCCCGAAAGGGATGAACCCCTGGACGGGGCGAGGGCAGGATGGCCGGAGTCGCGGCCTGCGCAGCGCGCCTTGTACTCGGTGATTTCGGGCACAACAAAATCGCGGTGGGTGATTGGAAGTGCCCTTTGCTTCTGCCGCATCCCTTCATGAACGTATGGATTGTGACAGGCAGGTTCTCGGGCTCGATCGCAGAATCCATCGGACCCTCTTGGTAACCCACGGGGATGCTTGCTGCACTGCCCCGAGTGTCCCTATCACCGGATTTGCCGATGCCGCAGCCTTTGGAAGCGCCAGATATCCGACCGGCCCACCCGCGTTATGTGCTCGTCGGACCTGAAACACCCCTGATATGGCGGCTGGCGCTGGCAAGCGTGATTGTCATTGGCCTGTTTGCCGCGCTCTATATGGCCAGGACGGTGGTCCTGCCCATTGTGCTGGCGCTTCTGTTCAGTTTTCTGCTTAGTCCCATTGTCCGTTTTCTGGAGGGGTTTCGAATTCCGACCCCGCTGGGGGCTGCATTGGTGATGGTGACCCTTGTCGCGCTGGTTGGAACGGCACTGGTCGTACTCGCGGAACCGGCCTCCCAGTGGGTGTCCCGGGCGCCGGAGGTTGCTACGGAGCTGCGGTTGCGGCTACACGGGGTGATGGAGGTGTTCCGCCGGATTTCCGAGGCGACCCGCCTGGTGGAACGGATTGCCTCCGGCCCCACCGCCGCCACTGCGGTAGAGATCCAGGGAGGGGGACTGCGAGGATTTCTGCTTGGACGAACCTGGGGTTTCGTGGCGGGGCTCGTAATGGTGCTATTTCTTCTCTATTTCCTGCTCGCCACGGGGCACCTGTTTCTGCGTCGCCTGGTTACGGTGATGCCCCGCTTCGGGGACAAGCGCCAAGCCGTGGTCGTGGTGCGACACATGGAGCGCGAGGTTTCCCGCTATCTCTTCACCGTCGGCGCCATCAATACAGTGTTGGGCGTGGTCGTGGGGCTGGTCATGTATGCGCTCGAGATGCCTAATCCGTTGCTGTGGGGGGCCATGGCGGGGTTGTTGAATTTTGTTCCCTACCTGGGGCCGATGGTGACGCTGGTGGTGCTGACGGCGGTGTCCGTGCTCAGTTTCGAAACCCTCACCGCCGCACTTTTGCGGCCTGCCGCTTTTCTGGCGTTGACTACCCTTGAAGGACAATTGCTGACGCCCCTCATTCTGGGCGCACGACTTATGCTCAATCCGGTAGTGATCTTTATCAGCCTGATCTTCTGGGCCTGGCTGTGGGGTGTTGTCGGCGCGCTCATCGCCGTGCCGTTGACGATGATCATCAAAATCCTGATGGACGCCCTTCCGTCGCTGCGCGCGGCAGGCGCGCTGCTGTCGAGATAAAGGTCAGTGGACTTGCTGCATCAAGGCAATGGTATGGGTTGCCGTTCGTTGGCCGCGCACCAAGGTGGCGTCGATCAAATCTTCCGCAACGGTTTGGGGCGGCTTATCGATCAGCGTGGCCAGCAAAACGTGGGCGGTATCGTGTTCGATCGGGTAGTCTCCCCGAGAACCGTTCGTTTCGGTGAGGTCGTGCAGGGCTATCAGCAGATCGCGCATGTAGTGGATATCGGCCGCAACCCGGTTGTGGCCCTCGGCGGTTTCAGGCTCTTTGGACTGGTCGTGTATCAGCGCCTCGATGGCGGTATTACAGATGCGGCTACCGACCTCGAGGGTGATGGGAAAGGCATTGGGAATCTCCGGGACCGCCGCGCGCATACCGGAAAACCCCGTTAGCGCGAGCAGCCAGCGATGCCCGACCCGTACACCCCGGCGTTTTACCCCCCAGAGCTCGTGGAGCGTCTGGAACAGGTTTTCCAGCTTATAGAGATGGTATCCGATTGAACTGTGAGGGTCTGGTTCAATTTGGGGCATCATCGGACTCTCTATCCGGGCCGCTTGGTGTTCCGAATTACGATAGCAGTCCACGGCGCTGTTTCAACCGGAACGGCTCAAGAGGCTTGTCTGCGAACCGGTTCGCTGTTCGCATTTTTTTCGGGGCGTAACCTGCCCTATCATCGACTATGTTTACCGGGGATATGGACGTGTTTGCGCTGCGTGTGGCTACGATGTTCGTTATTCTCTTTGGGGCCCCTGCGTGGGCGGGCCAGGCCGACTCTTCGCTGGAAGAACAGCGCGAGGCGTTTCGCGAGGCCCGCAGTGCACTCGAACGGGACGAGTTGGCGGAATTCCGACGGCTGTCGACAGAGTTGCAGGACTATGCTCTATACCCCTACCTGCGCTATGCCTTCCTGCAGCGCTATCTCCGTTCGCGAGTCACTCATCAGGATGTGACCGACTTTCTCGACGAGTGGGGTGATACGCCCCTGGCGGGACGCTTGCGAAAAGCCTGGCTGAACAGGCTCGCCGAACGCGGTCAGTGGGCGGCCTATCGACAGCTTTTCAGGCCCGGCGGGGCATCGACGCGCGCTTGCTTTCAGGCACGCGCCCTGTTTGAGACGGGTGAAAAGGTCAAAGCCATGCGTATGGCCGAACGCCTGTGGATGGTCGGCGGATCCCGGCCGAAGGCGTGCGACCCGGTTTTTTCCGTCTGGATTGCGGAGGGTAATGCCACTCCCGAAAGGGCGCGGAAACGCATCCGGTTGGCGATCAATTCCGGACATCTCGCGCTGAGCCGTTACCTGGAGCAGTTTATCCCGGCCGATGAAAGAGAGTGGGTGAGCCGCTGGCGCCGACTCTATTCTCATCCAGAGCGGGAGCTGGCCCGAATCCGGCCCGAGGGCGAGTGGAGCGCGCAACTGTTCGTGTCCGGGATTCGGCGACTGGCCCGACGGGACATCGAGGCAGCGGACCGGGTCTGGCGTGAACGTGGCGGCGATTTCCCGCTGAGTGATGAGGCACGTGCGGATACTGCGCGTTACGTTGCCCTTGTCCTGGCCTGGAGGCACCATCCCGATGCATCGGCGCGGCTGAATGCACTGCCGGTCGCCTGGCACAATGCAGAGAGTCGGGCCTGGAGGGTGCGAATGGCACTCTGGGGTGAGGATTGGCCGGCGGTACTGGCTGCCATCAATGCATTCGAGCCGGAACAGCGGGACCGGACCGTCTGGCGCTACTGGCGTGGCCGGGCCCTGGCAGTTCTGAACCGGGGTGAACAAGCGGACTCCATCTTCAGCGAACTGGCGCAGGACCGCAGCTACTATGGGTTCCTGGCCGCGGAGCGGACGGGCACGGTGCCGCGTATCGAAACCGTGCCCTTGAGTGTCACGCCGGAGCAGCTCGAAAGCCTCGCCAGCCGTCCGGATATGCAGCGGATCCGCGAACTGCTGGCGCTTTCGATGACGCTGGAAGCACGGCGGGAGTGGTGGGCCGCCAGTCGGAAGGTGTCGAGCGAGGCGGCCGTTGTGGCCAAGCTGGCGGATACCTGGGGGTGGCACGATCAGGCCATCATTGCTCTGGGTCGCGCCCGTTTCTTTGATGATCTGGAGATTCGGTTTCCGACTCCCTTTGAAACGCGGATCGATGCAGAAGCACAACGCAGGGAACTGGATACGGCCTTCGTTTATGCCGTAATGCGGCAGGAGAGCGCCTTTTTTCCCCAAGCCCGGTCATCGGCCGGCGCTTTGGGACTCATGCAGCTTATGCCGGACACCGCCCGTATGACTGCGCGACGTCTCAAACAACCGAGACCGGGGAATGGGGACATTCTTACCGAAGACACCAACATCCGGCTGGGAACGGCCCATTTGCGGCATCTCCTGGATCGCTATTCCGGCAACCGGATCTACACAATGGCCGCTTACAATGCCGGACCGCGGCGGGTAAAAGCCTGGCTGCCGCAGGAGAGCACCATTCCGGGGGATATCTGGGTGGAGTGCCTGCCGTTTGACGAAACACGCAAATATATCAAACGCATCTTTGCCTATACCGTGATCTACGAGTGGCGCCTCGGCCGGGAACTCACCCCGCTATCCGCGCATTTGCCGATGATCGCCCCGGAGCTCGCCAAAAGCGTGCTGCGGGAGCTGGATACTCCTGAAGAAGCTTCCGGGCCGAGTTGATACGGCATCCTTCAGCTTTTCGCGCTTCTGGGGCCGGTGATCAGCCAGACAATAAAGCCGATGGCCGGAACCAGCAACAGAAAGACAATCCACAGCACCTTGGCTCCGGTCGAGCTTCGGCTCTGGATCGTCTGGACGATGGCCCAGACAACGAGGACCAACAGGATTAAGCCAAGCAGGCCTCCTACTTCCACATCCATATCAATGCCTCGCGACGGTTGGCGGCTGCTGCACGGTTTTCTCTATGGACATCACGGCGCATTCGACCCGGGGAAGCGGGCTGCTGTGCACCGTTTTGGACATCGCCAATATTGCCATTCCGCTGATCAGCAGCATCATAAGCAAGAACAGCTTCCTGTTGAACATGACTCCTTCCCTTGCGCCAGGTCGTGTCCGATGAAGTATAGCGATCCCGGCTCCCTTTGAGGGTCGTTCACCCCACCGATATTCGGGCCTGGGGCCATCGAGCCTGCACCGCGGGCAATCAGGCGTTGAGGTCGGGAATCAACCGGCTCTCCAGCCGCGTGATGGCATCCTTCAGTACCAGCTTACGTTTCTTGAGTCGGCGTAACTGCAGTTGATCGGCGTAGCTCGTCTCCTGCAGTCCCGCGATCGCCGTATCCAGGTCACGGTGCTCCTGCCGTAGCTCGGCAAGTCGCGTCTGTAAGCTGGTTTGCTCCCTCTGGTGCATCGTAGTGGACCTTTGCACGTGTGGGCGAAATAGTATTGAGGTCCCGCTCTGCTGTCCATGGCACACCTCGATAAATCACCTACAGAGCGACAGAAGCCGCATAGCGAGCGCCTGAACCGGTGTCTATACTTTGGGTCGCAGCAGTTGATTGGGGCCATTGATGCTCATCCTGCCGCAACACGTGTCGGAATTTTTCAGAGGTCGTATTCATGCGTACTGGTACTGTCAAATGGTTCAATGAGGCCAAGGGTTATGGTTTTATCGCTCCCCAGGAGGGGGGGGATGACGTGTTCGTGCATTACTCTGCGATCCAGGGCTCCGGTTTCCGGACCCTGCTCGAAGGACAGAATGTCACGTTCGATATGGAGCCGGGTCCTAAGGGCATGCAGGCGCGAGAGGTTAACGTCAACGCCTGATCCCGGAAGGCCAATCCGCAGTCGCGAAGACCCCGCTCCGAAGAGGGGATTTCTCGTTAATGACCTCCCGAATTTCTCGGGAATTCGGGAGGTCACGATTGCGGCCGAAGGGGCGAGTTGCACCTGCCTGCATGGCGGTAGTAGAGAATGTCTGGAACCTATTCTCGATAATGCCTGAGGCGACGAGTGCAGGAAGCACTCGGTAGAGCGAAGCAGGATGCCCGAGACCGGGTAGGGCAGTCTATCCTCGGACAGGCTCCTCGATCGCCTTTCTCCAGTTTTGCACCAGGGTAAAACGCATACTCCCATTTTGATGCCGGCGAGCGAACCAAGTCCTTGATAGCCGGTACAGCTGTGAAGACGACCTAAAGGGACGTAGGAAGTGAAGATTATGCAGGAGCAATCATCTTTCATCCGTGTACGCTCGAGGGCAGCATCCCTCGACAAGTGTGCTCCTGCATTGTCGAACACTGCCATCCCCTGCTGGCGGCGTGCTGCCGACGACCTGCTATCAAGGACTGACACCGCTCGCTTCAAAGTAGGCGGTTGCCCTGGGTTTTACAGAACGGTTGACCCGTCGACCGATCCGTCTTAAAATCCGCGACCCGCAGTTTAGAATCACTCTAAATAATTTCGCGTAAGGATTAAGGAGGTAGATACCATGGGCGTACTGGTTGGCCGCAAGGCTCCCGATTTTACCGCTCCGGCCGTTATGGGCGACGGTACCATCAATGAACAATTCAAGTTTTCCGATTACGTCGGCGGCAAGTATGCCGTGGTCTTTTTCTATCCCCTGGACTTTACCTTTGTCTGCCCCTCCGAACTGATCGCCTTTGATCACCGCCTCGAGGATTTCAAGAAGCGCGGAGTCGAAGTTATCGGTGTTTCCGTGGACTCCCACTTCACCCATAATGCCTGGCGCAATACCCCGATCAACGAAGGCGGCATCGGCCCGGTCGGCTATCCGCTGGTCGCCGACCTGACTCACGCCATCGGCAAGGCTTTTGACGTCGAGACTCCAACTGGCGATGTGGCCTTCCGCGGCTCTTTCCTGATCGATCGCGACGGTGTGGTGCGTCACCAGGTCGTCAATGACCTGCCCTTGGGCCGCAATATCGATGAGATGCTGCGCATGGTCGACGCCCTGCAGTTCACCGAAGAGCACGGCGAAGTCTGCCCGGCCGGCTGGAAGGAGGGCGCCAAAGGCATGACGGCAACTCCGGAAGGCGTGGCCGAATACCTTTCGGAGGAAGCCGAAACGCTGTAAAGCTTTTTTCGGACGAACGAAAAAAAGGGCCGGTTCAAACCGGCCCTTTTCGTTTGGGACACTCTCTTGTGATTACCAGAACTTCCGCAGCCAAGTCTTCTTGGCTCCATGCTTGTGGAAATGCCTGGTGTAGCGCTTGTCAACTTTGTTGATGTGGTCGAACAACCACTCTTTCAGGAATATCAGAAGCTCCATTCCCACTGAATCGTCACCGGAATGGAACTTCCCCTGGAGGTCAAGCACCCGGGCGACGATGCGATCGTGGATCTCCTTGTGGACGTCATATTCTTCGTAATGGAAGATACGCATCAAGGTCTCTTCCACCTCGAAATGCACCTTGGTGTACTCCACCAATTCATTCAGCACGGTGGCGACCTGATCCCTGTCCCTTTGGGCCGCAAGGGCCTCATACAGTTTGTTGATGATGTCGATAAGCCGCTTGTGCTGCTCATCAATCTCCTGGATTTCTACCGTATATTCGTCACTCCAGGTCACTATGGACATAGCCGTTCTCCCCTCTGTTGGAATTGCTACGGTGTCACCGTTCAAACGATCTTGCGTCGCTTCGAAGTTCCCCTGTAATCACAGGGGAATTATGGCCATAGCAGCGGTCACTGCACAAACCGGTGTATGCGCCGAGCAGTTTCGATGGAGTTGGATCCGTTACCGAAAGCGGTATTCGGAGCGGATTTTCCACGCGAACAAATGCCATTCCACCGGTACAATGGCCACTTTCCTAGCGGAGCAGCGGCATGATGGCAGCGACGGAACCGGGGTCCCCCGACAGCATCGCAGCGGTCGATCTGGGATCGAACAGTTTTCATCTGATCGTGGCGCAGCCGCTCAATGGTCATATGCATGTTATCGATCGGCTGCGGGAAACCGTTCGTCTCGCCGCCGGTCTCGATGCCCGGGACCACCTCGGTGCGGACGCCCGCGAGCGGGCACTGGAGTGTCTGCGGCGCTTCGGACAGCGGTTGGAAGGATTGCCGCCCGGCAGCGTCCGGGTGGTGGGGACCAACACCCTGAGAAAGGCCCGGAATGCCGGGGATTTCATCGAAGAGGCGACCACCGCACTCGGTCACCCGGTTGAGATCATCGCTGGCCGTGAGGAAGCCCGCCTCATCTACCTGGGCGTCTCCCATTCCCTCCCGGATGCCCCCGACAATCACCTGGTCGTGGACATTGGTGGCGGCAGCACGGAAGTGATTATCGGCAGACGCTTCGAGGCCCTGCACCGCGAGAGTCTCTACATGGGCTGCGTCAGTTACAGCCAAGCCTACTTCTCCGAGGGTCGATTGACGGCATCAGCGATGGAGGAGGCGGTGCTGGCCGCGCGTCTGGAACTGGAGCCGGTGGAGGGGGATTACCGCGGTTTCGGATGGAGCGATGCAGTTGGGGCCTCGGGAACCATCAAGGCCGTGCGTCAGGTCATCGAACAGAATAGCTGGAGTGAAGGCGGAATCACTCTCGCCTCCCTGCGCAGGCTCTCCCAGGCCATGGTCAAGGCAGGGCACGTGGACAATCTCGATCTCAAAGGCCTCAAGGAGGAGCGCCGGCCGGTTTTTGCCGGCGGGGTCGCGGTGCTGATTGCTCTCTTTGAGGCGCTGGAGATCGAGGTCATGCAGGTTTCCGATTGGGCGCTTCGTGAGGGTGTGCTCTACGATCTCATCGGACGTATTCGCCACGAGGATGTGCGCGAGCGGACTATCACCGCTATGGCGAAACGCTACAATGCGGATGCGGCACAGGCGCAGCGCGTCGAAAAGACCTCCCTGGCCTTACTCGGAGGCATCGCCGATTCATGGGGTCTTGACGACGGCGAAGCCGAACACCTGCTGGGTTGGGCGGCCCGTCTGCATGAGATTGGTCTTGCGGTGGCCCACAGCCAGCATCACAAGCACGCGGCCTATCTGCTGGAAAACTCGGATATGCCCGGTTTTTCGCGCCTGGAGCAGCAGTCGCTGGCGTTGCTGGTTCGAAGCCACCGGCAGAAGTTTCCTGCTGGTCGATTCAAGGGATTTTCCTCTGCTACCGCCACGCACCTGCAACGCATGGCGGTGCTCCTCAGGCTCGCCGTGACCCTGCATCGCAGTCGCAGTGGCGCTCCCCTATCGGGCGTCGGCATTGCCGTCGATGCAAAGCGCATCCGACTGCAGCTGCCGGAGGGATGGTTGGATGCGAATCCTCTTACCCGCGCCGATCTCGAAGTTGAAGCCGGCTTTCTGACGGCCGCGAAATACCACCTCAAGTTCGACTAGATCGGCTTCAGGCCCTCGTTGGAGCTTGACGGGCTGTAAAGTCCGACCTACGTCAGCGGGCCGGCGCAGGGCGGATTAGCGAAGCGTAGTCCGTCGTGAATGGCTGCTTACGCCATGGCCTCCACCCCGGCCAACTCCTCCAGCAGGATCAGCTGTGCGGAGCGCGGTTTTGCCCGCCCTGGTGCAGCACGCACATAGGTGCCATCGCTGTGAAGTTCCCAGGCCTGCACGTTGTCCTGCAGGTAATACTTGAGCTCCCGAATGATGCGCTGCTGAAGCTGCCTGTTCTCGATCGGGAAGGCGGTCTCCACCCGGTTGAGAAGATTACGTACCATCCAGTCGGCACTGGAGCAGTAGACCTCGGCATCGCCTCCGTTTGCGAAGTAGTTGACGCGGGTGTGCTCCAGAAAGCGGCCAACGATCGAGCGTACACGGATGTTGTCGGAAATGCCGGGTACGCCGGGTCGCAGCCCACAGATCCCGCGTACCACGAGATCGATCTTTACACCGGCCCGCGAGGCGGTATAGAGAGCGCGGATCACCTTGGGCTCCACCAGACCGTTCATCTTCGCAATGATCTGCGCCGGTCGACCCTGGCAGGCATGTTCGGCTTCCCGTTCGATGCGCTCGATAAGCCCCTTGTGCAGCGTAAAAGGCGCCTGAAGCAGCTTTTTCAGCCGGCTGCCGCGCCCGAGGCTGGTCAACTGCAGAAACACCTGGTGGACGTCTTCGCCCAAGTCGCGGTCGCAGGTCAGGAGTCCATAGTCGGTATAGAGTCGGGCCGTGCGCGAGTGGTAATTGCCGGTGCCCAGATGTACATAGTGGCGCAGTTTTCCCTCTTCACGGCGCACCACCAGAATCATCTTGGCGTGGGTCTTGTAGCCCACTACGCCATACACCACGTGCGCACCCGCCTCCTGCAGTCGGTTGGCCAGAGCGATATTCGCCGCCTCATCAAAGCGCGCACGCAGTTCCACCACTACCGTGACCTCTTTGCCGGCGCGGGCGGCGTCCACCAGGGCATCCACCACCGCGGATTCCGGCCCGGTGCGGTAGAGGGTCTGCTTGATAGCCAGCACGTTCGGATCGGTGGCGGCCTGACGCAGAAAATCGATCACCGGAACGAAGGATTCAAAGGGATGATGGAGCAGGACGTCCCCGGTCCGAACAATCTTGAAGACGTCCTTGGTGGAGAGGGTGAAGGGCTCCGGCATCCCCGGCACGTAGGAGGGAAATTTGAGATCGGGACGGTCTACCATGTCCGGCAGGTTCATCAGTCGGTTGAGATTGACCGGCCCGTTGACGATGAAGAGATCGTCGCGGCTGAGGCCGAACTGATCGAGTAGGAAATCCGTTACATCCGGCGGGCAGTTGTCGGCGGCCTCCAGCCGCACCGCTTCACCATAACGCCGGGACGGCAGCTCCCCCTCGACGGCCCGCAGCAGGTCCTTCACCTCCTCCTCATCCACGAACAGGTCCGAATTGCGGGTGACACGGAACTGATAGCAGCCCTTGACCCGCATCCCCGGAAACAGATCGCCCACATGGGCATGGATAATGGAGGAGAGAAACACATAATCCTTGGGGCCGCTGCCGCACTCGGCCGGCAACTGGATCAGGCGGGGCAGTGCACGGGGGGCCTGGACGACGGCCATTCCGGAAGAGCGGCCGAAGGCATCTTTGCCCTCCAGCGTCACGATAAAATTCAGACTCTTGTTGAGGATCTTTGGGAAAGGATGGGCCGGATCCAGCCCCAATGGGCTCAGCACCGGAAGCAGTTCATGCTTGAAAAAATCCCGCACCCACGCAGCCTGCTCGCGGTTCCAGTCACCGCGTTTGACGAAACGAATTTGCTCGGCGGCAAGGAGCGGAAGCAGCACTTCGTTCAGTACACGATACTGTTCGTCGACCAGCGCATGGCTGGTCTGACTGATGCGCTTCAGGATCTCGGTCGGACTCAGGTTATCCGGACCGTACTGCACCGATTCCGAAGCCGCCTTTTGCATCAGTCCGGCCACCCGGATCTCGAAGAATTCGTCCATATTGGAGCTGGTGATGCAGATAAACCGCAGCCGCTCGAGCAGCGGCATATTCTCGTCCTTGGCTTGGGCCAGAACACGGCGGTTGAACTCGAGCAGGGAGAGTTCGCGGTTGATATAGTATTCGGGCTTTTTAAGGTCGGGCGTATCCATGAGAATCCTTGAGGGCGGTTGCCAGGAGCCTGTTCGGATTTAACACTGATCTACTGCGGAAAAGCCGGAGTTGGCCAATTTTCCGCTCTTTCTTGTTAAATAGACCAATCGAAAAACTTGTCTCAAACCGGCTCTCCCTCGCTACGATCGGTCAAGTCCGACAGGCTCCTAGCCTGCCCTGAACTTGCGCAGATTGCCGGGGTCTTCATCCTACGGTGGGTTGCCGATACCGGCAACCGAGCAGTCGGGTGGTATGATACCCACCTTTATAATGGATAGCTCCCGACCTGGCGTGCCTGAAGTACTCGAAACACTCGAAACCCTTTTTCACGACATCCATGCCTGCATGCTGGCCGACCGTGGCCGGTTTCGCCGCCGTCTGGAAGGCCTGAAGCGCCGTCATTCGCAGGGCAAACCGATGGATCGCGGCCTGGAAGCCCTGCGGCGGGACGTCGCTACTTCGCGCGCACGTCGGCAACGTCGGGCCGAAACGATGCCAAGCCCCGATTATCCCGGGGAGCTGCCAATCAGCGACCGTCGGGCCGAGATCGCCGAGGCCATCGGAAACCATCCCGTGGTGGTCATCGCGGGTGAGACCGGTTCGGGTAAGACCACGCAGATCCCGAAGATTTGCCTGGAGTTGGGGCGAGGTGTCGACGGGCTTATCGGCCACACCCAGCCCCGGCGCATCGCAGCCCGCTCGGTGGCCGCCCGCATCGCCGAAGAGCTGCACACCGAGATTGGCCGTTCGGTCGGCTATAAGGTGCGCTTTACCGATCGGTCCGGCCCCGACAGCCATATCCGATTGATGACCGACGGCATCCTGCTGGCGGAGATCCAGTCCGATCCGCTGCTGGAGCATTACGACACGCTGATCATCGACGAGGCCCACGAGCGCAGCCTCAATATCGATTTTCTGCTGGGCTATTTGAAGCGCCTGCTCCCCAGGCGGCCCGACCTGAAGCTGATCATCACCTCCGCCACCATCAATACCGAGGCCTTCTCGCGTTTCTTTGGCGGCGCGCCGGTGGTCGAGGTCTCGGGTCGCACCTATCCGGTGGAGGTCCGCTATCGCCCGGTGGCCGGCGACGACCCGGACGATCGCGACCGGGACCAGCCGCAAGCCATCTGCGAAGCCGTGGACGAGCTGGCGCGGGAAAACCCGCTGGGCGACATCCTCATCTTTCTGCCCGGTGAGCGTGAGATTCGCGAAACCGCCGAGGCCCTTCGCAAACATCGATCGCGGAACCCCGTACCCACCGAGATCCTGCCGCTGTTCTCGCGACTCTCCGCTGGCGAGCAGGACCGGATTTTCCGTTCCCACGCGGGCCGGCGCATTGTACTGGCTACCAATGTGGCGGAGACCTCGCTGACCGTACCCGGTATCCGCTTCGTGATCGATACGGGCTATGCCCGCATCAGCCGCTACAGCTACCGTACCAAGGTGCAGCGGTTGCCCATCGAATCCATTGCGCAGGCCTCCGCCAACCAGCGCGCCGGGCGCTGTGGCCGGGTCGCCAACGGGATCTGTATTCGTCTCTACTCCGAAGAGGACTTCCTCGGCCGTCCGGAGTTTTCCGACCCGGAAGTGCGCCGGACCAATCTGGCTTCGGTGATCCTGCAGATGGCGAATCTAAAGCTTGGGGACGTGGGCGAGTTTCCGTTTCTCGAACCGCCGGATCGCCGCTTTATCACCGACGGTTATCGCCTGTTGCATGAGCTGCACGCGGTCGATGAGCGCAACTGCCTAACCGAAATTGGTCGCAAGCTGGTGCGCCTGCCGGTGGACCCGCGTATCGGCCGCATGCTGATTGCCGCCGACACGGAGGGTAGCCTGAAGGAGGTGCTGGTGATCGCCTCGGCGCTCTCCATTCAGGACCCCCGCGAGCGACCGATGGAGGCGCAGCAGCAGGCGGATGAGTGCCATCGTCGATTCATGGATGAAGAGTCCGACTTCATCGCCTTCCTGAGCGTCTGGGACTATTACCACGAGCATGCGCGACACCTCTCCAACAGCAAACTGCGCAAGCTCTGCCGTGCCGAGTTCCTCTCCTACCTGCGGATGCGGGAGTGGCATGATATCCACGGGCAGCTGGTGGCACTCGTCCGCGAACTGGGCCTGACACCCAACCAGGAATCCGCGGAATACGGCGCTATTCACCGCGCCCTGCTCAGCGGGTTGATGAGCCATGCGGCCCTGAAGATCGAAGCCGGGGAGGACAAGCGTCAAAGGGAGAGTCGTAAGCGGCGTCGGCCACTGGTCGGGTATCAAGGCGCCCGCAACATCAGGCTGGCCATCTTCCCAGGCTCGGGAGTGGCGAAAAAACCGCCCCGCTGGATTATGGCCGCCGAGCTGGTGGAGACCTCTCACCTGTTCGGCCGGCTGGTGGCCCGCATCGACCCCCGCTGGCTGGAATCGCTCGGCAAGCATCTGATCAAGCGCAGCTATAGCGAACCGCACTGGGAGCAGCGGCCGGCCCAGGTTGGAGCCTTTGAGCAGGTCACGTTGTATGGCCTGATCATCGTGGCGCGCCGGCGCATCAACTACGGGCCCATCGACCCGGCCCTGTCGCGGGAGATTTTTATCCGCCGGGCACTGGTGCACGGCGACTACCGGACTTCCGCCGCGTTTTTTAGCCACAACCGTCGCCTGGTAGAGGAGCTGGAGAGCCAGGAAGCCAAGTCCCGTCGCCGCGATATCCTTGTCGATGAGCAGGTGCTGTTCGAATTTTACGATACCCGAATCCCCGAGAACATCTACAGCGGCCACGGTTTTGACCAGTGGCGCAAGCAGACCGAACGTGAGAAGCCAAAATGGCTGTTTCTGACGCGGGAGGAGTTGATCCGCGAGGACTCGGAGGGCGTGGATGCAGTGCAGTTTCCCGATCATCTCGGCATCGGCGGCGCGGAACTTCCCCTCGGATATCACTTCGAGCCGGGTCATCCGGCAGATGGGGTAACGGTAGTGGTTCCGGTGGAGCTGCTCGGTCAGCTGAAACCGGCCCGTTTCGAGTGGCTGGTGCCGGGATTGCGAGAAGAGAAACTGATTGCCCTGATCAAATCCCTGCCCAAGTCGTTGCGGCGCAATTTCGTACCGGCGGTGAACTTCGCCCGGGCTGCTCTGGAGGCGCTGCGCGCCGATGATGCTCCGCTCACTGAGGTCTTCGCCAGGCAACTGCTTCGCATGACCGGCATCGAGGTCCCAGCGGATGCCTGGCAGCTCGATGCCCTTCCGCAACACCTGCTCATGAATTTCCGGGTGACGGACGAAAAGGGTAAGACCCTCCAAGAGGGGCGTGATCTGGTGCGCCTGCAGCAGGCAATGGCCGGACAGGTACGCCAGACGCTGTCGGAAAAGCCCCTTGCGGGCATTGAACGGAAGGGGATAACCGCCTGGGACTTCGGAGAACTGCCGGAAACCGTAGAGACGCAGAGCGGCGGGCTGACCTTACGTGCCTGGCCGGCGCTGGTCGATTGCGACGAAAGCGTAGCCATTCGCCTCTTCGAATCGAAAGCCGCCGCCAAGGGGAAAAACCGGGCAGGACTGCGGCGCCTGTTCACTCTGGAGGCCCGGGACAAGGTGAAATACCTGCGCCGCAGCCTGCCGGACCGACAGACGCTCTGTCTGCTGTTTGCGCATCGGGGTGGTTGCGACCCGCTGTGCGACGACATCATCGCCGCCGCTATCGACCGGGTACTTTTCGCGAAGGATGAGGCGCCCCGCAACGCATCCGAGTTCGAGGCGCGCCTGGCCGAGGGGCGCAGAACACTGGTGCCGGTGGCGGCCGAAATTGCCAGCTATGTCAAAGCGGCCCTGGAGCAGGAGCGGCTGGTTCGCAAGGCCCTGAAGGGCCCGCTGGATCCGCAGGCCATCCAGACGGCGGCGGACGTCAATGTGCAGATCGAGCGGTTGGTCTACCCCGGCTTTGTCAGCGCCACCCCCTCCGAATGGCTGCCGCGGTTACCGGCCTACTTGAAAGCGGCGCTCTCGCGTCTGGAGAAACTGCCGCGCAGTCCCGCCCGCGATCGGCAGGCGGCGCAGGAGCTCGCGCCGCTGGTGGAGCGTCTGGAGACGCGCTGGGCGGCGATACCGGAAGGTGAAAGCCCCGAATCGGAACTGCAGCGCTTTCGCTGGTTGCTGGAGGAATTTCGGGTATCGCTGTTCGCCCAGGAGCTGGGTACCGTAGAAAGGGTTTCGGCGACACGCCTGCAGCGACAGTGGAAGGAATCTGTCGCCTGACGGTGAGTCACCTCAAAGGATTCGAGTATCGGATGGTCGGGTCGACGCTCTTTGACCATACTTGTTTTCTAGTCCTTCAAACAGACGTAAGGGGACAAGTATGAATGCCGAACACCCGTGGGTAAAAGAGGTTCGTGCGGCCCTGGAGCGCGAACCCCGGATCAACCTTCACCGCAATCCCATCGATGTCGAAATGGACGGGGAGACCCTCGCTCTTGGCGGGGAAGCCGGCTCCATTGCTGCCAAGCGGCTGGCCTTTCGGACCGCCTCCGCGATTGCCTCGCGTGTGTCGGATCATATTCGGCTGGTTCCGACGGAGGTCCGGGATGATGGTGCCGTCAAAGATGCCATCGTGCTCGCCTTTGAACAGGAGTCCGCCTTTCGTGAATGCAACATTGCCGTGAGCTGGCACAATCAGCACGAGGTGATCCGCGCCACCCAGTCGACACTTGCCTGCACCTTCCACATCACCATCCGTGAGGGCACCGTAACGCTCGAGGGTGCCGTCGAGAGTCTCTCGCACCGGCGATTGGCCGAGGCACTGACCTGGTGGTCCACCGGAGTGACCGATGTGGTCGACCGGGTTCGGATCGTACCCGAGCAGCCGGATAGCGACCACGAGATCACCGATGCGGTCAAGCTGGTGCTCGAAAAAGATCCCCTTGTGCACAGCGGCCAGATTTACGTGACCACCACCGGCGGTACGGTGATGCTGGAGGGACTGGTGCGTGAAGAGCAGGAGCGGGAGATGGCGGAAATGGATGTCTGGTTTCTGGAGGGTGTGGACGATGTGGTGAATCGCATAGAGGTGCGCCAGGGGATGCCGGTCAGTTGACACGGACGTTAATGGAGCTGCACGAAAGGTTGCCAATAAAACGGGGGTGTAATTACACGGGGCACAGGTTCGCATTCTCCGTAGTTCACGTCAGTTTTTTCGTAAGTCGGCCTTCAGACCGTCGGGTTTTGACGGGGTAAAGCCCTACTTACATCTGAGGTCATAAGAGGGCGGCGGTTCAGCTATGGGGCACGGATTCACACTTCCCGTGTTCTCCGTGTTTCATCGGTCAGTGCCTCGGTAGGTCGGCGCCGTGCGCGGTCGAAGTGGACATCGGGCATCCCCTTTCTATGCTTAGCTACAGCGGTATTGCTTTTCAGAAAAATCAAAAGGGGTTTGTCATGAGCCACGTTGGCTACCATGAACCGTACGAAATGCTTTCACAAAATACCCGTGACATGCATCGCGCCCTGCGGTCACTGGAAGAAGAGCTGGAGGCGATCGACTGGTATCGCCAGCGGGCGGACGTCACCGAGGATGGCCCGCTGCGTGAAGTCCTGCTCCACAACATGCGTGAAGAGATTGAGCACGCTGCGATGGTGCTTGAGTGGATTCGTCGCAGCGACAGCGATTTCGATCAACAGCTGCGCACCTATCTGTTCGCCGAAGGGGACATTGCGAAGATCGAAGAGGAGGCGGAAGGCGAAGGAAAGGCAGACGAAGAAGCTTCTACAAGATCCACGGAAACCCGTCCATGGCTGACCATCGGCACGATGAAAGGAGATGGCCGCGTATGAGCTATCTGAACCGGGACGCCGCAGCATTTGATGCCCACATCTGGGAGCGAATCGACAGCGAGGCCGTCGATGCGGCCCGAGCTCTGATCACTGCCCGTTGTTTTCTTCCGGTGAATGGTCCCTATGGGGTCGGACTGACATCGGTTGAGCTGGGCGAGGATGGATTCCACACCGAGGCCCGCGAGGGAGAGGCCGAGGCGGTGATCAGCCGCGCGGTCTCGGTTCCGATGTTGGGCCAGGCGTTCTCCCTAAGTATTCGTCGCATCGACGCACACCTGCACATGGGCCAGCCCATGAACTTCGCGCCGGTGCAGGACGCAGCCGAAGCCATAGCCCGGCGCGAGGAACGCTTTATTTACTACGGCGCTCCCGAAATGGGCCTGGAGGGCCTGTTGACCTGCAAGGGTCACCATGAGGTAAAGGCTGGCGACTGGTCCAAGTTCGACAAGGCACTGGAAGATGTTCTGTCCGCAGTGAATACTCTGGATCACTCCGGATTCCACGGACCCTACGCGCTGACCCTGTCTCCGGCCCTCTACAACAATCTGTTTCGGCGTTACGAAGGCACGGACATGCTGCAGCTGGAGCACCTGAGGCGACTCTGCGAGCTCGGTGTGTACAAGGCTCCCATAGAGGGCGGAGCGGTAGTCGATGCGCACGTCGGGCAGATCGTAATCGGACAGGACATGTCGGCGGGCTACTCCCGGCAGGACGGCATTCACTATCACCTCTATCTGAGTGAAAGCGTAATCACGATGGTCGAGGAGCCCGAGGCTGTCTGTATCATCGGCTGACCGGGGCGTCTTGGTGCGATTTCCCTGGTCATTCACAGGGCGGGCATAACGGTTAACCGGTATCCTTCCGGGACAGGACAGGAACAGGACAGGGTAAACACAAGCAAATACTCGGGCTCCTAGAGCCCGATCAGTTCGGCATGCAATCCCTGTCGCTGCACATGGTCCAGAACCGCATGGCTGTCGACGGCATCCGGATCGAATTCCACGACGATAAGATGCTTTTGGTGTTCTGCACAACGTACACGCTGAATGCCGTTCACTCCTTCCAGGGTGGAGCAGACCTGTGAAGTGCGGGCATCGTCGAGTTCCTCGTCGATATGGACCGTCACGTCCGCTTTTTTGCCCATCGCGCGATCTCCCAAAAAACCCGTTTCGATTGATCGAAAAGTAGCAGGTTCGGTTTGCTGCGCAATGCGGCTCGCGCGGCATGCAGGTCGGTCTTAACATCAAATAGTCAGCCAATTCACTAGTGTGTGTTCGCGCTCAGCGCCTGCTGTTTGATGAACTTGTTTGAGTTGGTGAACGACGCGAACCGGGGGGCTTCTGGATCGGGTGATTGATGGGCCGCAGACGGCGGCGGCTCTGCCTAGCTTATCTCTATCTGTCGGGTGGCCGCTTGATGGGGCTGCCTCTGAAGAGATTCCGTTTCCCGGGTGGCTGCTGATCGGCATCGGCAGGTGATGCCTTACGGCATTGGCCCACCAGTCGTTTATCGGACCTGGCGATAGTCACGGGTCCGCTCTTATGTAGTCGAGCGGCCTGAGCCGACAGGCTACCGGTGCGTCAACTACAGTTAAGGGGGTCTCCCCACCGATCCACCAATCATGACCGAATTGCTGGTCAACAATCTGGTCACCCTGTTTGTGGTCGTCGATCCCATCGGAATCGCCGTGATCTTCAGTGGTCTGACGCGCCACGGCGACCGGGTTTTCCGGAGCTCGATGGCTCTGCGCGCCACCATCCTTTCCACCTTCATTCTGGTAGCCTTCTTTTTCATCGGGGAAATGCTGCTGCGCACCCTGGGCATCGGTCAACCGGCCTTTCGAATCGCCGGCGGCATTCTTCTGTTCATGTTGGCTATCGACATGGTGTTCGCCCGCCAATCCGGGTTGCGTTCGGCAACTTTCCGGGAACGGGAAGAGGCCTTTGCGAAGGAGGACATCTCGGTTTTCCCGCTGGCCTTCCCGCTCCTGGCCGGCCCCGGAGCGATGACCACCGTTCTGCTGATGGCGGACAGCGGCAAGACACCTGCCGTTACTGCCGGCATGGTGGCGATTATCTTCATCATCATGGGTTTCACCCTGCTCTCCCTCATGCTCTCCGCCCGGGTGATGGATTGGCTTGGCGAGACCGGCGCCAACGTCATCAGCCGGTTACTGGGGCTGATCCTCGCCGCCCTCGCGGTCCAGTACATCGTCGATGGCGTACGGCAGATCGCAGCCTCACTGGGGATCTGACTCGGAGGCCACAAAGACAAAACTAGGAGCCTGTCCGAGAATAGCGGCCGTCACGAGGGCAGGATTGACTGAGTCAGACTCTGTGTTTTCAGTGGTTTCTCTCAACAGCGGTTCCAGATGCTTCCAGACACTATTGAGCAGTTTCGGCTGCGCGGCAGCGGTGGCGTGCATGCCGTCGGGTTGCATGAGGGTGCTGTCACCGGCCACGCCTTCCAGCAGGAAAGGCACGAGGGCGACCATCATCTCTTCGCTCAACTCCCGGTAGACTGCACTGAAGCGGCGGGTGTATTCGGGACCGTAATTGGGTGGCATCTGTATGCCGACCAGGAGCACGCGGGCGCCGGACTCCCGGGCCTGTCGGATCATCATTGCCAGGTTCGACTTTAGCCGTTCCAGAGGTAAGCCGCGCAGGCCGTCATTGCCGCCCAGTTCGATTACGACCACCTGCGGTTCGTGTCGCTTCAGCAGCGCAGGCAGCCGTTCGCGGCCGCCGCGGCTGGTTTCGCCGCTGGTGCTGGCGTTTACTATCCGGTGCGAATAGCCGCGCTGTTCAAGCCGTTGAGCCAGCAGATGAACCCAGCCCTTTTCCATCGGCAGGCCGTAGGCGGCACTGAGACTGTCGCCCAGTACCAGTAGAGCCGGCCGTTCATCGGATTCGCAAGGGCTTGCTGCTATAGTCCCGCAGACCCACAACAAGAGAATGACTACGCGTCTAATGATGAACACCGCGTCCTCCCATCCGATGATTCAGACCCGTAATCTTGGCATGGAGGTGGACAGTCCGGAAGGGCGTCTTCACCTTCTCCAGGATATCGACCTGTCCGTAATGCCCGGCGAGGCAGTTGCCGTCCTGGGCATATCGGGTTCCGGAAAATCCACCCTGCTGGGTCTGCTGGCCGGCCTGGACACACCGACCCGGGGTCAGATTTGGCTCGATGGTACCGAGATCACCGCCCTCGATGAGGATGGCCGCGCCGCGATGCGTGCGCAGTTGCTCGGCTTTGTCTTTCAGTCCTTTCAGCTGCTGCCAAATCTCACGGCACTGGAGAATACCATGCTGCCGCTGGAGCTGGCCGGCGCCGATGCGCCGCACGAGCGTGCCGCAGAGTTACTGGCGGTGGTAGGGCTGTCGGAACGGGCCCGTCATCTGCCGCATCAGCTATCGGGCGGGGAGCAGCAGCGGGTTGCCATCGCCCGCGCGTTTGCCACTCGGCCGCGGCTGCTGTTGGCCGACGAGCCGACCGGCAATCTGGACACCCGCACCGGGGCCCAGGTGATTGATCTTCTGTTCGGTCTGAACGCCGAACAAGGCACCACGCTGTTGCTGGTGACCCATGATGCGGGGCTGGCCGGACGTTGCGACCGTGCATTGGAGCTGGAGGCGGGGCGCCTCCCGCACCCGGCATGAACGTTGTGCGGTTCGCCTGGCGCAGCCTGCTACGCGACTGGCGTGCGGGAGAGCTGCGGCTCATTGTCCTGGCGCTGGTGATCGCCGTAGGCAGTGTCTCCGCGGTGGGGTTTTTCACCGATCGCGTGCGTGGCGCCATGGAGCGCCAGGCCGGCGAGCTTCTGGCTGCTGACCGCGTACTGGAGAGCGGCCAGCCCCTCAACCCGGAGTGGCTGGCACGTGCCCGGGAATCGGGGTTGGCGACGGCCCGTACCCAGTCCTTCCGCACGGTGGTGAGCGCCAAAGACGCCTTGCAGTTGGTGGAGGTCAAGGCCACCGGTGAAAATTATCCCCTGCGGGGCGAGTTGCGGGTGGCTCCGGAACCGTTTGCGCCCGACCATCCCATCGAATCCGGACCTGAGCCGGGCGGGGTATGGCTGGAGGCCCGACTGGCAGCTTTGCTGGATGTGGAGCCGGGCGATGCGGTTCGGCTCGGCAGTGAGGAATTCACCTTTTCCAGAGTATTGGTGTATGAACCGGACCGCGGAGGGGAGCTGTTCGCCATCGCGCCCCGGGTGATGATGAACCTCTCCGATGTGCCGGCTACTGGTCTGGTACAGACCGGCAGCCTGGTCACCTATCGCCTGCTACTGTCCGGTGGGGCGTCGGCGCTCAATCGCTTCGGGCGCTGGATAGAGCCGCAACTGGCTGGTGGCCAGCACTGGCGGGGCAGCAGCGAGGCGCGGCCGGCAGTGGGTTCGGCGCTGGAGAAGGCCGAGCAGTTTCTCGGCCTGGCGGCCCTGGTCGCCGTTCTGCTCGCCGGGGTAGCGGCCGCTACCGCGGCTCACCGACACGCCTATCGTCAGTACGATGCCACCGCGGTGATGCGCTGTCTTGGCGCCTCGCAAGCGTGGGTGACGCGGACCTACCTGCTGGAACTGCTCTTCCTCGGCATCATCGCCTCGGCGATCGGATGTGTGGTGGGCTTTATCTCCCAGGCGGTGTTGGCGGGGATCCTCGCCGAGCTGTTCACCCAGGCGCTGCCCGCGCCCTCGTGGTGGCCATTGGTCAGCGGCATGGCGGCCGGTCTGGTGACCCTTGCCGGGTTTGCCGTTCCGCCCCTGCTTTCACTGAAGGGTGTCCCGCCGATGCGGGTATTGCGTCAGGAGCTGGGCCCGGTGCGGCCCAGCGGCATGGTCGTCTATGGCGGGGCCTTGGCCGCGCTGCTGGTACTGATGTTGTGGCAGGCGCAGGATGTGCGGCTGACCCTCTATGTGTTCGGTGGCGCGGCGGCAACCCTGGCGATATTGGGAGCGGTGGCGGCACTGCTGGTGGGCGCGCTGACTCCACTGCGCAAACGGGTCGGGGTCTCTTGGCGGTTTGGCCTCGCCAATATTCCGCGACGGGCGCGGGAGAGTCGAATCCAGGTGGTGGCGTTCGGGCTTGGTATTACCGTGCTGTTGCTGCTCTCCATCGTCCGTGGCGACCTGCTCTCCGATTGGCGCGACAGCCTGCCGCCGGATGCACCGAACCACTTTCTGATCAACGTGCAGCCCGGACAGGTCGAAAAACTGGAGGCCTTCCTGCAGGAGCGGATTGGTACAGCTCCGACCTTTCAGCCGATGATCAAGGGCCGGCTTTCGGCTATCAACGGTGAACCGGTGACTCCGGAAGAGTACGAAAACCCGCGTGCACAGCGGCTTTCCGAGCGGGAATTCAATCTCTCCTCGGCCCGGCAGCTCGCTCCGGATAATCGCATCGTAGCCGGGCAGTGGTGGGGGGCTCCATCCCGATCCGAGGCGCTTCACCAGTGGTCGGTGGAGGAGGGCATCGCAGAGACGCTGGGGATCGAACCGGGCGACCGTCTACGGTTTCAGGTTGCGGGAAAACCCGTGGAAGGGACGGTCACCAGCCTTCGGGCCGTCGAGTGGGATTCGTTCCGGGTCAACTTCTTCGTGATCGGAACACCCGCGCTGCTTGAGGACGAACCGGCCAGTTTTATCACCAGTTTTTTTGTCCCGGAGGCCGAGAGGGTCGCCCTGGCCGAACTGGTGCGGCGCTTCCCGAACGTGACGGTGGTGGACGTGGACGCCATCATGAGTCGGGTTCGGGACATCATCGGCCGGGTCAGCCTGGCCGTGGAATTTGTGTTTCTGTTTACGCTCGCTGCCGGCATCGTGGTGCTGCTCGCCGCCATTCAGGCGACCCGCGACGAGCGTCTTCGGGAGAGTGCGTTGATGCGAACTCTGGGTGCCAGCCGCCGCCAGGTGCGCGGCGCCTTGATCGCCGAGTTCCTCGCCCTCGGTCTGCTGTCCGGAGCGCTTGCAGCGCTCTCCGCAGCGACTCTTGGCTATCTTCTGGCAGGCCAG
>NZ_JAENYR010000130.1 GCF_016841685.1 Thiohalomonas denitrificans
TCCCCGGACTCGCCCGTAAGGTGCCCCACTATGGCAAGTACGGTTACCTGGTCTTTACCGGTGACGCCCCCGACAACCAGGTAAAGAGACAGTGGCCGGCCAACTCCTCACCGCTGGTGCGCCGCTTTGACGGAGCTGACGGCGGCTGTGAAGTGCCGCCGCGCAAGCCGTTAGCGGGGGAGTCCCAGCGGTCGCGGGCCCCGGCATGATTAGCGCGGCTGAAGCCGCGATAACCCTCACACCTCCGTCCCCGTAGGAGCGGCGGAAGCCGCGAAAACTGCCTCTCATCTGCCTACAACCAGACAGCGTCCCAGTGCGGATAGTCGCCAACCCGCCTGACCAGGCCGGCGCGGAGCGGGTTGGCGATGACGTAGCGTGCAACCTTGACGATGTCCTCTTCCTTGCGCAGCGCGTGATCATGAAAACCCGGTTGCCAAATGCGATGCGCCGGTGTGCTGCATGCCGCATTAATTACCTTCCCGGAGTGCGCCTTGAAAAGCCTCAGCAGCCGCGAAAGGTCGGTATCTCTGAGCTGCAGCAGCCAATGCAGATGGTTGGGCATGAGCACGAAAGCCAGCGTCTCGCAACGTCCGCGCACATCGCTCTGCTGCAGCTCCTTGATAGCGAGCCGGGAGAGATGAAAATCGGTGAACAGAGGGCGTCGGTGGTTGGTGGCGGTGGTGACCAGATAAATGCGCCCAGGTTCGGAAAAGCGTCCACGGCGTAGGGCGGATACGTGAGGTGACTGGTGGTTGGCAGATTCCATTGCACAGTGAGTGGTTTTTGCCGAGATTGTACCGTGGGTTTTGCTGTTCTTCCAGGAAATCGCGGCTTCCGCCGCTCCTACAGGGGTGCACGACCACCACTTGATGCCCCCCTGTGGGAGCGGCGGAAGCCGCGATAAGCGTCTGAATTGAGAACTGCGTGGCAACCCTTATCTATTACGGCTTGAATCCGGTGCCGTTCCGTATACGCTTTCGGGAGGCGCAAGCACGCGCCGTTAAATCCACACGGAGGTGAATAATGCAATTCAAACCTTTTCTCGGACTGTGTGCAGCGGCCGCGCTGATTTCCGCACCGCTGGTGCATGCGGCAGGTGAACAGTCGGGGGGAGCTTACTCCCCCGGTTCGGCGGAGCAGGGTGCGATGCAGCAGCCCGGAGCCGCGGAACAGCAGGCTGCCCAGGGTGAGCATTCGGATGCTGTCCTGCAGCTGCAGCAGGCGCTGAATCGCGAAGGCTACTCTGCCGGTCCCGAAGATGGGATCTGGGGCCCACAGACCCAGAGTGCCCTGAGCGAGTTCCAGGAAGCGGAGGGCATGCAGGCGACGGGTGAAATCGATCGCGATACCATCGATGCCCTGGGCCTCGATCCCGAGTCCTCCGAGTTCGCGGCTTTCGTCGAGAGCGAAGAGGATGCGGACACCGGTCTGCAGGATGACGATGCCATGCAGGACGGTGGCGCCATGCAGGACGGCGGTGCCATGCAGGACGGCGGTGCTATGCAGGACGACGGTGCTATGCAGGACGGCGGTGCCGGCGAACGCCCTATGTCCCCTTCGGGTATGTAGTAATTCGACTTCTGCACGCGCGAGCGCCGCGCGTGCAGAACCCCGAACTGCTTTTTCGATGACCTACGAAATTCGGGCTGGCCCGACACCCTTCGTCAGCCTGAGGTCGACCTGCAGGTCAAGCCCGGGAACACGGACGCTGTTTGTCTCGATGTCTGCTCCCCGATCCCCACACTCTCTCCCCTCTGGTATCCTATCCCGATTCGTGTTTTCAATAGATAGGGTTTTCCGATGCCGCGCTATCGCTCCTGGACCTCGACTCACGGCCGCAACATGGCTGGCGCCCGCGCCCTCTGGCGCGCCACCGGTATGAAAGACGATGATTTCGGCAGCAAGCCGATTATCGCCATCGCCAACTCATTCACCCAGTTCGTGCCCGGCCATGTCCACCTCAAGGATATGGGTCAACTGGTGGCGCGGGAGATCGAGGCGGCCGGCGGGGTGGCCAAGGAGTTCAACACCATCGCCGTCGACGACGGGATCGCCATGGGCCACGGCGGCATGCTCTACTCCCTGCCCTCGCGTGAGATCATCGCCGACTCGGTGGAGTACATGGTGAATGCCCACTGTGCGGACGCACTGGTGTGCATCTCCAACTGCGACAAGATCACCCCCGGGATGCTGAATGCCGCCCTGCGCCTGAATGTCCCCACCATCTTCGTCTCCGGCGGACCGATGGAGGCGGGCAAGGCAGTGGTGAAGGGCGGCGAGGTGCACCTGGATCTGGTGGACGCCATGGTGGCCGCGGCGGATCCCAACGAAAGCGATGAAGATGTGGAGACCATCGAGCGTTCCGCCTGTCCGACCTGCGGCTCCTGCTCCGGCATGTTCACCGCCAATTCCATGAATTGCCTGACCGAGGCCCTGGGGCTGTCTCTGCCTGGAAACGGGACGCTGCTGGCGACCCATGCGGATCGGGAGCGCCTGTTCCAGGAGGCGGGCCGTATCGTGGTGGCTCTCGCCAGACGCTATTACGAAGGGGACGATGAATCTGTTCTGCCGCGCTCTATCGCCACCGCCGAGGCATTTGAAAATGCCATGAGCCTGGATATCGCCATGGGCGGCTCCACCAACACCATTTTGCATCTGCTGGCAGCGGCGCAGGAGGCCGAGGTACCGTTTACCATGGCCGATATAGACCGGCTCTCACGCAAGGTGCCGCACCTGTGCCAGGTGGCACCGGCCACGCCGCAGTACCACATCGAGGATGTACACCGTGCCGGCGGCATCATGGCGATTCTGGGAGAGATGGAGCGTGCCGGTCTGCTGCACCGGGACATCCCCACCGTCCACGCCGGCACCATCGGTGAAGCCATCGACCTTTGGGATGTCCGCCGTACCCGGGATGCGAAGCGCTGGACCTTCTATCAGGCAGCACCCGGCGGCGTGCCGACTACCAAGGCTTTCAGTCAGGACAAGCGTTACGCCGGTCTCGATCTCGATCGGGAACACGGCTGCATCCGCGATTTCCAGCACGCCTTCTCGAAGGAGGGCGGCCTGGCCGTGCTCTACGGCAATATCGCCGAGGAGGGTTGCGTGGTGAAGACCGCGGGGGTGGACGAGTCGATCCTCACGTTTTCCGGCCCGGCGGTGATCTGCGAGGCCCAGGAGGAGGCGGTGGAGAAGATCCTCGGCGGCGAGGTCAAGGCCGGCGACGTGGTGATCATCCGCTACGAGGGGCCGCGCGGCGGACCGGGCATGCAGGAGATGCTCTATCCCACCTCCTATATCAAATCCATGGGACTGGGCAAGGCGTGTGCCCTGCTGACCGACGGGCGATTCTCCGGCGGCACCTCGGGGCTCTCCATCGGCCATGTCTCACCCGAGGCCGGCGAAGGCGGCGCTATCGGCCTGGTGGAGTCTGGCGACACCATCGAGATCGATATCCCCAAGCGCTCCATCCGCGTGGCCCTGTCCGATGAGCAACTGGCCAGGCGTCGTGAGGTGATGCAGGCCAAAGGTGCCGATGCCTGGAAGCCGGTCGGTCGGGAGCGCCGGGTCTCCGCGGCGCTCAAGGCCTATGCCGCCATGACCACCTCCGCCGCCCGCGGTGCGGTGCGGGATGTCAGCCAACTGGAGAAATAGCCGGTTCGGAAAACACCCAACGATTTAACCCGGATTGTTCACCGCAAAGCTTCCGCTCCTGCTCACGCCCCTCACCTACATCCATGTAGGTGAAGACGCAAAGGACGCAAAGCTTTGATTACAGCATCTTGCATTATCGCCGAGGTTCTGCTGTTTCCGTCGTTTCCCGGTCATGTATGCCGATAAGACAATTGAATTCTGCTCTTGGCATCTTTGCGGTGAGTTCGTGAATTTTCCGGGTTAACATGGAGATGCGGAGTTCGTAGAGGTTGAACAAGCCGTGTCACACCCTTGTCACATACCGGGCTTTAAAATGGTAGCGACATGGGCAATGTGTTGCGAAGATATGACAGGTAAGTGCATTCTGCTGGTTGAAGACGAACCGGCTATCCGTACCATGGTCGTCATGGCATTGACGCGTGCCGGCTTCGAAACCCTGGAGGCCGGTGACGCGGCGGGAGCCGACCGGGTATTGGCCGATCGGCGACCGGATCTGCTGCTGCTCGACTGGATGCTGCCCGGAGCCAGCGGTATCGAACTGGCCCGTCGTCTGCAAAAAGACGACTACACCAGGGATCTGCCCATCATCATGCTGACCGCCCGCAGTGAGGAGGATGACCGTGTTCGCGGCCTCGAGGTGGGAGCGGATGACTACATCACCAAACCTTTTTCTCCCCGGGAACTGATCGCGCGCATCAACGCCGTCCTGCGGCGCGCCTCCGCGGACAATCTCGAAGGAATATTCTCGGCGGAGGGGCTGATGCTCGATGCGCAAAGCCATCGTGTGAGCGCCAATGAGCAGTCCCTCGACGTGGGGCCGACCGAGTTTCGGCTGCTGCATTTCTTTATGTCTCACCCGGAGCGGGTCTACAGTCGTTCTCAACTGCTCGATAGGGTGTGGAGTCGCGGTGCAGTCGTGGAGGAGCGTACGGTCGACGTGCATATTCGCCGGCTGCGCAAGGCATTGACCCCGAGCGGCCACGATAGTCTGATTCAGACGGTTCGTGGTGCCGGCTACCGTTTCTCACCTGACGGGTAATCACCCTTGCCACGCCCCTGGAGTGCCGAGTTCTTTCGATTGGGTATCATTCTGATCGGCGCCTGGCTGATTGGAGCGGTCCTTGGCAAGCCGGGAGTCTTCCTTTTTCTGGGGCTGCTGGCCTATATGCTCTGGCATCTCCACAATCTGCGTCGGCTCGAGCAGTGGCTGCGTGATGGCCGGACCTATCAGCCGCCTGAAGCGAGCGGTATCTGGAGCGAAGTCTTCTATCTCCTCTACGGCAAGCGGCAGCGAGAGCGGGCCCAGAAGAAACGCCTCGCTGCCATGCTGAGTCAGTTTCGGGAGGCGACATCGGCGATGCCCGACGCCACGGTGGTGCTCGGGCCCGGTGACGAAATCCAGTGGTTCAATGACGCCGCCCGGCAATTGATCAAACTGCATGCGGGCCAGGATGTGGGCCAGCGGATCGACAACCTGATTCGCTACCCCGAATTCGGTAATTTTCTGGAAAGCGGGAACGAGTCGGGGTACATCCTTATTCCCGCACCCAAAGACCCGGAAACGACGCTGAGTGCCCGGGTGATCCCCTATGGCCGCGACCTGCGGCTTCTGATCCTGCGAGATGTGAGTCAGCAGCAGCGGCTCGAACAGATGCGGCGGGATTTTGTGGCCAACGTCTCCCATGAACTGCGAACACCCCTTACGGTGGTTAACGGTTTTCTGGAAACCATGATCGACACCGATGATGAGTGCGCTCGTGAATGGAGTCGTTCACTGCTCCTGATGCAGCAGCAAGCGTCTCGTATGCAGCACATCGTCGAAGATCTCTTGCTGCTCTCGCGTCTGGAGACCGATAGCAATCGCCCTCCTGAAAAGCCGGTATCCATGCCTGCGCTCATCGCCACGATTTACGAGGATGTCGAGCATCTCGCAGCCCAAAAGAGACAGCAGATCAGCATCGATTCCGAATCCGAAGCGGGGCTTTACGGTGCCGAGCGAGAATTGCATAGCGCCTTCGCCAATCTGGTGATCAATGCCATTCGCTATACGCCCGAGGCGGGCCGCATTCGCATTCGCTGGTGGGCGGATGAACAGGGGGCCCATTATGCCGTTGCAGACACCGGCATCGGGATCGAGGCGGCGCACATCCCGCGGTTGACGGAACGGTTCTACCGGGTTGACGTGGGCCGCTCCCGTGACAGCGGTGGTACGGGTCTCGGACTTGCTATTGTCAAACACGTTTTGAACCGGCATGAGGCGCGCTTGCGCATCGACAGTGTGCCGGGTCGCGGCAGTACCTTTACCTGTGATTTTCCTCTGTCGCGCGTCTCCCGCACCTAGTGTACTGTTGCATGCTTGGCGATACTTTCAGAGCCCCCCAAAAACGTCAGG
>NZ_JAENYR010000131.1 GCF_016841685.1 Thiohalomonas denitrificans
CCATCGAGCGGGCGCGCTCTGGATCCCCGCCTGCGCGGGGATGACGTAGACATATAGATCCCCGCCTGCGCGGGGATGACGTAGACATATAGATCCCCGCCTGCGCGGGGATGACGGGAAATCCGGCTCGACCCGCAAGAGATAGACATATGGATCCCCGCCTGCGCGGGGATGACGTCACGGACAGCCGCGGACTGTGTTGCTCAACCCCTGGATCCCCGCCTGCGCGGGGATGACGTCGACATATGGATCCCCGCCTGCGAGGGGATGACGAATCTCCTATGCCGCGCATAATCACCCGGGCGAGCAGTTACTTTTTATCAACAGATATACACAAACGTACTAATCAAAACGGAATATCGTCGTCAAAATCGTCGAAATTTCCTCCACTGGAGGGTGCAGGGGCCTGGCCGCCGCCGGATGCCTGCCCACCGGGTGCCTGACCGCCGCCGGAGGGCGCTCCGCTCCCGCCCTGGGGTCCACCCTGTTCGCCACCCTGGCCCGCGCCCGGGTTATAGTCGGCACTGCCGCTACCGCTACCCCGCGGACCGCCCAGCATCTGCATTTCGTTGGCGACGATTTCGGTGGTGTAGCGATCCTGGCCATCCTGACCCTGCCATTTCCGGGTCTGCAGACGGCCTTCGATATAGACCTGCTGGCCCTTGCGCAGGTATTCACCGGCGATCTCGCCCAGGCGGCCGAACATGACGACCCGGTGCCATTCCGTTTTTTCCTGCTGCTGACCGGTCTGTTTGTCCTTCCACTGCTCGGAAGTCGCAATCGCAATATTGGCCACAGCACTGCCGTTTGAGGTGTAGCGGACATCCGGATCGCGCCCCAGATTGCCGACCAATATGACCTTGTTGATTCCTCGTGCCATGTTTTACTCCGTTATGGTTCGTGCTGCCGCAAACTCCGGCCACCCACGTGCGGGCCTGGCCGTTCTTCCGGGGAAATGTTGCTGACTATCGAATGGCCAGCCACTCCCTGGCAAGTAAACCCATAAAGTCCGATATTGTGCCAGAGATTCAAAGCCGGGTGGAGTTCGGGCTTCGCGGATTCATGCGGAAAACCGGTCGAGCTCGGCATGGTCGAGTTTGGCGTTGTCGACCCGCAGGTAGGCGATCCCGTCATCAAGCTCGACATAGACTTCTTCGACGCCATCGACATGGCGGAACTCGCTCTCCAGTTCAGCGGCCCGGGCGGGGTCCAGCGGCCCGACGTTGACCATGGCCGAGGCCAGATAACGGGGCTGTTTCATGGTTATGGCCAGCAGCCACCATACGGCCAGCAGGATGGCGCAGAACAGGAAAACGCCGGCCGGGCCGAATTGGCCATAGAGGCCGCCGCCCGCCGCCCCGCCGATAAACGCGCCGACAAACTGTGAGCTGGAGTAGACGCCCATGGCAGTGCCTTTGCTCTGCACCCGGGCGGTTTTGGCGATCAGCGATGGCATCAGCGCCTCCATCAGATTGAAGGCGATGAAGAACAGCCCCATCAGCACCGCTAGCGACCAGAAGCTGTCGTGCAGAAAAATAAAACCGATCTCGCTGAGCCCCAGGAGTGCGATGCCGCCTATGACGATCGGCTTCATAAGGCGCTTTTTTTCCGCCAGGACGATGAAGGGGATGGCTCCGGCCATGGCGATCGCCATCACCGGCAGATAGAGCTGCCAGTGGTCGGTACTCACCAACCCGGCGTCCCGTAAGGCAAGGGGGAGTACGACGAAACCGGCAGTAAGGACCAGATGCAGGACCAGGATGCCGAAATCGAGGCGCAGCAGCTGAGTGTCGGCCAGAACCTGGCGAAACTGTTGGGGCACCGCTTCGGCATCGCGGTGCACGCGACTGCTGGCGGGTGTGGGAACCGCGAGCAGAAGGATGGCGATGCCGGCCAGGGCCAGCACGGCGGTCAGCCAGAAAATGCCAGGGACCCCTACCCAGCCATCCAGGACAGGCCCGGCCACCATGGCGATCAGAAAAGAGACGCCGATGGTCATGCCGATAATGGCCATGGCCTTGGGCCGGTGATCCTCGCGGGTGAGATCGGCGGCCAGCGCCATGATCGCAGCGGCAACCGCCCCTGAGCCCTGCAGGGTGCGACCGATAATGACGCCATTAATGGTGTCGGCCGTGGCCGCTATCGCGCTGCCGATGGCAAACAGCAGCAGACCCGCCACGATCACCGGCTTGCGTCCGATTCGGTCCGAGAGCATGCCGAAGGGGATTTGGAAGAGGGCCTGGGTGAGGCCGTAAATGCCGATGGCCACCCCCACCAGGGTCGGCGTCACCCCCTCCAGGTCCTCGGCGTAGAGCGCGAATACCGGCAGGATGAGAAAAAGTCCGAGCATACGGGTGGCAAAGATGCCGGCCAAGGAGATGGCGGCACGGCGTTCCCGAGGGGTCATCTGTTCGGGTGACATTGGGCGGGTATCAAATTCTTCGATTTATTGAGACGTTTGCGCACCGGGGACGACCCCCGACGGACAATCCAGCGCGCTATCTTAGCAGGTTCGTTTTCCCCAGCAAGGAAGTCAGTTATGGGTTTGAAGGCCGGCCCGGAGGAGAGGAGATTTGGCGGCTGTTTGTCGGCCTGAAGCCCGACTACGGGTGGGATCCGATGGTCCGAGGCTGTAGGTCGGGCTTTAGCCCGTCGTACGGGTGGGAATGTATGGAGTGGAGTACGGTCCAAAGGAATGCGCCGTTTTGTCCCCGGAGCCGGTAGGTCGTTCCCTGGCCTTTTTGCCTCGCGACAGGCCGAAGGCGTATATTAACGGGTTACATCCAGGGATGGACGGTATGCCGCGGGGACAGGATGTCCGGGAGCGGCGACGTCCAGGGATGGACGGTATGCCGCGGGGACAGGATGTCCGGGAGCGGCGACGTCCAGGGACGGATGGTATGCCGCGGGGACAGGATGTCCGGGAGCAAATCTCATTTTCTCAAACAGGACTTACATGGATACCATTCGGATCCGAGGTGCGCGGACCCATAATCTTCAGAACTTTGATCTGGAGTTGCCCCGCAACAAGTTGATCGTCTTCACCGGGCTTTCGGGCTCCGGGAAGTCTTCTCTGGCGTTCGACACCATTTATGCCGAGGGCCAGCGGCGCTATGTGGAGTCGCTGTCGGCCTATGCCCGCCAGTTCCTGTCGGTGATGGAAAAGCCGGATATCGACCATATCGAGGGGCTCTCGCCGGCGATTTCCATCGAGCAGAAGTCGACCTCCCACAACCCGCGTTCCACGGTCGGCACGGTCACCGAGATTTACGACTATCTGCGCCTGCTTTTTGCCCGTGCCGGCGAGCCGCGCTGCCCGGAGCACGACATCATTCTCGAGGCGCAGACGGTCAGTCAGATGGTGGACCAGGTAGCGGGGCTGCCGGAGGGCACCAAACTGATGCTGCTCGCCCCGGTGATTCAGGACCGCAAGGGCGAACACGTACAGATCTTTGACGAACTGCGCGCCCAGGGCTTCGTGCGCGCCCGCGTCAACGGCACGGTGATCGAACTGGACCAGCCACCCACGCTGGAGCTTCGCAAGAAGCACACGATTGAAGTGGTGGTGGACCGTTTCAAGGTGCGCCCGGATATCAAACAGCGCCTGGCCGACTCTTTCGAGACGGCGCTCAATCTGGCGGACGGCATCGCTTCAGTGGCCTTCATGGACGGGGAAGAAAAGGACATGGTGTTCTCGGCGCGCTTTGCCTGCCCGGTATGCGGGTACTCACTATCGGAGCTGGAGCCACGGCTGTTTTCGTTCAATAATCCGGCCGGGGCGTGTCCCACCTGTGACGGCCTGGGGGTCAAGCCCTATTTTGATCCCTCCCGAGTAGTGCTGCATCCCGAACTCAGCCTGGCGGGTGGTGCGGTACGCGGCTGGGACCGGCGCAATGCCCATTACTTTCAGATGCTGAGTTGTCTGGCAGCACACTACGGTTTCGACATCGAGACGCCCTTTGAGCAGCTCGACAAGAAAATCCGTGACGCCCTGCTCTACGGCAGCGACAAACCGATCGAATTCATCTATCCCGGTGGTCGCCGGCGCAAACACCCATTCGAGGGGATCATCCCCAACATGGAGCGGCGCTATCGCGAGACCGATTCCAATATGGTGCGCGAAGAGCTGGCCAAGTTTCTCAGCACCCAGTCCTGCCCCGACTGCGGCGGAACCCGCCTGAACCGCTCCGCACGCAGCGTCTTCGTCGCCGGGCGCACCCTGCCGGAAATCACCTCGATGCCGGTGGGCCGGGCAACGGAATTCTTCGGGCACCTGACCCTGCCCGGCTGGCGCGGTGAAATCGCCGAGAAGATCGTCAAGGAAATCGAGGAGCGTCTGCAGTTTCTGGTCAATGTGGGCCTCAACTACCTGGCCCTGGACCGCAGTGCCGACACCCTCTCCGGCGGCGAGGCGCAGCGCATTCGGCTGGCGAGCCAGATCGGCGCGGGGCTGGTGGGCGTCATGTATATCCTCGACGAGCCCTCTATCGGTCTGCACCAGCGGGACAATGATCGGCTGCTCAGTACCCTGTTTCGCCTGCGCGACCTGGGGAACACCGTCATCGTGGTCGAGCACGACGAGGACGCCATCCGCAGTGCCGACCACGTGCTGGATATCGGTCCCGGAGCCGGGGCCCACGGGGGCCGAATCGTCGCCCAGGGCACACCCGGCCAGATCATGCGAAGTAAGGACTCGCTGACCGGGCAATACCTGTCGGGCAAGCGCCAGATCGCCGTGCCGGCCGAGCGCACGGCGCCGAATCCGGAACGGCAGCTGAAGATCCGCGGCGCCAGCGGCAATAACCTGAAGGGGATGAGCGTCGACGTCCCCGTCGGCCTGATGACCTGCATCACGGGCGTTTCGGGTTCGGGCAAATCGACGCTGATCAACGACACCCTCTATCGACACGCTGCCCTCTCCGTGAACGGCACCGGAGAGGACCCGGCGCCGGTGGCCGAGATCATCGGCCTGGAGAATTTCGACAAGGTCGTGGATATCGACCAGAGTCCCATCGGCCGTACGCCACGCTCCAATCCGGCGACCTATACCGGTCTGTTTACCCCGATCCGGGAACTGTTCGCCGGCACGCCGGAGGCGCGGGCCCGCGGATACATGCCCGGCCGCTTCAGCTTTAACGTCAAGGGCGGCCGCTGCGAGGCGTGCCAGGGTGACGGGCTAATCAAAGTGGAGATGCACTTTCTCCCGGATATCCATGTCGCCTGCGACGTCTGCAAGGGCAAGCGCTACAACCGGGAGACGCTGGAGGTCAAATACAAGGGCAAGAACATCTTCGAAGTACTGGAGATGACCGTGGAGGAGGCCCGGGTCTATTTCGACCCGGTACCGGTGGTAGCGCGCAAGCTACAGACGCTGATGGACGTGGGCCTCTCCTACGTCCGCCTGGGCCAGAGCGCCACCACCCTCTCCGGCGGCGAAGCGCAACGCGTGAAGCTGGCTCGGGAGCTGTCGAAGCGGGATACCGGCCGTACGCTCTACATTCTCGACGAGCCGACCACCGGGCTGCATTTCCATGATATCGAACAGCTTCTGGCCGTGCTCCACCGCCTGCGCGACCACGGCAATACCGTCCTGGTCATCGAGCACAACCTGGACGTCATCAAGACCGCGGACTGGATTATCGACCTCGGCCCCGAAGGGGGCGATCAGGGAGGTACGCTGCTGGCATCCGGCACCCCGGAGGAGGTAGCGGAACATCCCGATTCCTATACCGGGCATTATCTGAAGCCGATGCTGAGTCGGGGCAAAAAGGCGTTGGCGGGTTAGGTTTCGCGGGGGCGAAGCAGGCTTTGGGGCTTTTGCAGGATCGCAGACCCTGGGCGAACACGGCGGTAGCCGCAGTTTTTTCCAATCGCTGGGGCGCTGGGCGCTTTCGCGGCTTCCGCCGCTCCTACGGGGGCCATTGCCTTCGTTGGCCGAT
>NZ_JAENYR010000132.1 GCF_016841685.1 Thiohalomonas denitrificans
ACAGGCGCGCGAAGCCGAAGGTTAGGAAGGAGACGGTCACCGCGGCGGCGACCGACAGGTCGAGCCAAAGCAGGGCCACCGCCAGAGCGCCCAGGGCGCTCGCGGCGATGATGAAGCCGTAGCCGAAGATGGCGGCCCAGCCGGCGCGGCTAACCAGGGGCTCCGATTTGGCGCGCGGTGAGCGGCGCATGACGGCCGACTCGCTGTGGCCCATACCCAGCGCCAGGGCCGGAAGTACGTCATTGACGAAGTTGATGTAGAGGATCTGCAGCGGCAGGAGAGGCAGGGGCGCCCCGGCGGCAGCAGCCGCCGAGACGGCCATGATTTCGCCCAGGTTGCCGGAAAGAAGATAGACGATGAAGCGGCGGATGTTGTCGAAGATGGTGCGGCCCTGACGGATGGCGGCAACGATGGTGGTGAAGGCGTCGTCGCGCAGCACCATGTCCGCCGCTTCACGGGCCACGTCTGTGCCACGCCGGCCCATGGCGATACCCACGTCCGCCTTCTTGAGGGCAGGGGCGTCATTGATGCCGTCGCCGGTCATGGCCACCACTGCTCCGGCCTGCTGGTGCAGCCCGACGATGTCGAGCTTTTGCTCCGGGCTGACCCGGGCGAAAACGGTAGTGGCGAGGTCCCGGCGTCGCTCCTCTTCACTAAGCGCCTCGGGCGCCTTGAGGGCTGAACCCGGTACCGGTGGAGGTGTCTGCTCGTCGGCGATGCCGAGTTCCCGTGCGATGTGGCCGGCGGTGGCCGGTTGGTCGCCCGTGATCATGACTACCCGGATGCCGGCCTCCCGGCAGGCCTCCACCGCTTCGCGCACCCCCTCCCGCGGTGGGTCGAGCAGCCCGGCCAGTGCGACCAGGGTGAGTCCTTTGTAAGGGTCCTCTTTATCGCTGTCGGCGCGCTTCTCGGCGAGGGCCAGCACCCGCAGACCGTTCCCGGCCAAGGCGTGGTTGCGAGCCTTCCAGCGCTCGCGCCCCGCCTCATCCAGCGGTTCGTTGCCGTCCCTACCGGCCACCGCGATGCAGTGATCAATGACCGTCTCCGGCGCGCCTTTGATTGCGTAGCGGTAGTTTTCGCCATCCGCGTGGACGGTAGCCATCTTTTTGCTGTCGGACGAAAAGGGCTCCTCGCGCACCTCTGGCAGGCGTTGGAGCAGGGCCGGGCGTCCAATCCCGACGGTAGCCGCCGCCTGGAGCAGGGCCACCTCCATGGGATCACCCTCGGGCTTCTCTTCCGCCTCGGCGTTATTGCACAGGGTGGCGATCTCCAGCGCCCGGCGCAGACGCGGAACGTCATCGGGCGTGACCTCAGACCCATCGCGTCGGTAACTCCCAGACTCGGGATGGTGGCTGATCTCCTCCCCCTCCAGGGTGATGACCCCCAGGGTCATACGGTTCTCGGTCAGGGTGCCGGTCTTGTCGGTGAGAATGGCACTGGCGGCGCCCAGTGACTCCACCGCGGCGAGGCGTTTGACCAGGGCGTTACGGGCTGCCATCCGGTGCATGCCGCGGGCGAGCGCCCCGGTGGCGACCACCGGCAGGCCTTCCGGTACGGCGGCGATGGCCAGCGCGATCGCTGTCTCCAACATGGTCGCCAAGGACTTGCCCGCGGCCAATCCGGCCGCAGCAACGACTCCTGCGACGACAAAGGTCAAACCCGCCAGGCGTCTTCCTAATGCCTCCAGCCGCCGCTCCAGGGGCGTCAGCTCGCCCTGCGCTGTCTGGACCATGGCGGAGATCCGACCAATTTCCGTACCCATTCCGATCGCCACCACCAATCCGGTGGCGGTGCCCTGGGTCACTGCGGTGCCCTTGTAGGCCATGCCGGTGCGGTCGGCCAAGCTTGTGTCGGGGTCGACCGCGCCGGTATCTTTGGAGACCGGCATCGACTCGCCTGTGAGGGCAGACTCATCGCATGCGAACCCCTCACTCTCTACAAGCCGCAGATCCGCCGGAACCTGGTCCCCCGCCTCAAGCAGGACCAGGTCTCCCGGGACCAGCTGCTGCGCGGGCACATCGCGCCCCGTGCCGCCGCGCCGGACTCGGGCCTGCACCTCTCCCAGCCGCTTCAGCGCCGCCATCGAGCGCACCGCCTGGTACTCCATGGTGAAGCCCACGGCTGCGTTCACCGCCAGGGCCACTGCGATGGCGATGGCCTCCACCACCCGCTCGAAGAGCAGAGCCGCCAGCGCCGCTCCCATGAGCAGCAGAATCACCAGGCTCTTGAATTGGTCCAGCAGAATCACCAGCGGGCTCCGGCGCTGGCCTTTTTCCAGCCGATTGAGGCCGTGGCGCTCCCGCCGCCGTCGAGCCTCTGCCTCCGTCAGACCGCGTACCGGGTCCGTCTTTAGTTGAGCAAGCACCCGTTCCGGGGTTTCGGCGTAGGCCTTGAAGGCGTTGTCACCAGGGTTCGGCAAGACCTCGTCCCTGCTTTACAGGATGTTTTGTCAAAGGCTTTTCTCCAGTCCACGGAAACGGGGTTTTCCAGTGACTGTAGGGGTTTTCGACGGGGTTTACCCGGGAGCCGAATAGCATTGCTCCAACAGAGTTGCGGAGCGAAAACTCCTTGAGTCAAGTTTGCCTGGGAGACGCTGTCGAAGCGCTTGAGGAATATGACCCCCTCGCCGATGCTGCGGCGCAGCTTTGTCAGTTTACTTCCGCCAGAAGGCGGGCGTAAGCAGGACGAGGAGGGTGAAGATCTCGAGTCGTCCCACCAGCATGGCGAAGCAAAGCAGCCATTTGGCGAAATCGCTGATATTGCCATAGTGCGTGGCAACCTCACCGAGGCCGGGTCCGAGATTGTTGATGCTGGCGGCCACGGCGGAAAACGCGGTGACCTGATCCAGTCCGGTAAACATGAGCAGCAGAAGAAGAAAGGCGAAGATCGCCACGTAAGTAGCAAAAAAGCCCCATACCGATTCCACCACCCGACTGGGGAGCGGCTTTCCTCCGATCTTGATCGTGATAATTGCATGAGGGTGGATAAGGCGAAGGATTTCGCGCAACCCTTGCTTGATCAGCAACAGGAAGCGAATCACCTTCATGCCGCCGCCGGTGGACCCGGCGCAGCCCCCCACAAAGCTGGCAAACAGCAGTGCTACCGGCAGAAAGCCCGGCCATTGGCTGTAGTCGGCGGAGGTGAAACCGGCCGTGGTGCCGATGGATACCGCCTGGAAGACGCCGTGCAGCACCGCCTGAGAGGTTTCCGGGAAGACCTCCGCGAGATAAAGATAGGAGGAGGTGACCAGGGCCAGGGAACCCAGCACGATGGCATAGGTGCGAAATTCGGCATCCTGGAGGTAGGGGCGCAGGTTGAGTGATCGCCAGGCGAGAAAGTGCAAAGCAAAGTTTACCCCGGACGCCAGCATGAAAATGATGGCGATCATCTCAATGAGCGGTTTGTCCTGGAAGAAGCCCATGCTGGCGTCGTGGGTTGAAAAACCGCCGATTGCCACGGTGGAAAAGGCGTGGCCTACGGCGTCGAAAAAGCTCATTCCCGCCACCCAGTAGGCCAGCATGCAGGCAACGGTTAGTCCCAGGTAGATGTACCAGAGGGCCTTGGCGGTCTCGGTGATGCGCGGGGTGAGTTTGTTGTCCTTCATCGGGCCCGGGGTTTCGGCCCGGTAGAGCTGCATGCCGCCGACGCCGAGCATCGGCAGGACGGCGACGGCCAGCACGATGATTCCCATGCCGCCGAGCCACTGCAGTTGCTGGCGATAATAGAGCAGCGAGGGTGGCAGGTTGTCGAGCCCGGTAATCACCGTGGCCCCGGTGGTGGTGAGCCCCGAGATAGATTCGAACACCGCATCGGTTACCGACAGGTTGGGCTCCCCGCCGACGGCAAAGGGGAGGGCGCCGAACGTCCCCAGCACGCTCCAGAACAGTACGACAACCAGGAAACCGTCGCGCAAGCGCAGATCCCGGCGAATATTCCGGACCGGAAGCCAGAGCACGAATCCGGTGGCCAGGGTGAGGCCGAAGGCGAGCAGGAACGACTCGTAAAAGCCGTCGCCAAATAGCAGTGAGACAGCGACCGGCGGCAGCATGGTCGTGGAGAAGAGGGCCAGCAGCAGACCCAGAATGCGCTGTACGACGGTGAATTGCATGCGATCAGGGACGAGAAACGAGATGCGGGATTCGAATAGCCACCACAGACGCTTTCGCCTGCCGGCCCGAAAGTTCGGGTACCGTATCCCGAACCTGGTCTCTCACAGGAAGGTGATCCCCACCTGGAACAGCTGCTCGACTTCGGGAATGCGGCGTTTGTCGATGACGAACAGAATGACGTGGTCTTCCGATTCGATTACCGTGTCGTGGTGGGCGATCACCACCTCATCGCCCCGCACGATCGCGCCAATCGTGGTGCCGTGCGGTAGCCGGATCTCCTCGATCGCCCGGCCCACCACTTTCGACGAACGTCGGTCGCCATGGGCCACCGCCTCGATGGCCTCGGCGGCGCCGCGGCGCAGGGAGTGCACCATGGCCACATCGCCCCGGCGTACGTGGGCGAGCAGGGAACCGATGGTCGCCTGCTGAGGGGAGATTGCAATATCGATGTCGCCACTCTCCACCAGATCCACATAGGCGGCCCGGTTGATCAGGGCCATGACCTTGCGTGCCCCAAGCCGTTTGGCGAGCATCGACGCGAGAATGTTGGCCTCATCGTCATTGGTCATGGCGCAGAACACATCGGTTTCTTCGATGTTTTCCTCCAGGAGCAGCTCCTCGTCGGCGGCATCGCCGTAAAGGACAATACACTTCTCGAGGGCCTCGGAGAGGTCCCGGGTGCGGGCCAGATTATGGTCGATGAGTTTGACCTGATACTTGTTTTCCAGCGCCGCCGCGAGGCGTTTGCCGATGTTGCCGCCGCCGGCCACCATGATGCGCTTGACCGGCTTCTCCAGGCGGCGCAGCTCGCTCATCACCGCGCGGATATCCTTGCTGGCGGCGATAAAGAAGACCTCGTCGTCCGCCTCGATGACAGTCGAACCCTCGGGAATAATGGCCCGGTCGCGGCGATAAATGGCCGCTACCCGGGTCTGCACGCCGGGCATGTGGTCGCGCAGGGTACGCAGCTCGTGCCCGACCAGCGGCCCGCCGTAATAGGCCTTGACGCCCACCAGCTGCACCTTCCCCTCGGCGAAGCCCAGTACCTGCAGTGCGCCGGGATGGGCGATCAGTTGGACCACATAGTTGGTGACCAGCTGTTCGGGGCTGATCAGCACATCGACCGGAATCGCCTCGGGCGTGAATAGCTCCGGATTTTGAAGGTACTGCAGGGAACGCACGCGGGCAATTTTGGTGGGAGTATGGAACAGCGAGTAGGCGACCTGGCAGGCCACCATATTGGTTTCATCCGAGTTGGTGACCGCGATAATCATATCCGCGTCCTCCGCCCCGGCCCGCCGCAGCACCTCGGGATGGGAACCGCGGCCCGCGACCGTGCGCAGATCGAGGCGGTCCTGCAGCTCCTGCAGACGTTTGCCGTCGACGTCGATCACGGTGATATCGTTGGCTTCGCTGGCCAGGTTGTTCGCCAGTGATGAACCCACCTGACCGGCACCGAGGATGATGATTTTCATGCTTCACGTTCGCCGCACTCGGGAAGTACGCATTGTAGCGCGCACCTGAGGTAGTAGCGAGTGGCGAGTGGCTAGTTGCTAGTTGCTAGTTGCTAGTTGCTAGTTGCTAGTTGCTAGTTGCTAGGCGTTTGCGGGTGTGGTTGACTCCTGGAGACTCGCCACTCGCCACTCGCCACTCGCCACTCGCCACTCGCCACTCGCCACTC
>NZ_JAENYR010000014.1:0-33535 GCF_016841685.1 Thiohalomonas denitrificans
TCACTGATTCGGGCCTGCGCAGCAGGGGGTACGGCTCGCAATGACGGCTAAAGGTTCGTCACCGATTCGGGCCTGCGCAGCAGGGGGTACGGCTCGCAATGACGGCTAAATGTTCGTTACTGATTCGGGCTGCGGAGCGGCGGGTATGCTCCTGAAGAACTTTCCCCGCTGTCATTACGAGGAGCCACAGCGACGAAGTAATCTCCTGCTCCCCACCCCCGGATTGCCGCGTCGCTTGGGGCTCCTCCTGATGACGGATAAGAGTTCGTCATCGATTCGGGGCAGCGCAGCGGCGGGTAGTGCTCGCAATGACGGCTGAACGTTCGTCACTGATTCGGGGCTGCGGAGCGGCCGGTGGGGCTCGCAATGGATAGCGCGCCGAGCATCTCCCAAAGTCTCCCGATTTTTCCCTTTTGATTTACTTCATCGTAATTGTACTCGTCTGCAGGTTCTACTTGATCTACAACTTAATCCATATTACCGGCAATATGTGCGGGTTCCGGGTGCGGGACGGCCGGTTACGACTCATCGATGACGGAGAATAACATTGCGCGCCGATCCGGTAATTGAGAAGCGACTGCAGAGCCTCGAATCCCATCTCACACATGAAAATCCGGTCTTGCTTTCCGCGGTCAAGAGCTTCAGGGAACTCGACCGTGTCGCCTATCGGATGGGGCTCCTCAAACGCACGCAGTCCTACGCGACCCTGATTCCCTGGTGGCCGCTGATTTCTGTTCTCGGGACCTTCTCTTCAGGAAAGTCCACGTTTATCAACTATTACCTGGATTACCCTCTCCAGCTCACAGGCAATCAGGCGGTCGATGACAAGTTCACCGTCGTGTGTCACGGCCGCGAAGGGGAGGTGCACACGCTGCCAGGATTGGCCCTGGATGCGGACCCTCGTTTCCCCTTCTATCAGATCGGTGAAGAGATCGACAAAGTCGCAGAGGGGGAGGGGCGGCGCATCGATGCCTACCTCCAGCTCAAAACCTGCCCTTCCGAGGTGTTGCGGGGCAAGATCCTCATCGATTCGCCCGGCTTCGATGCGGACGAACAGCGCACCTCGATTCTGCGCATTACCGAACACATTGTGGACCTGTCGGACCTGGTGCTGGTGTTCTTCGATGCCCGCCATCCCGAACCGGGCGCGATGCACGATACCCTGGAGTACCTGGTGGCGGACACCATCCGCCGGCCCGACTCGAGTAAATTTCTCTATATCCTCAATCAGATTGACACCGCCGCCCGTGAAGACAATCCCGAGGAGGTCTTCGGAGCCTGGCAGCGGGCCCTGTCGCAAAAGGGACTGACCGCCGGTCGTTTTTACACCATCTATAACCCGGAAGCGGCCAACCCGATCGACGACGAAAGCCTGCAGCGTCGTTTCGAGAGCAAGCGCGATCGTGATCTCGAAGAGATCCGTAGTCGAATGGAACAGGTCACCATCGAGCGGGCCTACCGGATAGTCGGTGCCCTGGAGTCCAAGGCACGGGATATCGAGGAGCGGGTGGTTCCGCTGCTGTCCGAAGCAATCGGTCGCTGGCGGCGGCTGACACTCGGGCTCGATGCCGTGCTGCTTCTGGTCGTGCTAACGGCCTTTCTGGTGATAACGATTCAGGCCGGCTACTGGGAGGGCCTACGTTTTACCGCTCCCTGGTTCCAGAGCCTGATGGAGAACGCCAACCTGGGCATTGCCGTTGCAGTGGTTTTGGTCGCCCTCCTGGCTTATCTGCATCACATCATGCGTAATATCGCCGGTCGCCGCGTCCTCAAGTGGCTCACGGCGCAAGCCGAGAGCAGTCTGGATCGGGCCAGTCTGGCCGGTGCCTTCCGCAAAAGCACCCGCTTCTGGCACCGCCCATTCAGTCAGACCCCGATTGGCTGGGGTCGCCGGGCCCGTAAACGCATCGCCCGCGTGGTTGCCGATACCGATCGCTTCGTGCAGAGCCTGAATGACCGGTTTGCAGACCCCACCGGCAAACCGAAGGGTACCGCGGAGGACAGCAAATCCGGATCGGTGGCGACAGTCCGCTCTGACAGCGAGATACAGTAAAGGCTATAATTGCCGTTGGCCGCCTCGGGGAGCGGCCGGTTTTTCCTTCAAAGGTCCAAAGCAAAAATGATAAAGGTCCTGCTTGTCGACGATCATGAACTGGTCCGCACCGGTATCCGCCGGCTGCTGGAAGATATAGAGGACATTGAAGTCTGTAGTGAAGCCTCCAGTGGTGAAGAGGCGCTGAACAGGGTCGCTGAATGCCATCCGGATGTGGTGCTGATGGACCTCAGCATGCCTGGGATCGGTGGACTGGAAACCACCCGGAAACTCTCACTGAATAGCCCGGATGTGGCCGTAATCATTGTTACCGTGCATACCGACGCCCCTTTCCCTAGCCGCCTGATGCAAGCCGGGGCGATGGGCTATCTCTCCAAGGGGGGGAGTCTCGACGAAATGCTGCAGGCCATTCGCGAGGTGAAGAACGGGGGGCGCTATATCAGTCCCAATATCGCCCAAAACCTTGCACTCTCGCTGATGGATGAAAAGGAGTCGCCGTTCTCGGTGCTCTCGGAAAGGGAACTGCAGGTCATGTTCATGCTGATCCAGGGTCAAAAGGTCGCGAGCATTTCCGAAAAACTGAATCTCAGTCCCAAGACCATCAGTACCTACCGCCATCGCGTATTCGAAAAGCTTAAGGTCCAGAACGATGCGGGGCTCACTCGCCTGGCTATGTGTCACGGGCTCCTGGATGGCTATTTATCTTCTAATCAGTAAGTTACGCGTGTTTTTTCAACAAAAAGTGAAGTCTGGGTTTTCTCCGTTTTCAGGGCAAATTGGTAGATAATCAGCACCATACAGGCGTCTCTTCATCTCATCTGTGAAGTGTTTGCGCCCTCCCTTCGCATTCCCAGGGAACCGCCGACCGGTATCGGCTTCCAACCCCCGAATGAGTACCTGAAAATCCAATGAACCCCGATAACCAGGAAACCTTCGATATCCAGGGTTTTCTCCAGACCTTGACCACCCGGCCGGGTGTCTACCGTATGCTCGACGGGGAGGGCAGGATCATCTACGTCGGTAAGGCACGAAGCCTTAAACGGCGTGTCTCCAGCTATTTCCAGCGCCGGGACGACTCCCCAAAAACCCGCAGCCTGGTCGCACAGATTCGCAGCATCGAAGTCACGGTAACCCAGACCGAGGGCGAGGCGCTGCTGCTCGAAAACAACCTGATAAAAAAGCACCGACCACGCTACAACGTGCTGCTGCGGGACGATAAGAGTTACCCGTACATCTTCCTCTCCGAGGGACCGTTTCCGCGCCTCGGGTTTCACCGTGGCCGCCGCCGGACCAAAGGGCGCTACTTCGGGCCGTTTCCCAACGCTTCGGCGGTTCGCGAGAGCCTGAGCTTGCTGCAGAAAATCTTTCCGGTGCGCCAATGCGAGGACAGCTACTACGCCAACCGGCACCGGCCCTGCCTGCAATACCAGATAAAACGCTGCACCGGCCCCTGTGTCGATCGGGTGGATGAGGCCAGCTACCAGGAGGACGTGCGCCACTCGGTCATGTTTCTGGAGGGCAAGAGCAGTCAGGTCATCGACGAACTGGTACAGCGCATGGAGCAAGCATCGGAAAAGCTGGAGTTCGAGCAAGCCGCCCGCTACCGGGACCAAATCGTCAACCTGCGACGCGTCCAGGAAAAACAGTACGTCAGTGGAGAACGGGGCGACCTGGACGTCCTCGCGGTGCACCAGCAGGCCGGCATCAGTTGCGTCGAGGTCTTTTTCATTCGTGGCGGCCGGAATCTGGGCAATCGTATCTACTACCCCCGGCACACGACCCATGCCCAGCCGGACGAGGTAATCGGTGCCTTCATTGCCCAATACTACCTGGCTAACCGCACCGACCGTCCGGTGCCTCCCGAGCTGCTGCTGAACCTCGAACCGGAAGACCGCGAACTGCTGGAGCAGGTCCTGGGGGAGCGGGCCGGGCGCAAGGTTGCAGTCACAGCCAAGGTGCGCGGCGATCGGGCACGCTGGGTGGAGATGGCAGTACGGAATGCGGAGCACGCCCTTAAAGCCCACCTGGCTACCCGAAGTAGTCAGCAAAAGCGTTTCGAAGCCCTGCAGGAGGAGCTCGGGCTGAGCGAACTGCCGCGCCGTATCGAATGCTTCGACATTAGCCATACGCAGGGTGAAGCCACCGTCGCCTCCTGCGTGGTGTTCGATAACAACGGACCGCTCAAATCGGATTACCGCCGCTTCAATATCGAAAACATCACCCCCGGCGATGATTACGCCGCGATGCATCAGGCGTTGACTCGACGTTTTCGACGCCTCAAGGAGGAAGACGGCAAGCTGCCCGACCTACTGCTCATCGACGGCGGCAAAGGGCAAATCACCCAGGCCGAAGCGGTGCTTGGTGATCTCCAGGTCGCGGGCGTGACCCTGGTCGGCGTGGCCAAGGGAGCGAGCCGTCGACCCGGACTGGAGCAGTTGATTATTTCCGGGCACAATGGCGCTGTCTCGCTGCCGCCCGATTCGCCGGCACTGCACCTGATTCAGCATGTCCGCGATGAAGCGCATCGTTTCGCCATCGCGGGCCATCGGCAACGGCGTGCCAAAAGCCGCCGCAGCTCACCGCTGGAGGCCATCGACGGGCTTGGGCCAAAGCGGCGACAGCAGCTCTTGCGCCAGTTCGGCGGGCTTCAGGAGGTAGTGCGGGCAGGGGTCGAAGACCTGAGTTCCGTGCACGGCATCAGCCGACAGTTGGCACAACGTATTTATGACACGCTGCATCCGGATGAGAAATAGATGAGATTCACCATACCCACAATCCTGACGCTCTTGCGCATCGTACTGATCCCGGTATTTGTGGTTTTCTATTACCTTCCGGTTGAATGGGCGCACTTGGCGACCACCGTCATTTTTGCCTCTGCCGCGGTGACCGATTGGCTCGACGGCTATCTCGCCCGCCGGCTGCAGGCGCATTCACCATTCGGTGCATTTCTGGACCCGGTGGCGGACAAGTTGATGGTGACCACTGCGCTGGTGTTCATCGTTGACAGCAATCCCACCGCATTCAACGGATTCTGGATGGCACTGCCGGCGGCCATTATTATTGGTCGCGAGATCACCATCTCGGCGCTTCGTGAGTGGATGGCCGAACTGGGGGCCACCGCAGCCGTGGCGGTAAGCATGCTCGGCAAGATAAAAACCACCGCGCAGATGGCGGCCCTGTTGCTGCTCATCTACCAAGAGCCCCTTGCGGGTTTGCCGACCGCTCTGGTAGGATTCGCGCTTCTTTACGTCGCCGCCGTACTGACGCTCTGGTCGATGGTGAGGTACATGAGGGCGGCCTGGCCGGTGCTTCTGGTGCGGGAAAGTTCGGAGCTTTAGCTGCGAGAGCTTGACACCGAAGCTCTCCTGAATACAATGAGCGTCGCTTTGAATTATGCGGGAATAGCTCAGCTGGTAGAGCACAACCTTGCCAAGGTTGGGGTCGCGAGTTCGAATCTCGTTTCCCGCTCCAAACGCCGAAACCTCGGCCGATAAGCCGGGGTTTTTTGTTTTTGGCTGGGTGGCAGAGTGGTTATGCAGCGGCCTGCAAAGCCGTGTACAGCGGTTCGATTCCGCTCCCAGCCTCCATATAAGAGTAAATGATAAAAAGCGGGAATAGCTCAGCTGGTAGAGCACAACCTTGCCAAGGTTGGGGTCGCGAGTTCGAATCTCGTTTCCCGCTCCAAATCGAAAAAAACCCCGGCCCTCGTGCCGGGGTTTTTGTTTAAGGTCAGCGAAGACCTCCCTTTTTGACCTACCGTTGGGTAGAATCGCAGCGATTCCACCGCCCGGGTGGCGAAATTGGTAGACGCAAGGGACTTAAAATCCCTCGGGGGCAACCCCGTACCGGTTCGAGTCCGGTCCCGGGCACCATTTATCTGACCAGCAAATCCCAAGTTCCTTCTGGCTTTTGTAGCTTAAGCTGAACCGGGTGGATTCTCTTCGAGGTCCTTGCGATAGGCCTCGACCGCCTGAATCTCCTCCTTCAGAGCTTCGAGGTATTCGTCCAGTGCCAATTTTTCATCCTCTTGCGAGGGCCGGCGCCAACAGCAGGGACCCGCTCCCCATGGTGGCGGTCCGTAGCTCGGATAGCCGTGAGGCCAAGGCCCCCAATGATGCCCGAAATAGCCACATCTTCCCTTCGGCATTGTGAATCCCTCCCTTTCGGATCTTTCAATCAATATAGTGGTCCATGCGGCAAATAGACCACTAGCAGCAGCGTGCCGATGAGGTGACAACTCACCTCAGCGATCCTCCGGCGATGACAGTAGTGCATATGCCGCCGGGCGGCGAATGCTTTGGAGGGCAGTTGGCTACCCTTACGCTGATATTTTGTCGCTCCGGAATGGGGCGGGAGGCTCGGCGACATGCGAGAAAAAGGGGGCGGCCCCAAGTGTGAACCATTGTTTCTCACCATCGGCGCTACGAGGAGTGGTTTGAGCATCACCAAGCAGCTCTTTCCGAACTACTTGCGGTACGCGTCTTGCTGCCCTGGGACGGTCGGGGACTCGAAATCGGGGTCGGCAGCGGGCGTTTCGTCGGTCCTCTGGGTGTTGGGTTCGGCATCGATCCAGCCGCCGAGATGTTCGTTTACGCCCGAATGCGGGGCATAAATGTCGCAGGCGGGGTCGCCGAAGCACTTCCTTTCGGGAACGCCACGTTCGATTACGCCCATTATCGTGACCACCATCTGCTTCGTCGACGATGCCGCAGCGATGCTGCGTAAGGCGGCACGGGTACTCAAGCGGGACGGAGTGCTCGTCATCGGCCTGATCGATAGGGAAAGTCCGTTGGGACAGGAGTATCTCGCCCACCAGAGCGAAAACGTCTTCTACCGTGAGGCGACCTTCTTTTCCGCCGCCGAGGTCGACGCCTTGCTCAGAAAAGCGGGCTTCACCGACTTCGCATGGCTGCAGACACTCACCACTCCTCTTTCGCAAGTCCGGGAAATTGAGCCAGTTCGTGCGGGCACGGGCCGCGGTGCCTTTCTAGCGGTCCGTGCCCGTGCCGGTACGCCATAAGAGACGCATCGCTCTTGGTGCGCAGCTGTAATCCTGTGTTGTCACTGTATCGTGCGTCACCACCCCCTGACGTTCCTCTTGCTAGTTTTGCAGGAGAAGAGGATGTAGCAGTGCTTGCCATGGGGCGAGCTACCGCAAGTGTGCGAGGTTCTCGAAGGAATATTCATGGGAAACACTTTTTGGATGGCATTCGGGGCCAGCTCGTTGGCCGCATTGGTGACCGCGACGGGCATTTATGCGATCCGTCACTTCGAGGGATGGGGCCGAAAATACAGTATCTATTTTGTCTGCTTTGCCGCCGGTGTGCTCATTTCCGTTTCCTTTCTGCATATCGTTCCGAAGTCTCTCGAAATGAATGCGAGCGCTCCTGCCTACTTGCTGATTGGCTTTCTCCTGCTCCATCTGCTCAATCGGTTCGTCACTGTTTTCGTCTGCGAACGCAATCCCGATTCCCACTATGGCATCGGCTTGATACCGATGTTCGGCATTGGCCTCCACTCTTTTATTGACGGCTTCGTCTACTCGGTCACCTTCACCGTCAGTATCTTTACGGGAACGGTAGCCGCCATCGGCATGGTGTTGCACGAATTTCCGGAAGGAATCATCACCTATCTGCTGCTCTTGCGAGGGGGCTTCAGAGAGAAAACGGCTCTCGTGCTGGCGTTACTGGCCGCCTCACTCTCCACTCCGCTGGGTATGCTGGTCTCCTATCCTTTCATCAGCGCGATCGATCCGCCATTGCTGGGCAGCATGCTATCGCTCTCGGCGGGTGCGCTCATCTATGTGGGGGCGACCCATCTTTTGCCCCAGGCCGAGAAGGAAAAGGCGAAATACAGTTTCTTGGCCCTCGGAGCCGGCATCCTGGTCGCAGTGGCAATCGTGCTCTCCCATTAATGGCATCGATTTCGGTGTATTCACCAACACGATAGCATTGTCGATGCTTGCAGCGATGCCCCCGAAACGGTCCAGGATGACACGGTGCGGTTCGCACTGCGTTCCTTGTGGTTCATCACCATCCCCGGTTGCAATGTACCCGCCCTCTGCTAATGCCTATAGGGAGCTGTCGTCCTGAATCAGGGCGCGCCTTTTCATCTGGAGTGCCCGGAGGCGGATTCCATGAACGATGTGTCGACCCGAGCCATTTCCGAGACCCCTCTCGCCGAGGAGGAATTGAACCGGATCCATGCCTATTGGCGTGCGGCCAATTACCTTTCAGTGGGCCAGATCTATCTGCTCGACAATCCGTTGCTGCGCGAAGCTCTCAAGCCGGAGCACGTCAAGACGCGCCTGCTCGGACACTGGGGCACCACGCCGGGACTCAATTTTATCTATGCACATCTGAATCGGGTCATCAGGGACCGCGATCTGGATATGATTTATATCTGCGGTCCCGGACACGGTGGGCCGGCGATGGTGGCCAATACCTACCTGGAGGGGACCTATAGCGAGCTCTATCCCAATGTGCCGCAGAGCACCGAGGGTCTTCAACAGCTGTTCAAGCAGTTCTCCTTTCCCGGAGGTATTCCCAGTCATGCGGCTCCGGAGACACCCGGGTCTATAAATGAAGGTGGCGAACTCGGCTATTCGGTCGCCCACGCCTACGGGGCGGTATTCGACAATCCGGACCTGATTGCCGTCTGCGTGGTCGGCGACGGTGAAGCGGAGACCGGGCCGCTGGCCACCGCATGGCACTCCAACAAGTTTATTAATTCCGTCCGAGACGGGGCGGTACTGCCCATTTTGCACCTGAACGGCTACAAGATCGCCGGTCCCACGGTGCTGGCCCGAATGGCGAAGTCGGAGCTTGAAGCTCTCTTCATCGGTTATGGCTACAAGCCCTATTTTGTAGAGGGCTCTGAACCGGAAGCGATGCACCAGCAGATGGCGGGTACGCTGGATGCGGTGCTGGACGAGATCCGCGAAATCCAGGAACACGCCCGCACCACGGGTGAGGCCCGGCGGCCCCGCTGGCCGCTAATCATCCTCCGCAGTCCCAAGGGGTGGACGGGTCCGAAAGAGGTGGACGGCCGCAAAATGGAAGGTTTCTGGCGCTCCCACCAGGTGCCGTTTTCGGACATGCTCAAGAATCCGGAGCATCTGCAGCTGCTCGAGGACTGGTTGAAGAGTTACCGTCCTGAGGAGCTGTTCGACGAAAAGGGGCGATTGCATCCGGAACTCGCAGCGCTTGCCCCCCGTGGCGATCGGCGTATGGGAGCGAATCCCCACGCCAACGGTGGTCTTCTCCTCAAAGACTTGCGGTTACCGGATTTTCGTCTATCGGCCGTGGAGGTGCTGAAGCCGGGGAATACGATCGCGGAAGCGACCCGCGTGCTGGGCACCTGGTTGCGCGACGTCATGAAGTACAATGCCAAGGCCGCCAACTTCCGCGTCATGGGCCCCGACGAGACCGCATCGAACCGGCTAAACGCGCTTTTCGAGGTAACGGATCGGGTCTGGATGGATGACATCCTGCCGGAGGACGAAAACCTCTCTCCGGATGGACGGGTCATGGAGATCCTTTCGGAGCACACCTGCCAGGGTTGGCTGGAGGGCTACTTGCTCACCGGGCGCCACGGTCTCTTCTCTTGCTATGAAGCCTTCATCCACATCGTCGATTCGATGTTCAACCAGCATGCCAAATGGCTGAAGGTGACTCAACGCGAGATCCCCTGGCGGCGCCCTATCGCCTCGCTGAACTATCTGCTGACCTCGCACGTGTGGCGCCAGGACCATAACGGCTTCTCACATCAGGATCCGGGCTTTATCGACCACGTAGTCAACAAGAAGGCTGACGTAATCCGGGTCTACCTGCCGCCCGATGCCAACTCGCTCCTTTGCGTGGCGGACAAATGCCTGCGAAGCCGCAATTTCATCAACGTGATTGTTGCCGGCAAGCAGGCCCAGCCCCAGTGGCTGGATATGGATTCGGCGGTGAAGCACTGCACGGCCGGTATTGGTATCTGGGAGTGGGCGAGCAACGACCGCGGCACAGAGCCGGATGTGATCCTTGCCTGTGCGGGCGATGTGCCCACCCTGGAGACCCTCGCCGCCGTGGACTTGCTGGACCGGCTGGTTCCCGACCTCAAGGTGCGGGTGGTGAATGTGGTGGACCTGATGACCCTGCAGCCCAAGGAGGAGCATCCCCACGGGTTATCGGACCGGGATTTCGATACCCTGTTCACCACCAATAAGCCGATCATCTTCGCCTATCACGGCTATCCCTGGCTAATCCACCGGCTCACCTACCGGCGCACCAATCACAACAACCTGCATGTGCGCGGCTACAAGGAGGAGGGCACCACCACCACGCCGTTCGATATGGTGGTACGCAACGACCTCGACCGCTTTCATTTGGTCAGCGATGTCATCGAGCGGGTTCCGCAGCTGGGCTACCTGGCGGCCTACGCCAAGCAGGTGGTGCGGGATAAGCTGATCGAACACAAGGACTACATCGCCAGGCACGGCGAGGACATGCCGGAAGTGCGCAACTGGAAATGGGTGCGCTAAGGGTGTTCACCGCAGAGACACAGAGTGCAGGAACCTCTAAAAATCCATTTTTCGTCACTTCCGCAAAAGCGGGAGCCCGGCAAAATCAACGCTGGATTCCCGCTTTCGCGGGAATGACGATTTATAGAAGTGCCCTATACGGAGAACTGCTTCCCGAAGACTCGAGCTTTAATCTTTATTCGTGACTACTCGCCCCCTCCGTCATTCCCGCGAAGGCGGGAATCCAGGAGCGGCACATGGATCCCCGCCTTCGCGGGGATGACGGATGCTCTGTATCGTGCTGGGTCTCGAGAGTGGACCTGCGCGAGTAGTTACCGTTATTCCTTTGATTGCCATAAACATAGCCTTCCCGGGTCGGGTGCAACGGCCATCAATCGCCCCTATTCTTTCGACAGTGCAGCCGTTTCGGCCTCCACGCGGGTAACGAACGGTTTGCTGGCCTCCCCGAAATAGATCGAGCGGTGGGGGAAGGGGATCTCAATCCCTTCTTTGTCAAAGGTCTGTTTTACCCTGCGTTTGAACTCCCGGCCCACTTCCCACTGCTTTATCGGTCGGGTTTTGATCCGGCCCTTGAACACCAGCGCCGAGTCGGCGAATTGATCCAATCCGAACACCTCGATGTCTTCGATGATAAGGGGCCCGAAATAGTCGTCCTCCCGCAGTGTCGCACCGACGCCCTTGAGCAACTCGATGACCCGATCCACATCCTCTTTGTAGGCGACGCCGATATCAAAAATATGGGCAGACCAGTCATGGGTCATGTTCGACAGGGTGGTGATGGTCCCGTTGGGAAAGATATGCACCACCCCCGAGAGGTCGCGCAATACCGTGGTTCGGAAATTCATGCTCTCCACCAGCCCGCCGGTGCCGTTGATGATGGCGATATCGCCCACCCGAATCTGGTCCTCGATAATCAGAAAGAAACCGGAAATGACATCCCGTACCAGGTTCTGGGCGCCGAAGCCGACGGCGAGGCCGACGATACCCGCGCTGGCGAGAAGCGGTCCGATCTCCACCCCGACGTCGCGGAGGACCACCAGCGCCACGACCACCCAAATCAGGATAACCACGCCCTGTCGCAATAACCGGGCGACCGTATAGGTACGCTTTTCAAACTCTTCCACCGCCTCGCCCCGTGCCTTGCTTCGCTCCACAAGATGCCGTTCGAGACGATTGATAAAACGCCGTGCAACGGCGATTCCGACCAGTGCGAGCCCTATCACCAGGCCGATTCGAAGCATGGTAATGACAAGGGCCTTCCACTGAAACAGCGCTAAAAATTCGTTGACGCCTTCCATCAAGTCTCCTTTCGTGGCGACCGGACCTCGCTCCGGAAATCTTCCGGACTAACCAGAAGATAGACCCACCAGCCCTTTGTGAATACCTTCCGTTGGGCTATCGAATGGCTAACACGGTGTCCCGGACACTTCCTTTTCTGCCCCAGCGAAGCAGTGCCTTGGGTAGCCGGGGGCAACCGCATACTTGTGCCGCTCGCCGGCTCGAGCAATATGAGTATGCGTTTACCCTGCATCGAGTAGCCATCCCTCACGGCGATGCGAGTGCCCACCTCGTTTTGCGGTGAAAATCAGGACTGCTACCCTTTATTGGAAGCACCTCCCAATTCCGAATACTACTGGAGGTCGAAATGAGTGATATCGGCAAGAGTATCCTTGACGGGCAAGAGAGACCCGAGGACCCCGAGAGGGAAGCGCGCCTTCAGGACCTGGGGCCGTGGGACGAGGCGTCCGTACGTGAGCGCGCGGAAACGGAGCAGATCGACCTTACGCCCACGCACTGGGAAGTGCTCGGATTTCTCCGTGAGTATTACCTCGAGCATGGCCGGGCCAAAAGTGGCCGCGAATTGGTCTATGCGCTCGATGACCGGTATGAAAAGCAGGGCGGTCGCCGTTTTCTTTACCAGCTCTTTCCGCGCGGACCGGTGACCCAGGGCTGCCACATCGCCGGAGTGCCCGTTCCCGCCTATACGACAGACCCCTCGTTCGGTTCGGTCGAGTAAAGCCACCAGCAGGCTTTTGCAGTTCGCCAATTGCTATACCGAGGCAGCGAGGCCCTGAGGTGCCTCGGTGTTTGGGTTATGCGATCATATCGGTCGTTGCAATACCACGGTAATCGATTTTTGGACAAAGCAGGCCTCTCCGATATTCCCCTCGTATGCGAAACGGCGGAGCAGTGCGAAGAGGCTGATAAAGTGGCCCGGCGCTGGGGCCTGCGCCGGGCCGAGACCGACGGTGAGCCGCTGAAACTTTACCTCACTGGCGAACGCCTGGAGCTTCGACAGTCAGGGCCGAGGGCGCCGGGCCCTGTGTTCGTGGATTTTGTCGGCGGAGCCGTGGGACATCGGCGGCGATTCGGCGGTGGCCGGGGTCAACCTATCGCCAAGGCGATCGGGCTGAAGAAAGGCCGCACACCGAGTGTCATTGATGCAACCGCGGGACTCGGCCGGGATGCCTTCGTTTTGGCAAGTCTGGGTTGTCCGGTCCGATTGATAGAACGATCAGCCGCTGTAGCCGCTCTTTTGGAGGATGGGCTTCGGCGAGCCAGACAGGATTCCGAAGTAGGGCCGATAGCAGAGCGCATGTCGCTTATCCGGGCGGACGCCAGCGACTATCTGCGCGGTCTCCCGGCTCACGAATGCCCCGATGTGGTCTATCTCGATCCCATGTATCCGGGACGGCGGAGTCGTGCCCTGGTGAAGAAGGAGATGCAACTCTTCCATCGTTTGATCGGCACCGATCCGAATGCACAGGGACTGCTTCCTGCGGCGCTGGAGTGTGCCCGCGAGCGAGTGGTTGTGAAGCGGCCCGATTACGCCCCGCCATTGGCGGACCGACCCGCCACACTGGCGTTCGAGACCAGGCGCAACCGATTCGATGTCTACATTATCAGGGCGATGAAAGCATCACCCTGAAACCATTTGCGTCGGTTTGGAAGGGCTTGTTGACCGAAGCCGCGGCCAGCCTGGATGCCGATCTCACCAGGAGATCACTCTTGCCGGGTGGCGGCCGCACAGCCCCTCACCCGAGCCGCAAATGGGCGTATTCCTGAACCCGACGGATTTCTTTCAGCAGGTGTTCAACGTCCGTGTCCACATCGTCGATGAGCCCGCGCTTGAGTTTCCTGTCCAGTCTCTCCGACGAGAACTTCAAGGCGGGTACCCCGCAGTAAATGGCCGCGCCGGTCAATTTATGGACACTCTGTTGCAGCCTTGCCCATTCGCGGCTCTGGAATTTCGCCCGGATGCCGCACTCGAATTGCGGCAACTCCTTGAGCAGCATGGCGAACAGTTCGCGGGCCAGTTCAAGACTGCCCCCTGCCTGCTCCAGGGCCAATTCGTTATCAATGACTTGGGGTGCTAAGTCAATCATCCCTGTAATTCCTTTAAGTTCTTGCGCCCTTGTAAGTTCTTGCGCCCTTGCGTCTTTGTGATGAGCTTGTGAAATCTTCCAAATAGAGGCCGGAAATGATTTCAGTGTACCGAAATCGGCATCGCGGGCAACCATGTCTTGCACGGCGAACGAATGCTCACTCGCTTCAAAGTATGAGGTTGCCCTGCCATGTCTTATAATCATGTTCCGTTTCAAGACTTCGGAGTGGGACATGGAGTACGCCACCATCGAATCACTGGTTGGCAATACACCGCTGGTGAAGCTACAGCGCCTTCCAACCGGCAGCAACGGCAATACCATACTGGTCAAACTGGAAGGTAATAATCCCGCCGGCTCCGTGAAGGATCGGCCCGCATTGAGCATGATCCGCCATGCCGAAGAGCGGGGTGATATCCGGCCGGGCGATACGCTCATCGAGGCGACCTCCGGCAATACCGGCATCGCGCTGGCGATGGTGGCGGCCGTCAAAGGCTATCGTATGCTCCTTCTCATGCCTGAAAACATGAGCATCGAACGCCGGGCGGTGATGAAGGCTTACGGTGCGGACATCGTGCTGGTAAGCAAGGTGGAGGGCATGGAGGGGGCCCGGGATCTGGCTGATCGAATGCAGGCCGAAGGCAAGGGTAAAGTTCTCGACCAGTTCTCCAACATGGACAATCCCATAGCCCACTACGAGACCACCGGGCCCGAGATCTGGCGTGACACCGGTGGTGAGATTACCCACTTCGTTAGTGCCATGGGCACCACAGGGACCATCATGGGTGTCTCCCGTTACCTGAAGGAACAGAAGCCAGAGGTCGAGGTGGTCGGTGTCCAGCCCGCCGCAGGAGCCAGTATCCCCGGCATCCGTCGCTGGCCGCCGGAATATCTCCCGAAGATCTTCGACGCCTCCAGAGTCAACCGTACGATGGATATTTCCCAGGAGGATGCGGAGCGCATCACCCACGATCTTGCTGCGAAGGAAGGTATCTTCTCGGGAATCTCATCCGGGGGCGCGGTAGCCGCCGCACTCCAACTCTCGGAACAGGTGGAGAACGCCACTATCGTCGCCATCATCTGCGACCGTGGCGACCGCTACATTTCGACAGGCGTATTCCCGGCCGAGTGATTGCTTCGAACAGGAAGTCCCCCTCTTCCTCGAGATCAACGAGGCCGTAGTAACTTTTCGCCTTCCAAACCCGCGAGCGCAGGATGCGCCGCGGGAGCGGCCCCGCCGCAGACCGGCCCGAAGGGCGTACTTCAGGGAAGGAGTCCGCAATTCCGTGAACTACTTTGCTCATCAATTCCCGCGGTCGGACTTCACATCGGTCCTGACGCCAATCAGCGACCGCGGTTCCACGCGCGTTTCCAGCAAGTCTTCGATCCAGCGCGTCTTCATGGGCACGACCGGCTTGCTGCCGCCGCGTTTTCGCTAAGCCGTGAGGACGATGGCGTAATGATCGGCTATAGGTGGCAGGGATAGCAGACAATCAAACAAAACGAGGATGAGTTCATGAATGACCGATCCCTACCTCTGGAGCAGATTCGGGTCGAAGACGACCGAACCGGGATGGAAATCGAGACCATCGAGCGGGCTTTCGCCGACAACCTGTTCTATCTGCAGGCAAAGTTTCCGCGTATCGCCACGCGAAACGATTACTACATGGCGCTGGCCTATACAGTGCGTGACCGTATGCTGCATCGTTTTATTAATACAGTGCAGACCTATATCGAGCAGGACGTGCGTGTCGTCGCCTATTTTTCGGCGGAGTTTCTGGTCGGACCGCATCTCGGCAATAACCTGATGAATCTCGGGATTTCCGATCAGGTCCGCCAGGCGGTAGAGGCCGCCGGGCTGGATCTGGAGAAACTGCTCGATCAGGAGGAGGAACCGGGGCTGGGTAACGGCGGTCTTGGCCGTCTCGCGGCCTGCTATCTCGACTCGGCCGCGACATTGCAGATCCCCGTCGTGGGCTACGGAATCCGTTACGAATTCGGGATCTTCGATCAGGAGATCCGTGACGGCTGGCAGGTGGAGATTACCGACAAATGGCTGCGATTCGGCAATCCATGGGAGATTCCCAGGCCGGAAGCGGCACAGTATGTGAAGTTCGGCGGCCACACGGAGCCTTACGTGGACGAGGAGGGTGTGTATCGCGTCAAATGGATTCCGGCACAAATGGTGAAGGGCGTTCCCTATGACACGCCTATCACCGGTTATCGGGTAAACACGGTGAACCCCTTGCGATTGTGGAAGGCGGAGGCCGTGGAATCCTTTGACTTCGAGGCATTCAATGTCGGCGATTATTACGGCGCAGTCGACGAAAAGGTGATTTCCGAAACGCTCACCAAGATGCTGTATCCCAATGACGAGCCGGAGAAGGGAAAGAGACTCCGGCTGCAGCAACAATACTTCTTTGTCTCCTGCGCACTGCAGGACATGCTCAGCATGCACCTGTTCCGCAACGGGCGTCTGGAGGATTTTTCGGACAAGTGGTCCGTGCAACTCAACGACACGCACCCCTCTATCGCGGTTGCGGAACTCATGCGTCTGCTGGTGGACGACCACCATATGGGCTGGGAAAGGGCATGGGGCATCACCACCCGCACCTTCGCTTACACCAACCATACGCTTTTGCCGGAGGCGTTGGAAAAATGGCCGGTTCCGCTGTTCGCCGAACTCCTGCCACGTCACCTGGAGATTATCTACGAGATCAACCATCACTTCCTGGAGGAGGTGCGCCAACGCTTTCCCGGCGATGAGGAACGCGTCGCCCGAATGTCGCTGATCGACGAAAGCGGAGTGCGCTACGTGCGCATGGCGCATCTCGCCGTCGTTGGAAGCCATACCGTAAACGGAGTGGCTGAGCTGCATACCGAACTGTTGCGGTCTGACGTACTGCGGGACTTCAATGAATTCGAACCGAAAAAGCTCACGAACAAGACCAACGGGATCACGCCGAGGCGCTTCCTGCTATTCAGCAACCCCGGACTCGCGGCGCTGATTACGGAATACATCGGTGACCATTGGGTAACCGATCTCGATGTACTGCGGGAACTCGAACCCTACGCCGACGATCAGGACTTTCAGTTGCGATGGCGCGATGCGAAGGGGGAGAACAAGGCCAATCTCGCCGCGTATCTCGACCACACCACCGGCATCCGGGTCGAGCCTGACAATCTTTTCGACATTCAGGTCAAGCGCCTGCACGAATACAAGCGTCAGCATCTGAATATCCTGCATGTCATTAGCCTGTACAATCGCATCAAACAAAATCCCGAAATCGCCATGACGTCGCGGACGGTCATCTTCGGCGGCAAGGCGGCACCCGGATATTACCAGGCAAAGCTCATCATTCGTCTGATTAACGGCGTGGGTGAAGTGGTGAACAACGACCACGATGTTGCCGGTCGGCTCAAGGTCGTGTTTCTGCCGAATTTCAACGTCAAAAACAGTCGCCACGTGTTTCCGGCTGCGGATCTTTCGGAACAAATCTCCATGGCCGGGAAGGAAGCCTCGGGCACGGGGAATATGAAGTTCGCACTGAACGGCGCACTGACCATCGGCACTCTCGATGGGGCCAACATCGAGATCCGGGAGGAGGTGGGTGAGGAGAATTTCTTTCTGTTCGGCCTGACCGCTGCAGAAGTGCGTGAGACGAAGCAACAGGGCTATGATCCGCGAACCTATTACCGATCCGACACCGAGTTGCGCGAGGCCATTGACCGGATTGCCTCCGGTCATTTTTCCCGCGGCGATCCCCATCTGTTTCGACCGCTTGTCGACAATTTGCTGGGCCACGGCCCTTATCTGCTGCTGGCCGATTACCGCTCCTATATCGATTGCCAGGACCGCGTGGCCGAAGCCTGGCGCGATCCTGCCCGTTGGACCCGGATGTCCATCCTGAACGTTGCCCGCATGGGCCGCTTCTCGTCGGACCGGGCAGTACGGGAGTATCGTGACGACATTTGGCGCGTCAAACCCGTTCCGATTTCCCTGAACAGGTGAAGGTGCAGCGGGTCGAAGAGCTCACCCGGTGGCATAGCCAGTTTTGTGCTGACGCTGACGCTGCCGGTGCCGCGGGTGCGTCCGGCTCTGCTGGGGCCATGTGCAGAACGACTCCACGGAAGACATCAGTTGTGTACTTGAAAACGATCTGAGTGGCGCTCTTCATCTCATTCCCATGGGGTCCCGCTCAGTCAGTGCTATACGTTCTCGTCCGCCTTGGAGTGCTGGATGGTGCCGTCCGGATGTTCGGGCGGGCTATAGAGCGTATAGAGGCGAAGCAACGAATCGGGCGAGGCTGTAACATTGTGTCTGGCGCCAGCGGGGATTACCACCGCGTCGCCATCTCCTACGGTATGCTCTTCACCGTCCAGGATCACCATACCCGCTCCCGATTCCACGCGGATGAACTGATCATGCTCTGGATGAACCTCCATTCCGATTTCCTCCCCGGGCTGTAGTGTCATAATGACGAGCTGAATATTCCGGCCCGTGAAAAGCACACGACGGTAATCCTGGCTTGCGAGTGTGTCCTTTTCGATGTTGGTAACGAATCCGATCATGAGATGCCTCCATGGTGAACCGGTCGCATTGCGGTCTCGTCAACAAAGATAGCGCGTAAACGCGCATCGGCCAGCTGTTAAACGGGCTGTCCATTTGGGGGGCGGTAGCTGCGGTCGAGACAGTGGAAGCCATTGAGCGAGGGAGCTCGGGATCCGTTCCAACAGACCAGCATTGTGCCCACTCGACTGTCCCCGGAATCTCCGGACTATCCTTGTAGTCAGCATTGGAGGAGGGGATGGGGATATGGCTGAGATCGTCTTCGAGTGCCGTTACGACACGCGGAGTTTCTCAATCCGCTCAGAAAATTTGTCAGAGAGCGGCAGCGGCTGGAAATGCGCTGGGACCCGCTGCTACATCACAGCAGCGTCCATCTACCACGCCGTGATCTGCGTAGGCGGGAAAGCAGGCGAGGTGCAAGGGTAACGGGTGAGACCGACCTTGAAGGCGTAGAGTCCCGTTCAGGTGGAGAATACCCGCACCTGAAAGGGCGCCAGCGAGAATGTTGCCTCCCGTCGATCGGGGCGGAAGTGGGGAAGATCACCTGTTGGCGGCACGCCGTGTTCTTGGATGCGCCCCGGTTCGGTCCATGGCCAGGGTACCTTGAACTGTGGAAAGTGGTGCGGGCCGCCGTTGGCCAGCACGACCACCTGCTCATGACTGCCAAGCGTTCGGCCTCCTGTGCGGCAATAGGCAAAGACGCGTATGCCATGATCATCGTCCATCGAAGGATGGTAATAGAAGAATTCGATCTCGTTGCGCTGCAGCGCCGGTGCAGTGGTCCGCAGTTTGATGAGCTCCTTGATGCGTTCACGGAGCGCGTGGTGCCCCGGCTTTGCGGCGCGTCGCCAGTCGATGGGGTCCGACATTTTCAGCCGCCAGTCCTGGTGTTCAAGATCGTGGACATCGGCAAACTCCTCGCCCGCCAGAAACATCGGGATACCCACGGCTGTCATAATCAGTGCAAAGCCACTGCCCACACGGTCGAGCGCCTCTTCGTGAGCTTCGCGCACCGCGGGCGGTGCTGAGCTGAGGTCGTTGAGCAGCGCGCGTACATTGTCGACCGATCCGGACCCCAGCCAGCGCAGACGCAGCAGGTCACCGAAGATATCGTTCATGAAGCGCTGCTCGTCTTCCTCCTCCACATCGTGCGAGGTGGTGTAGTTGACGGCCTGGATCATGTCGGTAATGCCGCTTCTGAAGCGCCGGTCCCAGTCGTCCCATAACCGCTCGCCCGAAAGGGCGGCGCGGATACGCTCGCTTCGGGAAGGCTGATGCCATTCGGTGTGGATCTGATTACGCAATATCCGGCGACATTCGTCGCGGAATGAGAAATTCCAGATCGAATCGACCACCTTACGACCGTTGGGACTTTCCGGTCGATCCTGGGTAGTTTCAATGCGACACCATGAATCCTCCGCCACGACGAGGAAAGGCCGATCCGGGAACCGGGACCGATACGCCTCCCATGCCCGGTCACGGAAGGTCTGAATGAACTCCCAGTGATCGATCCCCTTGAATTCGTCGATGCGGAAGCCATCGATGTGGTACTCATTGATCCAGAAAGCGGCCATTCGATAGTGAAACTCGCGCGCCGGAAAGCTACCGTCAGAAGCGGGACGTCGATAGCGAAAGATGCGCCCGCCCCAGTCGGGACGTCCACCCTCTTCGCTTCCGTCCTTCAGGAAGTACCGATCGTCGGCGAGCAGCTCAAGTGGGCATTTGCGCGCGTGATTCATCACCAGATCCAGGATGATACGGATACCGCGCTGGTGGCACTGCTTCACAAAGAACTTCGTATCCACTGCCGACCCAAGGTCGATATCCGGGGAAAAGAAAAAACGGGTGCCATAGCCCCAGTTCAATGTATCCGGTGAATCCTGTATCGGGAGCAGTTCGATGGCATTGATCCCGAGTTCGGCAAGTTGGTCCAGGTGTTCGAAAATGAGGTGATCAAAATCACCGAGACCGATCTGCCTGGCGTAGTCGGGGGAGGCGGCTCCAACCCAACGCAACGGCAGTTCATAGATGACCAGTGCGTTGTTCTGCGGTAGCGTCACGCCTTCCGGCAGTTCGTCTTCCCAGGCAAACGGCCGTACCGTCCGTTTGCCGTTGACGATGTGAAACACCCCCCGGTAGCCGCCGAACCGGACAATCTCAACCGCATACGGGTCCGGCACCGGCGCATCACCACGGTCATCGAGTATGAACTCGTATTCGTAACTGCCATCCGGCAGCGAAAGGGTGTTCAGATCAACCTGGAAAAAGAGGTGATCGCCGGAAACGGGGGTCAGCCCGACATGGCGCCACTGCAAAGGATCAAATCGATCCCGATCGGCAAGCGGCGCCAGTCGCATCTCGACTTTTCGCGCGCCGTGTACCGGTATCCGTAGCACGTGGTCAACCGCGGTCTCAGATCCGGTTATTACCGACATGCCGGATTCTTCGAGTTTCCACATGTGAGTACCTCCGCATCGGATGCGCTGTGCCGCCTGGACGCTGCGCTGCCAGTCTGTTCAAGACAGTGCTTGCCTTTCCCTGCTTTCGGGCGACTACGCTTGTGCTCATCATGGTTCAGGTTTCTGATATCGTCTACGGGTCCATTGAGTCCCTTTCTGTCTTTTCGGGGACGAGGTCTATGCGCCCGGGGGGCTGGTTTCCTGACGGTGATTGGGTTGAACACTACTCCAATCGCCGGCCTTTCTGGCCGCAATGGTCCGCCCTTGTCGCGCTGTAGTATTAGGTTGGCCACTTGTTACGGGTGATGATTGCCGCGACAAAGAGCCGGTGACGAAATAACGAGAAAACGACGGACGTTTAGCGCGGAATTCAAGCTTGAAGCCGCGCAGCTGGTGGAGTGCTGTCTCCGTCTGCGTTCTGACTTCGATCAACCGGACGCGCGGCGGTTGTGCGCTGCTTTTCATAGAGGAAAGAGGGATGCGTTCGGTATCAGTACCGGGTTACCAACGCTCGCAATTGCACCGCAAACAGCCCGAGGCCCATGGCAGCCGGGTACGCACCCCAACCGATTCCCCACAAACCCGTTATCAGCCCTGCACCGATAAACAGCGCCACCCGCAGTGCGCTAAAGCGCGACAGGCGCTGCCGTGTCTGCGTATGCCAGGCGGTGGGCATACCCGGTCGTATCCACAACGGCAATAGATAACTCGCCGCGCCGGTTACCAGCGGAAACAGGAAGGCGGTCACATAGGCGCCGCTGGCATGGGACGGAGGAAGGTAACCGTTCGCGTGACCGGCACCGTGTGTAAGCACGATAAAAAACCCGAGCAGTGTGCCGGCAAGAGATGTGGCGGTACCATTCCACGAGTTCGGATCGTTGCGATAGAGTACCCACCACGCGGCCGCGAGTCGCAGTAACGGAGCGAGCCACAACAGCAGGCCGGGCCACACCAGGAGCGGTTGCCAGGCGGCTCCCGTGGCAACCAGCAGTGCGCCGGTGAAGACCCACTTCAAGTCCTCACGAAGACGTTGACCGACCCGGTTGTCGGGACGGCTGATGGCGGTCGGAAGCAATACTTGCAAGGTTCCGAGCGCCGTGATGCCGATAAAGCCCAGTGCGTTGAGGTGCAAATGAAAGCGTCGCAGTGCGAGATATTGTGTCGGCCACACATGCATCAGCAATACCGCTGCCAACCCCATCAATAGACAAAGCAGAGCGGCGAGATACCAATAGGTTCCGGGATGCGGCGCACCCAGGCTTTTGCGGGCCCGACGCGCAATCCACCACGCTAGTATTCCGGCGCCGAGAATCCCGAGTGTCGCGGCGGTGTCGCGCAGGACCAATCCGGATGCAGGGAGCGCAAACGAGCCGAAGACCAGTAATCCCGCGACAAGCATCAGCACCGGTAGTGCTCGCAGCCTGCCACCGGGTGCGGGACCGCGTGTCAGTACCGGCACAAAATGCAGCATTGCAGCGGTGATGAGCGGCATGGCTCCAGCCGCCAGGGCGAGGTGAACAGCCAGGAGGGTGGAGAAATCCGCCGACAGGAAGAGGATTATCGCCCCGGCGAAGGCCGCCAGGGCGAGCAGGACCAACGAGACCAGCAGCGGTGGTACTCTCCGCAGGAGAATGATCAAGCCTCGCGAACGAAATCGATCACGATCTGCCCGGGTTCACGCTGGACGTAGTTAATGGAAACCGCCTCGTCATAGCGTTGGCGAAGTTGATCGAGAAGTGGCAAAGGGTCGTGATCATTCACGAATCGCATGGTCTCGCCCGGCACGAGCGCGTCCAAAGCCCCGAAAATGGCGGCATGGCGGAAGCGCTTGGCGATGCCGCGCGCGTCGAAAGGGTAAAGCTGATCCGGTTGCAGGTGAAGGTGGGGGTGATTAGCCATAAAGGGTCTACTCCTCGTGGTTGGCTTTTGACGGGCAATAACTTACTGCTTTTGTATACCATTTGTGTGTTTCATAAGCAATATTTTCGATGCCTCTTTAGGGCAACCGCATACCCATGTCGCCTGCCCGGCTCGAGTAATTGGAGTATGGGTTTATCCTGGATGCATCTACGGCTCGAAACAGAGGCGGTAACCCTGCTGTAGGGCTGTATTTCAGGCGTGTTACGATATGCAGGGGGCTTTGGTCCACCGGACTGCGTGTGGGGGATACGAGTTTCGGCCCGATGTACTTCAATCATCATACTTTCAAAGAGTTACCAAGCCGTGAACGTACTGGTATTTGATATTGAAACCGTTCCCGATGTCGATGGCGGGCGAAGGCTATACGACCTCGACGGGCTCAGCGATAAAGAGGTCGCAAACATTCTGTTCCATAAACGGCGCCAGCAGACCGGCAACGAGTTTCTGCGCCTGCATCTGCATCGGGTGGTGGCGATCTCCGCCGTCCTGCGCCATGGCGAGGACCAGTTCAAGGTATGGTCTCTGGGCGATCCGGATGCGTCGGAAAGAGAACTGGTGCAGCGTTTCTACGACGGACTCGATCGGTTTACGCCCACTCTGGTCTCCTGGAACGGCAGTGGTTTCGACCTTCCGGTCCTGCATTACCGCGCCCTGGTGCACGGCATCCAGGCACCGCGCTACTGGGATTCCGGGGACGAAGATCGGGAATTCCGCTGGAACAACTATCTGAACCGGTATCACAGCCGCCATTTGGATCTGATGGATGTGCTGGCCGCCTATCAGCCCCGGGCCAACGCCCCGCTGGACGAGATCGCGACCCTGCTGGGCTTTCCCGGCAAGATGGGAATGAGCGGTGCCAAGGTCTGGGACACCTTCCAGGCTGGAGGAATCGAGGACATCCGGAACTATTGCGAAACGGATGTTCTCAATACCTATCTGGTCTATCTCCGCTTTGAACTGATGCGGGGACAGCTGATGCCGGAGGCCTACGAGGCCGAATGCCGGCGGTTACGGGAGAAGCTGGAAGAGGAGGGTAAGCCCCATTTCCGCGAGTTCCTCGCCCACTGGAAAAGCTCTCCAGAAACGTAACTGCTCGCCCGGGTGATCACGCACGGCCCGGGAAATCCGTCATCCCCGCGTAGGCGGGGATCCATTTTGAGCCATGCTTCTGTCCTCTGGATGAGTCGAAATCAGGTGGTTAGCCTTCTGACTATCTTTCATCACTCCCGCGATTTAACTTCTCCCGGTACCTATCTGAAAATGGCAAGACGCAGACATAAAAAGCTTCCCACCGAGCCGGCGCAGGCCACGATCGAAAGCATGTCCCACGACGGGCGTGGTGTCGCCCATGTGGAGGACAAGGCCGTATTCATCGACGGTGCGCTTCCGGGCGAGACGGTGCTGTTCCTCTACACAGACCGTCGTCGCAAGTTCGACGAAGGCACGACCAGCGAAGTCATCGAGGCATCACCGCACCGGGTCGAACCCAGGTGCGCCCACTTCGGGCTTTGCGGCGGTTGCAGCCTTCAGCACCTTGAACCGGTGGAGCAGATCCACGCCAAGCAGCAGATCCTGCTCGACAACTTCCATCATCTGGGGAAAGTGAAACCCGACGAGGTGCTCGAACCACTCACCGGACCCTTGTGGGGCTATCGGCGCAAGGCACGCCTGGGCGTTAAGTACGTCATCAAAAAACAGAAGCTGCTGGTTGGCTTCCGTGAAAAGCACAGCCCCTATATCGCTCAACTCTCCCGCTGCGAGGTGTTGCATCCCAGTGTAGGGGAGCGGCTGACCGACCTGGCGGAGCTGATCGCCGGACTGGAAGCCTACAATCGCATCGCGCAGATCGAGGTGGCGGTGGACGACTCCCAGACGGCTCTGGTATTGCGTAATCTCGATGAGCTCTCCGCGGCGGACCAGGAAAAGCTGATTGCCTTCGCCCACACCAACGACCTGCGCCTGTTTTTGCAGCCCAAGGGACCAGACAGTGTGACGCCCCTATGGCCCGAATCGATTCAATTGCACTACGCGCTACCGGCCCACGGGGTGGATTACCATTTTCGTCCTACCGATTTCACGCAGGTAAACAGCGATATCAATCGGGCGATGGTAGAGCGTGCATTGGAACTGCTGGCGCCGCAGGCGGATGAGCGCGTAATCGACCTTTTCTGCGGACTGGGCAATTTCACTTTACCGATTGCCAGGCGGGCACAGGCGGTGGTCGGTATCGAGGGGGATCCCGGGCTGATCGAACGGGCCCGTGAGAACGCCGAGCGTAACGGCATCGAAAACGCGACCTTTCATACCGCCGATCTCATGGCGGACCCGGGTGAGGTGCCCTGGTGGAGGGAGGCCTTCGACAAGGTCCTGCTGGATCCGCCGCGCAGCGGTGCTCAGGAAACGCTTCCCCACATCGCCCGACTCGGGATAAAACGGTTGGTCTATATCTCCTGCAACCCGGCTACGCTGGCTCGTGATGCCGGCATCCTGGTCAATGAGTACGGCTATCGACTGGAGAAGGCCGGGGTCATGGACATGTTCCCGCACACCGCCCATGTGGAGTCCATCGCGCTGTTTACGAAGGGCTGACCCTCACTCCAGCAACTCCGTATCTCCGTGAGAGTAGGGTGGAGAACAGCAACACAGGACCCGGAGAGGTTCAGTGCCGCTGTTTTCCAGTCCGTGGGCGGTGCCGGGCGGGATACAGATCGTGTCGCCGGGACCGATAGCGATGCGATCACCACCCAACCGTAGCCACCCCTCGCCAGCGGTTACGTGGTACAACTCCTCGGAACGGTTGTGAAAGTGCTGCAGGGTTTTTCCACCCATCGGTAGCGTCGCCTCGGCGAGGCTTTGTTCGTTATTGCCCTGCACGTCAGGGTGCATCAACTCCCGGATTTCAGAGCCGTCTTTGGTTCGATAGGGAGTTACCTCCGAGTAGCGGGTGTGGCGTATAGGAGTCACAAATCGCCTCTCATCTTCACTCTATAGGGCGGCCCGAGGCCGCCGCTGGTGCGGGCCTGTTGGCGGGCACGGCCCCCCTTGGCCCCCACCGGCGACGTGTGCCGTTACACAGCAGTCCTAAAACCACATCCGGATGCCGGCGACCATCGAGGTATGTTCGACGTCTTCTCCTTCGGCTTCGATGAAATCGGCCGTATCCCCCAGGCTTTTACGCCATGATACGCCGATATACGGCGCGAATTCCCTTGCGAATTCGTAGCGCAAACGCAGGCCGGCCTGCACGAAAGTGAAGCCTTTGCCGACACTGAATTCTTCCACCTCATCCACCGCATAGGCGGTGGCGAAGCGTGGCTGCAGGATCAGGCGCTGTGTAAACAGCAGTTCATATTCGGCTTCAAGACTGGCCGATACATCGCCCTCTTCGCTGACCCGCAGAGAGGGGTCCATTTCGAAGTAGTAGGGCGCCAACCCCTGGAGCCCGACGGTTGCATAGGTGCGATCGTGATCCGGCCCCGGACCGTAGATCCTCTGTTGTCCGAGGCCGGCCTGGAGATCCCAGAAAGGGGAGATCATGCGGCTGTAGAGGAGTTCAAGCTCCGCTTCGCCGCCATCACCGCCGGATCGGACATCTTCACCTTCCGTTTTTACCCACAGGCGGTTGTAGTCACCGCCGTACCAGCCCTGGACATCCCAGTTGATGGCGTCTTCATCATCGCCCCAGGCGTATTCGAGGCGATCGAAAAGGACCGAACCAACCGCGATATCGTCATGAACCGGGGAGGGCCATCCCTCTTTATCGCGCTCCTGATCGGCAGCGGCACTCAAAAACGGAAACAGCAGCAGAGCCCCTGCGAGCCTTGTCATCCAATTATTATTCACACTATACCTCCCGTTAAGCGACCGAGACGACACGGAACATGCCGGCTTTCATGTGGTAGAGCAGGTGGCAGTGGAAAGCCCAGTCACCCGGCGCATCCGCGGTGATTTCGGCGGAGACCTTCTCCCCCGGCTTCACGCTGATGGTGTGCTTGCGCGGCTTTAGTGGCCCCGCCCCGGTATCCAGCTCCATCCACATTCCATGCAGGTGGATGGGGTGATCCATCATGGTGTCGTTCACCAGGGTGAGCCGCAGCCGTTCTCCATGGTGAAACCTGACCGGCCCATCCACTTCCGAGAATTTCTTGCCGTCGAACGACCACATGTAACGTTCCATATTGCCGGTCAGATGCAGTTCGATCTCCCGGCCGGGTTTTCGCTGGTCCGGCCAGGGGTGGAGGCTTCGCAGGTCGGAGTAGACCAACACACGGTGTGAATCGCTGCTCTCCAGTCCGACACCGGGCTCGTCGAGACGGCTGCGGGGGTTCATGGCCACCATGGCGGCTCCGGGTCCGTGATTGTTCGGTCCGTGCTCCACGGATTGAGAGCTATCCCCGACCATGCCGTCCATTGTGGCGTGTTGGTTCGCCTGCCCCTCTTTTGTGGCGAGGCCATCCATGTTCATCGATTTGCCTTGGTTTTCCATGGAAGTCATGTTCCTGGAAGGATTCATTTCATCCATCGAGTTCCCCATGTCCATCTTCATGTCCATCGACTGACCCGACTCTCCCATGGAGCCCATACCCCCGGATGAATCCATGTTACCCATCGACCCGGAGCCCTCCATGTCCATATCCATATCCATATCCATGTCCATATCCATGTCCATATCCATTCCCATACTGTCCATGCCACGCATCGGGGCCGGGCGCCGTTCGGGGATCGCTGCGGAGTCGCCATCCCGGGTCGACAGGGTGCCGCGGGCAAAGCCGCTACGATCCATCGACTCGGCGAACAGGGTGTAGGCGCGATCGTTGTCCGGCTCAACAATCACATCGTAGGTTTCGGCGATACCAATCCGGAATTCGTCGACCGGCACGGGCTGGATGTTCTGTCCATCGGCCTGAACGACGGTCATTTTGAGACCGGGGATGCGGACATCGAAATAGCTCATGGCCGAACCGTTGATGAAACGCAGCCGAACCTTTTCCCCCGGGTGGAAGAGGGCGGTCCAGTTCTCCTCCGGAGCCATACCATTGAGGAGAAACGTATAGGTGGAACCGGTGACGTCGGCGATATCGGTCGGGCTCATGCGCATGTTGCCCCACATGCGCCGATCCCGCATCGTTGGCCCCCAACCCTTCTCCTCGACATCACGGAAGAAGTCGGCCACGGTCCGTTTTTGGTAGTTGTAATAGCCTTCCGCCTTTTTGAGGTTCTTCAGAACCTCCATGGGATCCTCGAAGGTCCAGTCGGAGAGCATCACCACATAGTCGCGGTCGAACTCGAAAGGCTCCGGTTCTGCCGGATCAATGACCAACGGGCCGTAATGGCCCAACTGTTCCTGCAGACCGGAATGACTGTGATACCAGTAGGTGCCGCTCTGGATCAGCGGATAACGATAGGTGAACGTTTCACCGGCAGGGATACCCGCGAAGCTGACGCCGGGCACACCGTCCATTTGAAACGGAAGAAGGATCCCGTGCCAATGGATTGATGTGGCCTCCTCAAGCCGGTTGGTGACGCGTAGCGCCGCTGTCGTCCCCTCCTTTAGTCGAATCAGAGGCCCGGGCGTAGTGCCGTTAATAGTTATCGGCCGTGCCTGCTCTCCTGCGATGTGGCCTGCGGTGCGTTCGATGGTGAGGTCGACCGTACCGTCGTGACCCAGCCCGCTCGTCGGACTCAACCCTTTTTTTTGTGAGGCGTAGGTCGGAATCCAACCGTTGAGTCCTGCCAGGACGCCCACGCTTACCGCGCTTTTCAGAAAGCGTCGGCGAGAAAACCCTTGTTTCTGCATGCTCTTTCTCCCGTTGATCCAGGGATTCGGGTGCACAACCGCATTCGCCCTCTATTAGCTTACGTGCGAAGCGGCCGAGTTGGTTTGGAAAAAAACAGGGGAGTTGCCGCAGTGCGGCAAGGGCTTTCAGAGCCTCAGACGGCGGGTGACCAGATAGACGGGATGGGTGGCTGCAGAAGAAGCTGGCGGAAAGGAGGTTCTTGTCGGCTCGACCGGAAACGGCACAAGAGAGGATCGCAACACCGCTTCCGGAAGCGGTGTCGGCCCGGAAGGCAGGACCTTGTCACTGTTTCCCGCAACAGGAACCGAAAACAGATGGCAATCGTCGCCTGCCATGCATGGATGAGACGTACCCGTCTCATTATTCATGCTGCTGTCCATGGCCATGGCACACGGACCCATAAGAATCGAGATCACCAACAGCGCCAGTAGAACCCCGGTTTCCCGCAGGGGCCTGATCGAAGTCCGGCCGGCACCGGTCAGTTTTGCAGAATGGGTCAAGATGGCCAAATTGGTTTCCGGGTTGTTATCCGACTAAAACTGTCGACTTTCTAGTCTAGCACCTGAATAGTCCAAGTGCACTACCTGACCGATCCGCGCCGGCCCAGTCAGGATAGCCGGAGTTCACGCCGACGCTTCCCGTCGAACACTGCATTCATTTGGCATCAACATACTTGCTGTTTTGCATAGCAGCAACTAATAGTTCAATACCAATGACGACTTACAAGGAGGTAGGTGATGTACCTATTCAGGTTAGTACGCGAACCATTGGCCAAGGCTTGGCCAATCATCCTGTTTTCTCTGCTTCTCAGTATCTCCCTCCTGCCGGCCGTGACCGAGGCAGCGGTGGAGATGCGCGTCAATGCTCAGGCCGATCCGGTCGAAGTGCATGCAACCGTAACGGACGCAGATGGCCATTTTGTAACCGGCTTGAATCAAGCCGATTTTGAAATCTTCGAAAACGAAACGCCGATGTCGATAACGAGCTTCCGGCAGCCGGCCATCACGAGTGAACAGGATGACGTGGCGCTCTCGGTGGTATTTGTCATCGACAACAGCGGTAGCCTGGATGATCTCAACAAGCAGGTCGAGGATTCGGTGGTCAGTTTCGTAAGGAACATGCAACTCGGCGATTATGTCGGGCTGGTGAAGTTTCGCGCCGCGGATTTTTTCATCAGAGACTTCACGATGGTCGATCCCTCGGGTACCACAGCCATCGAGGAGGCGATCCATCAGCCACTGAACCCGGATGAATCAACGTCTCAAATCTTTGATGCCATGATGGAAGCCCTCATGATGGCAGAGAACGGGCCGGTGGGTGTCGACGGCCCAAAAGCCATCGTGCTGCTGTCGGACGGATGGGACCATTATTCCGAAACGACACTTGAGGAACTCCTCGGGGCGATCGATTCAAGCGGCATACCCGTCTTTACCATTGGCTTCGGCTCCAACGTCGAGATTGATACGATGACGCAAATCGCCCAAGTGGGTGGTACCGATTACGTCGCGGCCGATGATGGACAGGCGTTGGAGGCCGTACAGCTGGAAATGGCCAAACTACTCCAGAATGGCTACTTGCTGACCTATCAATCCGCTCTCGCTCCTGATGAATGCGGCGAGGTCAAGTTGTTGCTGAGCGTCACGGGCCAGCCATCCCAGGAAACGACCTTCGACCGCTGCGGAAGCAACAATTTCGCCCCCCATATCAACACGGTAAAGAAGAGGACCTTCGACGTTGGAGCACCGGTATCACTGGCCATAGAGGCATCCGATCCCGAAGGTGATCCGCTGGAGTTCAGTGCGGAGGGACTTCCTCCCGGTCTTTCCATCGATACCTCGACGGGGGTTATCTCCGGTACACCGACTACCGTCGGAAACTACGATGTCCAGGTCGCGGTGACTGACGGCCAGGCGACCAGTCGTATCGCTTTCACCACGGACATTGTGGCGGCAGGGACGACCAGTGATAGCGGCGGTGGTGGCTCGTTTGGCCCATCCGGCCTGGGTCTGCTGTTGCTGCTGTGGGGTCTATCCATCGTCGCAACCAGAAAGCACGCCGTGTAGAAGCCCTTTGAAGCGTCGAGTGTACCCGGCGGGTACCGCCGCAGGGTTCAGGAACGGCAGATTCCCATCGCACGCTCTAACAGCAGGCGCCACGAATCTGCCGTTTTCCATTTTCCCGTTTGCGCAGGTTCAGGCGCTTCAAACCGGCACGAAACCGAAAGCACTCACCGTTTCCGCAAACTATCATCAAGGAGCGGCATCCCAAAAATCCAAAGGTCACATCATGCAGCACGCCGGCCATTCCGGCCCAGCGGGGAAGCAGGACAAACATACGGCTCACCAGCAGCAACAGGGCGGACACCAGGCGCACCATGCGGTCATGATTGCCGATTATCGGCGGCGCTTCTGGCTCTCTCTGGCGCTGACCGTGCCGATTCTGGCGCTATCGCCCATGATTCGGTCGTTTCTCGGCCTTGAAGACCTGCTCAGCTTCCCGGGAGACGCACTGGTTCTGTTCCTGCTCGCCACCGGCGTTTACTTCTATGGCGGCTGGCCATTTTTGCACGGGCTCTACGACGACCTAAGCCGGCGCGAGCCGGGAATGATGACTTTGATCGGGCTGGCCATCACGGTCGCCTATGGCTACTCCAGTGCCGTTGTCTTCGGTCTGGAGGGTGAGGTCTTCTTCTGGGAACTGGCTACGCTCATCGACGTCATGCTGCTTGGCCACTGGGTTGAGATGCGTTCGGTGATGGGGGCCTCGGGTGCCCTGGAGGCTCTGGTCAGACTGTTGCCTACCGAAGCTCACCGCCTCAGGGAAGATGGCAGCGTAGAAGAGGTTTCAGCATCGGATCTGGCCGTTGGAGACAAGATCCTGGTCAAGCCGGGGGAGAAGGTCCCCACCGATGGTGTGATCGTGAAAGGCGAGAGCAGCTTTGACGAATCGATGCTCACCGGCGAATCCGTACCGGTTTACAAGAATGAAGGAACACAGGTAATCGGCGGCTCGGTGAACGGCGAGAACAGTGTCACCGTCGAGATCCGGAAGACCGGCCGGGACACCTATCTCTCGCAGGTCATCGATATGGTTCAGCAGGCCCAGAGCTCGCGCTCGCGCAGCCAGAACCTGGCCGACCGTGCCGGTGGATGGTTGACCTATATTGCTATCAGCGTGGGTGTGCTGACGCTGGTGACCTGGCTCACGTTCGGTGCCGATTTCGAGTTTTCTCTGGAGCGCATGGTGACCGTGATGGTGATCACCTGTCCTCACGCGCTTGGTCTAGCCGTTCCCCTGGTGGTGGCGATGAGTACCAGCATGGGCGCGTCGAACGGGCTTCTGATCCGCAATCGGGCCGCCTTCGAACAGTCGCGGGACCTCGGCGCTGTGGTATTCGACAAGACCGGCACCCTCACCGAAGGCCATTTCGGTGTGCGTGAAACCATCGCCTTTGGAGAGTGGGACGAAACCGAGGTCCTGCGCATCGCCGCTGCCCTGGAAAGTCAGTCTGAACATCCTATCGCCCGCGGCGTCACCGATGCCGCCACGAAAAAGGACCTCAAGCTGGCGAGTGTCAGCCATTTCCATAACCTGACCGGGCGGGGCGCTGAAGCCGAGATCGAGGGGCGCCGGGTTCAGGTGATCAGCCCGGGCTACGCTCGAGAGGAGGGATACCGTGTCGACGAGGAAGCCGTCGGCCGCCTGTCGGAGGGTGGTAACACGGTCATCCTTGTCATCGTGGCGGACGAAGTCGCCGGGGCCATCGCCCTGGCAGACGTCGTCCGGGACTCCTCCAAAGCGGCCGTCGCCCGGCTGAAGGCCATGGGAATACAGTGCATCATGCTGACCGGCGATACGGAAGCCGTGGCACGCAGCGTTGCTGCCGAGCTGGGACTCGATGACTACTTTGCGGGCGTATTGCCGGATCAGAAAGCCGCCAGGATTCGCGAGGTAAAGCAGCGGGGACTGCGGGTCGCGATGGTGGGCGATGGCGTCAACGATGCCCCCGCCCTGGTGGAATCGGACCTCGGCATCGCCATCGGCGCCGGGACCGATGTGGCCATCGAATCGGCCGACGTCGTTCTGGTGAAGAATGATCCCGAAAAGGTGGCGGCTATCCTTGCGCTTTCACGTGCCACCTACCGGAAAATGCTGCAGAACCTGGGTTGGGCGACCGGTTATAACGTGGTGGCCATTCCACTGGCGGCCGGGGTCGCAGCCGGTGCAGGAATCATTCTTTCACCAGCGATTGGTGCGGCCTTGATGTCCATCTCCACCGTCATTGTCGCAATCAATGCCCGATTACTGAAGCGGGCGGATATTCTCCGGCCCACCGAATGAAGGCTTCCCGGCCAACCCGGGTCCCGGGGTCGGGGTATCAGTGCCACGAAGGGAGGATGATCCCACTGTGGCGAAACACAGCAACGGAGGATGCACATATGAGATTCAAATGGATGGCGATGGCAACGGTACTGAGTGCCATGACCGCAACGGGTAGTGTTTGGGCGCAAGGTGCGACTTCGCCCTGTCCCTACGGAAGCGGGTGCCCTTACGGTTATCAAGGCCAAGGGCCGATGGGCCAAGGCATGCAGACGAGTCCGGGCATGGGCCCCGGCATGGGAATGGGACCCGGCATGGGGATGGGATCCGGCATGGGGATGGGGCCCGGCATGGGCATGGGCCCCGGCATGGGCATGGGCCCCGGCATGGGAATGGGTCCCGGCATGGGAATGGGCCCCGGCATGGGAATGGGTCCCGGCATGGGCATGGGCCCCGGCATGGGAATGGGTCCCGGCATGGGAATGGGCCCCGGCATGGGAATGGG
>NZ_JAENYR010000014.1:33545-61821 GCF_016841685.1 Thiohalomonas denitrificans
GCCCCGGCATGGGAATGGGTCCCGGCATGGGAATGGGCCCCGGCATGGGAATGGGAATGGGTCCCGGTATGATGGGTCCGGGCATGATGGGTCCGGGCTACGGCGGACAGATGGGCCCCGGCTACGGCGGGCAGATGGGTCCGGGCTACGGCGGACAGATGGGTCCGGGCTACGGCCAACAGATGGGCCCCGGCTACGGCGGGCAGATGGGTCCGGGCTACGGCCGGCAGATGGGTCCGGGCTACGGCCGGCAGATGGGTCCCGGTATGATGAATCCCGGCATGACGGGGCCGGGTATGGCCCCGGGAACGACAGCACCGGGCGAGGGTGATACGGGCACAGCAGATAACCAGTAGTATCTCGAGATAATCCAGAAGCCGGTCCCGATTTCCGGGGCCGGCCTCCTGCAAGAGTCGGGAGAGGAGAAGCTATGTGGTGGGATAACATGCACGGTTACGACGGTGGTTTCTGGCCGGGCTGGCTTTTGATGGTGCTGTTCTGGGTTCTGGTGATCCTCGGCATTATCGCCGTCATCAAATTTCTGCTGGCGGGGACCAGTCGCAATGCCGCCATCGACATCCTGAAAGAGCGCTATGCACGTGGGGAGATCAGCAAGGAGGAATTCGAAAAGATGAGACGCGAACTGGAGTAGGTCGCCTGCCGAAGGGCAGCCAGGCGCATAGCTCGAAAAATTCGACCATCCGTGCTGGCATTTCCGGGAATGGCTGCTATTTTTAATAGTGCCTAACCATCAAAGCTGGACCTTGCCGGGTGGTCTCCCCAAGACCACCCTTTTTTTTCTGACGCGACGAGGCTCCCCTGTCGGAATACAGACACAATACCGGTACAGCAGAGTGTCGCATGCCGGAAGAGGCTTTATCGCCAAATTCTGCTCCCTTCAGACAGAATAGCCTTGGGTCTCGGGGGAAATTCATAGAAGGAAGCCGAAAATATCTGAACGATTACCTTTCCAGCAGAAGATTTCTTATCCGAACTGATCCGAATCTTTACCGGGGGTATTGGAAGAAACGGCGAAGACTTCGACCCTGTTTTTTCCGGAAGTCTTTGCTTGATACATGGCTTGGTCGGCGGCCAGTATCAATTCCTCGAAATCATCGAAGAGGCATTCTGGAAAACTGGCCACACCAATACTAAGGGTGGCCTGCCGGTCCATCCCCGGATATCGGATCTCGCGAGCCTGTCCGCAGATACGGTCTGCTGTCCTCCGGGCCTCTTGACCGTTCGTTTCCGCCAAGAGCACAACGATTTCCTCCCCTCCATAGCGTGCAACCACATCCTCTTTACGAGCGTTTTCACTGAATATTTCAGCGACGCGACATAGAACCTCGTCACCGAACTCATGCCCATAATTGTCATTGATACTTTTAAAGTCATCGATATCGGCCAGCAGTATCGATATCGGTGTGTTGTGGCGCACGCTACGCGCCCACTCCTGCTCAAGCCGGCTATTGAGAGACCGGCGGTTATGAAGCCCGGTCAAGCTGTCCTTGATCGACAGTTCATGAATTTTCTGATGCATCAACGCATTGTCCAACGCCAGGGAAATCTGGTCTGCCAAGTAATCGAACAATTGCCATTCGTCCTGACTGAATGCCCTCAAGCTTCCCAGGACCAGCACTCCCAATACCTGATCTTGGTAAATGAGCGGGATATGAGCCACCTCTTCCGGAACCGCTGTTAGAAAGCCCACATTAACACCCAGTATCTCCGTATCTTCCGTGAACTTGAGCACCAGGGTAGCGGCATCCTTGGCTGCCCGGCCGACATAACCCTCACCTTCCTTGAAGGTCTCGAGGTCGGTGGTTGTTCCATACTGCGCCCTGGGTTCGAAAACTCTGTTTTCCTTGTTCCAGAGGTAGAGCACACCCAGCTGAGAATCCGTCACCGCAACCACAATTCGAAGGGTCTGATCCAATAGGTGATCCATATCCATAGTCGACATAAAGAGCTTGGAAACTTCGTTATGTTTCTTGAATCGACGCTCTCGCCTGCATATGCCATCCGCCATTTTATTGAACATTTCCCCCAAATCTTCCAGCTGATCGCCGGTTTCCAGATTGACCCGGGTATCCAGTTCGCCACCTCCGAATCGATGCATGGCCTTATTGAGGACTCCCAGGGGATAGGTGATGTCGTGGCGAACGAAAAAAACCGAGACGAGCGCCACTACCAAACCGATAACCGAAGTAATGCCGATGGCCTTGGCTATCAAATTGGTCACCGCAGAACCGGCGTCCATCAAGGGGGTTCCGATTCCAATCGCACCGATGATCCGATTATGGCTATCACTGATAGGCTCGAAGGCCGCTGTAATCCTGATCCCGGCAATGTTCAACTCAGACCTGAACGGTTTTCCAAGTTCAATCTTCTCCTTAAGCTCGGTCGGCATCACCTGCCCCCATGCCCAAATGTTTCTGGGCATGGAAGTGGTCGCATGCAACTGGAACGCTTCCCGCGGATTGCCGGCAAAAAGGGCAAACTCCACCCCGAATCGGCTGTAGATCGTATTGCCCAACCAGGAATCCCCACTCAGCAAAATCCCTGCCACAAGAGCGCCGATAACCTCTTCGCCATTGTGTACAGGGGCAATTGCATAGCGCACGATAGCTGGCTCTTTAATGGCATTGGTAAGCTCCGCATCTTCACGGACCAACAGGTCAACACTGACCAGTTCGTTGGCACTGTGCGGTTCTCCACTCATCAAGGCATTCGACAGTACGTTCCCCAGTGTCATCGTGTCGCCGCTCTGCCCGTTACGTCGGCCCAGCACTTTCTGATTCGAGTCCACTGCGGCCAGAAGGGCGACATGGGGATTCCGCTTCCCGAACTCCAGGAGCAAATTCTGTAGTTCACCGGAGTTAACGCCGGCCATCGCAGTCTTGACCTCTGGACGATGGGCGTATTGCGAAAGCATTTTCTCCAGCATCTCCGTGCGTTTCTCAAAAATAGTGACGGCTCCCTTGAAGTGCACGTTTGCCCGACTGGCAACTTCGTCTTCCAGAACCGCTCCGAAAAAGTGCGTCAGAAGAAGAGCAAGCGCTGAAACAGGTAACCAGAAGACGAGCGAGAGGGCTATCAGGGTTTTGGTTCCGATACCGAACTTCAGTCGAAAGGCATGCATCCATCGAGCCTTAACTTTGTTTTAGTAGTTGTGAGTTTAAACCTGTTTAGAAACACTGACTAGAAAATACATGCTCACGGATTAGCCATCCAAACGATGAGATGGAACAATTCTTAGAGTGTATGAAAAGTAAAAGCTGGACTTTTTTTAAAAAAAATCTCAAACAAAAATCGAGCCAGTTAATATAATAATATAAGCAAACAATAAAGAATAATTATGGGTTTGACAAAATATTTTATAGGCCCATAATCTGGCGCCTAGCATCTCTTTACGTGATGTGTTCATCGATTGCCCCATCAAATAGTCCTTCAAAAAGAGACGAAAGCAGGCAGGGGCAATCGAATATTGGATAAATTCTAAAAATCATCATTTGTTGCCTAACACAATGCATAAACGATCGGTAAAGCATCATGACCCTATGATTCTTGTCGGCGCGGTGGTTACTGCCGTTCTCATGGCAGGCTGTGCGTCGTCGCCTACCCCACAGGCGGATACCAGCGGTCTGGTATGGCCTGCCCCTCCCGAGGACCCTCGCGTCCGTTTCGTCGCTCAATACCATAGTCAGAAAGACCTGAGCGGAACGGATTTCAAGGCAAAACTACTCGGTACTGCTGACCAGGTACCCGGGCTTCGCAAACCCTACGGCGTCACGGCCAGCCCCGATGGCAAACGCATTTACGTAACGGATACCGAATTGCGCGCACTGATGGTCTTCGACCTGGAGGCAAAAAAGCTGCAACGGTTCAAGACTGATGCCCGGGGTGGTCTGATATCACCCATCGAAGTGAGAACGGACAGCCGCGGTCGGGTCTACGTCACCGACTCGGTACACGCCAAGCTCAACGTCTACTCCCCCGAGGGACGAACACTGCTGTCGCTGGGCGGCAGTGGGCAACTCCAAAGGCCCACAGGGTTGGCACTCGATGAGACGCGGGAACGCATCTATGTCAGCGACACCAAACGCCATCGCATCGTCGTTTACGACTTCAATGGCGAGTGGGTGCGGGAGATCGGCGAAAGGGGGGATGCACCCGGTCGATTCAATTATCCGGTCAATCTGGCGGTTGATAACGAAGGTAACCTCTACGTTGTCGACACCGGCAACTTTCGGGTGCAGGTGTTCGGTCCCGACGGCGAATACCAGCGCGACTTTGGACAACTTGGCGACAGCGTGGGCAGCATGGCGCGGCCAAAGGGTGTCGGGCTGGATAGCAAAGGGCATGTGTACCTCGCGGATGCCGCCTTCAATAACTTCCAGATCTTCGATTCCGACGGAAAGATTTTGCTGTTTGTGGGGGGCACGGGCAGAGGCCCGGGACAGTTTTGGCGCCCCACCGGGATCTACATCGATTCAAACGACCGGATCTATGTAGTCGACTCCGCCAATGCCCGGCTGCAGATCTTCCAGTACCTGGGAGATAAGGAGAGGGGCAGGGATGAACCCTCCGCGGATAAAAACAAGGAGACAACTTAGGAGCTGTTGCCCCGCGACCGGTGGTCGCGGATTGAATATAAAAGAATAGGGGGAGGTGCCATTATGGCGTTAAAAAAGAAAGTATTATGGTTAACCGTCGGTCTCGTGGGTGTGATGCTGACGGCCGGTAATTGCGCACTGGCGGAGATCACCGGCTCCGCGCACGACCTGTCGATGGGGACTTCGGGGACAAACACTATCTATTCCAGTGACCAGCAGGAGATCTGCGTCTTCTGTCACACCCCGCATAACGCCCTGAAGAACGATTCCATTCCACTCTGGAACCATGAACTCTCCACCCAAACCTATGGGGTTTATGGTAGCCCGACCTTCGATGGAACCGATATCGCGGAGATTGGTGGCGCGGATGAAACGACCGCCACGGTGAGCAATCTCTGCATGTCGTGCCACGATGGTACCATCGCCATCAACTCCTTCGAAAACAACTCCAATACCTGGCCGACGACCACGATGGTAGGGACGGATGCAGGCGACGTAATGCCGGCCCTCTCGTCCGCCAATCTGGGGACCAACCTGGGTGACGACCACCCGGTCAATTTCACCTACGACACGACACTGGCCACCACTGACGGTTCGCTTGTCGACCCGACCGATGCCGTTGGATCGGGACTGACCAACGCCAAACTGTTCAACAGCAAACTCCAGTGCGCCTCCTGTCACGACCCGCACGACACCACCAATCCGACCTTCCTGCGTGCCAGTATGGACGGAAGCGGCCTTTGCAAGGAGTGTCACACCAAGTAGACACCCGCCCGGTGGCGCGCCGCGCCACCGGGTCATTCTGATGCTGCTCAGAAAAAGAACCGCTTCAGCGGTCTGATCTTCCGTTTTTGCCAGGCACTCGCCACCCGAATCCAAAATGGGGGTGCCGCTTTTGCAAGGGGTTCCAGCCAAGATGCGGCTCGGGAGAGTCCTACTCGTCTTAACGATGCTGTTTCCGTTCGCCATCAGAGCTGCGTTTCTCGGCGATTATACCAAAGGCCGTTTCACTCTCGGCGGCTCTCTGGGCATCAATCAGGAAGACTATACCCGCACGCTGAATGGTTCGGAGATATCGCGCCGTGAACTGGAAAAGGAAGCCGCCATCGATATGGCGGGCTTTATCTGGGACCCGCGGTTTCTTTCGTTCAGTACCGGAGTGACGGTGACTGACATCGATACCGAGACCTCAGGCGAAGACACCGATCGCCAGGCGGTCGGTTACCACCTGGAAACCACCTGGTTCGGGAATCGTGATCACCCACTGAATATCTTTGCCCATCGAAGGAAAAACAGCGTGGCGAATTTTAGTTCACCCTCCTACGACCTGACCACGGAACGCTATGGCTTGGGCTGGGGTTTTCAGCGCCAGCTATTGGGCAATATCAAAGCGCGTTTCGAGGTGATCGAGTCGCAATCCGAAAGCTCCGAGGTCGACAGGGATGAAACACGGGAGATCGTTGAATTCGAGGGAAAGCGCCAGATTAAGCGGGAAAGCGGCAGCCATTCCAACATCACCTACGGGTTTCGGGAAATCGATTCCGAAGATAGCGTGTTGGGTACCGCCGCTCGGCAGCGAGATTGGTATGCCTACGACCGAACCGAGTTTGGCAAAACCACGAGCCTGATAAGCAGTATCAAATATTACGACCGGGAAGACGTTTGGTCGAACAGCGACGAAGGGATACCCCTACAGATCGAAAGCAGCTTCATGAATGCCAGCTCCAGCCTCCGAATGCAATCATCCGAGCTGCTTCGTCAACACTATTCACTGGCCCTGAGCCGTAGCGACAGCAACACCTCGGAGTCCAATCGGTATGACTTGCGCGGAGGAGTCGTTTACAACATCGCTCCCCACTGGGAGCTAGAAACCGATGTGGGTCTCAATGGCGGCGATTACCGAAGTGAAACCACCCATGCTGAAGACCTGTTCGCCCAACTCGAGGCGGGGGTTCGCTACAACCGGCACTTCGAATCCATCGGCGTGCGGGCCGGCTATAGCGCGGAATATGGCTCGGAACTGGAGAGCAACGATTCCGATGGGCGAGGGGATACGACGGCACAGACGGCCAACCTGGGTCTATCCCGCCGGACAAATGTTTGGTGGGAGGATGCCATCGATTATCGGGTGAGAACGGAAGAGGGCGAGCACAGCAATCGCGAACACACTATCCACTACTTGGCCACAAGTCGACTCGGACCTTCCGATCAACTGCGTTTCACGGCCGACTGGCGCCACTACAAAAGCGACTACCTTTTGATCCGGCAAAAAACCGAAGACCTTCGCTACAAGGCGGACTGGAACCATCGACTCGGAGCCGGCAACACCTTTTCGCTGGGGCTGGGCCATACGAAAACCGAGAGTGGTGATTCGGCGGTGGAGCGGAGTTTTGTCCAGGGGCGCGTAGGCCTCTCTCCGAGACAGTTCCGTCGTCTCCGGTTTAACGGTTCGGTTCATTTTGAAAAGGAAGTGCGTCTGGATGTGGAACGTACCAATCTCCGGGCAGAGGCCAGTGTCGTCTATCCAGTCGGGCGATGGGAGACCCGGGCCGTCTATCGGTATCGTGAATACGATGATGAGAACACGGACTTTGGCAGTTCATTGGACGAGCAGTCGATCATGTTCTATCTACGGCGGCATTTCGGGATTCGCTTCTAGTCATGCATACACGTTGCTTCATAACCGTGGCCACGCTGTTTTTTTTCAACCTTCCTTTTCCGGGAAGTGAATGGGTGCATGCGAATCAGAATCCCGAGCGGGCAGTGCTTTGGATCAAAAATCTCAACACCGAAATAGTTGTTCCACCGATAGTAAGCCAGGGCGTCATTTATCTGGCTGATCAGCAGGGCGTGGTTTCGGCACTGAGTACCAGGAATGGTCAGCTGCTCTGGCAGACCCGAGTGGAAGGTTCTGTTTCCGTTGCAGCGTGTCTCTACCAAAGCTTTCTCTTGATCGCGACCAAGTCGGGGCGGTTGGTCGCACTGGATGCATCGACTGGGGCATCTCGTTGGAGCTTTACTGCCGGGGGGCCGATTCTCTCCGCACCGGTGGCCGATTCGGAACGGGTCTATTTTGGCGCACATGATCTGAACGTCTACGCACTGGCAGCCGACAGCGGGAATCTCGAGTGGCGGGTCCCGGTTGAAGGCTATAAATATGACGGCCTCTATGCAGCGCCGGAGCTGGATGATCAATGGCTCTATATAGGGGTCAAAAACGGCCTTTTGTATGCACTGGATAAAAACACTGGCGTTCGGCATTGGCGAAGCCAACTGAGGTCGGCGATCTATGACCGGGTTTTGCGACTGGATGACTCACTGATAGTGGGCGCTTATGACCGCTCCATTTACCGCCTCGATGCCGCCGATGGATCAGTCGAGTGGCGTACAGAGCTCAACGACTGGCCCCAAGGCACACCGTTGCCGCATCGGGATCACCTCTATATCGGCTCGCGCACGGGAATACTGTATGCCCTGGAACCGGCTTCCGGGCGCATTGCCTGGTCGAAGCCACTGGCGGCGGGTTTCAGGCATGCACCGGTCCGCATCGATGATGAAAGGGCAATCATCGGCAGCTTCGACGGTCGCTTACTGATTTTGGATCTCGACAAAAGGAGCCTTTTATCGACGGTTGACCTGGGGGCGGAGCTTTTCGCGAAACCGGTGGTGACCAGAGAGGGTGTATTCATAGCGAGCCGGGACGGCCGCGTTTTCAAACTCGACCTTCGTTAGGAAAAGCAGTGGCATGCGGCTATTGATTCTCGTCGTTACCGGTTTTTGGGCGATTCATCCGGGCGGGCTTTGGGCCGCCGAGGAGGATCTGCTCAACGATCCTGAACGGGTGAGAGTCCTTCTGGACAGCAGCGAGCTGGATCCGGCGCAAGTCCCCAACCCGCACTGGCGAGAGGAGGGCTGTCCAGCCTGTCACCAGGGAGGAGAGGAAGGAGCACCGGCGTTGCGCACCGATGATATCAATCGGTTGTGCAACAGCTGCCATAGCACAGCCGCTGTTGGTGACTATATCCATCCGGTCGGAATGAAGGCCCATTCCGATTTTTTGTCACGCATGCCGCCCGATTTTAAAGAGGCGATAACGAGAGGGGGTAATCGAGTGACCTGCATCACCTGCCATGACTTGCCGATGCAGTGTGATACCAGCCGGCGTGACGAGGGCAACTTGAATCCACGTTTCTTTCGTGGCGGCCCCTATCAGGAAAGGACCGACCTCTGCTTCAACTGCCACAACCCCAAAAAGTACGAACGTTACAACCCCCATGATCAGATTAATGATCAAGGTGAACTGGACCTCGAACGCTGCTATGTGTGCCACAGCGTGATGCCGGAACGCAGCCATGCCAAAGGTATCCATGATGTGCAGTTCAATCTGGTGGATAAACTCGAACAGTTGTGCACCGGCTGCCATCCCTGGCAACCGCATCCGGGTGGAGGATGGGCCAGTTTCGCCTCGGGTTCCACAAACGGAAAAGGACCTAACCATTTGGTCGTTCCGACCGAGGAAATTCGCCGCAATCTGGAACAACATGAAAAGCAAAACAACATTGCCATGCCGCTCGAGCCTGCAACCGGACGGGTGTTTTGCGCAACCTGCCATAACCCTCACGAACGAGGAGTTCAGTATCTGCATCGCGCTGATAAAGGGGCTGATGGCGTCAGGCGTCTGCGCCGGGGACAACATGAAATATGTGATGCCTGCCATGACAAGTAAACGTAATACCCCCGGCTGGGTATTGGTTGTTAGCCTGGCTTGTTATAAGATTTTTTGTAAAAGCCATAAAGTTAATAAATAAGTAAATTGTAATGCGCAAACTTATTAAAAATTAAAGGGGGGTTCTGATGAGCAATGGGGCAAGGTACTGGATGGCATTACTTCCGACACTTCTGCTCTGGCCGATTTTGGCTGGGGCCTTCGAAGATGATGAAGCCTGCCTGATGTGCCACAAATACCCGAAGATGGGCCGAATCACAGACGAAGGTATTCAAAAGTCCTATTACGTGGTCCCGAATACCTTTTCACGCACGGTGCATCGCAATGTTCCTTGCCGAGATTGCCACTCCTATATCAAACAGCTTCCCCACAAACCGGTGGAGGAGGGGGTGCGCTGTGACAGCGAATGCCATTCCGTACAAAACCCGTCGACGGGACAACCCTTTAGCCATAAACCCATCTACAACGCGTTCAAAGAGAGCGTGCACTCACGCGAAAAGGTCGAAGATGACCGGAGCGATGCAGACAAGCCTTATTGCATCACCTGTCATACCAATCCTCTTTATAACGAGTCTGAAGAGACACCTCCCAAACATATTGTCGATCGCTGCGTGGTTTGCCACGAGGACGAGAAATTTGCCAACAAATGGTACAGCCACACCAGCCGCCGAATCCGAGAGGTGAAGCGCTCTTCCCAGGAAATTGTTGCACTGTGCAGTACCTGTCACGGCGACGAAGAGATGGTCACACGCCACAGAAAGGCCGCTGAGAAAGAGGGTCGCGAGTTGGGTAAGAAATTCCCGATCGCTGTTGAATCCTACCAGGACAGTTTTCACGGCAAGGTGACGAAATATGGCAGTACTGATGCCGCCAACTGTCTGGATTGCCACGCCTCGGCCAAAAACTATTACATGAGCGTGCACGAATTGCGGCCTTCCAGTGATCCCGAGTCCCCCGTTCACAAGGACAATCGCGTAAAGACCTGCAAACGTTGCCATGAGACCGCTGACGCCAACTATGCCGCCCTGGATCCGCATCCAAGCAATAACAAGGAAGATAACGCATTCAATCACTATGCCGAACTCCTCTATAACATCGTCGGCAACGTGGCTTTGGTGGGTCTGGTCGGGATGGCGCTTTTTGAAACCGTTGGACGCCGCCGTGATGGGGCAAGCTGGCGTTTCATGAACGGCACTTCCTGGCGTCGTCGTCGTCGTTTCTAAGAAAGAACCAGGGGAAAAACGACCTATGAATTTAACTGCTGAAGCGCGCTCTGTTCTGAACACAGCCATGCGCCAGAATCACACTTCGCAGAAAGAGGCAGGCGATATCGAAGAAGTCGTTGCCATGCTTCCGCACGACAGGAAAGAGCTTTACCGGAATGTGGAGTCAAATCCCATCGGGGATTTGCCACGCTATTCGTTCCATATCCGGGTCCAGCATTTGCTGACCTTCACGACCTTCTTGTTGCTGGCATTTACCGGGCTTCCCATCCATTACCACGACGCATTCTGGGCTCAGCCGTTTAACGACCTGCTTGGCGGTCTTCCGGTCACACGCATCATCCACCGGACACTCGCAGTCATAATGGTGCTGTCGATGGTGTATCACGTATTCACCCTTGCCTTCGGGTCCATGCGTCGGATTTCCGAGCGTCGATTCTCCATTCGAAGGACGATCATTCCGACTTTCAAGGACATTCGCGATTTTCGCGACGACATGCTCTATTTCGCGGGACAGCGCCCCGAACGTCCGGAAATGGACAAGTTCATGTATAAACAGAAAATCCACTATTTCGCTGCTGCATTCGGAAACATGGTAATGGTGGTTTCCGGATCAAGCTTTCTGTTTCCTGAGATGTGGGCAAGTATTCTGCCAGCTGAATATGCCTCTCACTTTCAGGAAATGATGCGGCTTTCCCACCCTCATGAGGCGCTACTGGCACTTCTCGTCATTGCCTTTTGGCATTGGTATAACGTGCATCTCTCTCCCGGCCGTTTTCCAATGCAATGGACCTTCCTGACCGGAAAAATCACACGCGAGCACCAGATCGAGGAACACTTTCACGAGTATTTGCGCTGCCTGGTGGAAATGCCCGAAGAGCGGCGGATTATCAGAGCCATGATCGTTGAACGAGGCCTTGCTCTGGATCCCGATTTAATCCGGGATGGCATAGCTGAATCGGAGGTGACCGAAGGACAATCGGAACCGGAACTGCTGGAGACTTGATATGCAGAAAGCGTTGACTCGGGGGCAGAAGCTCCTCGCCTACTCAGCACTTGGCATGGTCCTTTTGTGGACGGTCTTTGGCGGCTTCGTCATCTGGCTGCTACTTACGAAACCGATCGATTGAGGCCAAAAAAATGGATAACCTGGTTCAAATCAATGAGATTTTCATCGCCCTTGCGGTGATACTATTTGTGTTGTTTGCCATCGCCGTACTGGCCGTTATTGACCAGAAGGCGAAAATTCCTGGCAAATTAAAAACCGATGCGTTTTCAATCGCAGGGATTCGGCAGAACCACCCAATCTGGGCCTGGCTGGTCTCGGTTTTCCTCTGGATCATTATCATTACTCTGGCCGCCAGCTCTGTTTATCGTATCGCACGGGAAAAGTGGGAGCCTCCCACTGAAGAGAAGAGCCTTTTCGAAACGCTCGATAAGCAAGAACTGGACGAAACCATTCGGCACTTTCACAATTCACCCGTCGAGGCCCCCTATTCGAAAGGTGTGCAACCCGTCTGCTACTCCTGCCACGGTGAATTTCCACATTCTGCCAAGCCGATGGTGCGCACACTTCTAAACATGCACACGCAATTTGTCGGATGCTTAACCTGCCATGCGGACGCTGAAAAAGTCCCTGAAGGACAACTTCGGCTACGGTGGCTGAACTACTCCGGAATCCCGGTATCCGGTCCACCGTTCGGCACCGATGTGGAACCCAGGACCGGCTCATTGGTGGAGACGGATGACTATTTTTCGAAAATCGTGCCTTACCGGATTATGCCGGACGGGAAGGAAGCCCTTTTGGAAGTCACTGAAGAATCAGAACAAGCCAAGGAGTTTCTCCAGGTACGAATTGACCTTTCTTTGAAGCAGCAGAGCGTGATAAAGAAAAGGTTTCACAGCCTGGTCAATCCAAGGGGACGGTTCTGCACGCGCTGCCACACCTCTGAAAAAGAGAGCTATGTGCCGTTCCGTGCGCTGGGCTTCTCCGACAAGCGGATCTCCTCGCTGACTAATCTCAATATCGTCGGGATCGTTCAGAAATATAAGAACTTTTATATCCCGACTATTTTTCACGACGATACCGACGATGCAACCCGTGAGACTCTGGTAGGAAAACGGGTCTACGTTCCAAGTCCCACATCCGATATGAAAGAGGACCCGCGGGCCTGGTGGCGAGACGCCTATGACAACGAATAGGGTCAGATGCATTTGGGGATGTGTTCTGGCGTTCGGACTGGCCACCCTGAGGAGCGAGACCGTTGCCATGGAAATCCCGATGCAATCAGCCGAATTGCAGTTGCATCTGGAACAAACGAAGGAGGGTCCCCTCTCCCTGCCATCGGATGTCGAAATCGGCCCGCTTGGCCGGGTATGGGTGGTCGACAGTGGGAATCATCGGCTCGTTGCCTTCGATTCCGATGGCCTGTTTCTGTTCACCGTCGGGAAACCCGGCAATTCGGAAGGGGAGCTACAGGGGCCGTTGGGGCTCGGGATCGATCAGGATGGCAATGTATATGTGGCAGATGCCGGCAATTTTCGCATACAGGTCTTTTCTCGTGAGGGAAAATTCATAGCCGCGCTGCCATTGGAGGACAGGGATGGACCGATTCGGCCAGCTGACGTAGCGGTCGGAAAAGGGGGGGCTCTATTCATGACGGCAAACACCCGGCACAAGGTCTTCAAACTGAACCCTGACGGTAGGCCAATCACCTCTTGGGGAAACGAAGGCATAAGCCAGGGAGAGTTTCGCTACCCCGCGACCATCGTCGTTAACAAAGGACTGGTCTATGTGGTGGACGTGCTAAACACCCGGGTGCAAATCTTTGATGAAAAGGGAAAGTTTCGATACCAAATCGGTGATTGGGGCGTAAGCCCCGGACAACTCTTTCGTCCCAAAGGGGTCGCTGTCGATGAAAATGGCAGGGCCTACGTTTCCGATAGCTATATGGATCTGGTGCAGGTCTACGGCAGTGGATACAAATTCGACCATGTGATCGGCAAGAGCGGAACCATTCAACAATTTACAGCACCCACCGGGCTTGCTATCGATTCCGCAAACCGGCTCTATGTCTGTGAAATGCTGGCCCACAGAGTCTCTGTCCGGCAATTGCAGTGATGGTAGAACGCCCCATGAATCCGACGGCGGCTTGCTGGCTATTGCTTTTTGCACTGATAACAACCTCGTTCGCGTCGGAGGCGGCGAGGGATATTTCCCCCAAGCGCGAGTGCTCGATCTGCCATGTGATGTGGCTCAACGAATTCAAGAAAGAAGATGCTCCGACGCTAATTCCCTATGAGCCACTACCGGTGGTCGACACGGGAAAGCAGGATGTCGTCTCGACGGAGCGCATGTGCTTTTCGTGCCACGACGGCTATGTCATGGATTCGCGCTTCGCCTGGGAAAACCGGGAGCATTTTCATCCGGTAGGAGTAGAGCCTCCAGCGAATATCAAGATACCTAAAAAGGACGGCAAGGATATCTTTCCCCTGAATGAAGACGGGAAAATTTACTGCGGAACCTGCCATAGCGCCCACGGCATCGACTGGGAGGAGACGTTTTCACCCCTGTTCCTTCGCGTTCAAAACAGAGATTCGAGTCTCTGCCTCGCCTGCCACCTTGATCGTAGTACCGGACCTGCGGAAGGAAATCATCCGGTTTATAAACCCCTCGACGCATTACCGGAAGCCCTGAAAGAGGGTGGAGCCAAATTTGGTTCGGATGACGATGTGATCTGTCAGTCCTGTCACCGAATCCACGGCGCCGCCGATGACAAACTGTTGATGGTGGACAACGATCAGTCCCAGCTTTGCGGAACCTGTCACTCCGATCGATATGTGCACAGCAGGGAACAGGCCTCTCTGGCCGGGAACCACCCGGTCAATATCCGTTCCGACAAGGTAAAGATACCCGGTTCACTGCTTGAACAAGGGGCAAAGTTGGGGGATGAGGGAGAGATCATCTGTCAGACATGCCATCGTCCGCATCATGCCGAGAAAGATGCCTCGATCCTTGTCTCCCGCAACGATGAATCCTCTCTCTGTATAAGGTGCCATACCGAACAGAAAACGATTTACGAAACCAAACACGATCTTACTCCGCTCTCAGGAACCGGTGACGGACAAAAAGGGGTTTGCGACGAGTGTCATGTACCGCACGGCGGTCAGGGACCCAAAATGTGGGCGCGCCCGCCGGGGGAGAGTGACGATGCCGTGGCCGCCACCTGCCTCAGTTGCCACCAGGACGACGGAATGGCGGAACAGCATCAGGTTGGGCAGCACAGCCACCCGGTCGGCCGGGACATGAATCGAATCGATAACCAGCTGGTACTACCGGGCTATACGGCTTCGGGTGTGCAACAGGAGCAGGGGGGAAAGGTGTCTTGCCCCAGTTGCCATGACCCCCACCGCTGGGATCCCCAGAACCCCGAGGATCGCGGCTCCGGCACCGAGGCCGGAAATGGCAGCAATCGCTTCCTTCGCGTACGCCATGCCGAAGATGGCGCACTCTGCATGAGTTGCCATTCGGACAAGAAAAAGCTTGCCGGCTCGCCCCACGATCCGAATCGGATCGCAACAGAATTTCCGGACCGCGCCGCGCTGCTGCCGCAATGGACCAATAGCTGTAACTCCTGCCATCGTGTCCATAACGGCAATGGACCTCGCATGTGGGCCCTGGATCCCGAAGAGGGGGTCGACCCGGTTTCATCCACCTGTCTGAGTTGTCACCGCGAGGAGGGGATCGCGGGGGCCCGAACCATTGGTGAGCACACCCATCCGATTGACACCCCGATTCAACGCATCGGCATCCTGGCGAGCGCCGAACGTTGGATCGCCAGGGTAACGAACCTGTTTGAACGCTCACCGCTCATCGTTCTGCCTCTTTTCGACAAAGGGGGAGATCGAACCGAACAGGGCGGCCGCGTCACCTGTGCGACCTGCCACGACCCGCACATCCACACTACTGGTGAGTCGGAGCGGCAAGCACGGTTTCTGCGGATTCCCGACGACCGCGAGGCCTCTCTGTGCCGAAACTGCCATACGGACAAGGCACAAGTGACCCTGTCCAAACACAACCTGAATATCACCGCTCCCGAAGCGACCAACGTCGAGAGGGAGACGGTCGGTGAGAGCCACGCGTGTGCAGCCTGCCACCTGCCTCACAATGGCTCCGGGGCAAAGATGTGGGCAGGCATCATCCGTTCCGAAAACGATCCCATGGCGGAACTCTGTTTGGGATGCCATGAGGAAGGCGGGGTAGCTGCAGGAAAAAAGGTAGGCGAACACAGTCATCCCTGGCGGGTGGATATGGAGTCGGCGGACCTGGACACGCAACTTCCCTTGTTTCGGGATACCGGTGAGCGGGATGCGCATGACGGACGTGTCAGTTGTGCAACCTGCCACGACCCGCACCAGTGGCGTCCCGGTGAACCCCGGGATGAGTCGGGAGCGAGTGCCGACGTGGAAGGCAACGGTCGAAACAGTTTCCTGAGACTGCCGACCGCCATCGACTCGGAACTTTGCATCGAGTGCCACGGGGACAAGCGCTGGGTACGTGGCACCGATCATGATTTGGCGGTGACCTCACCCGACGCCAGGAATGCTCAGGGCCAAAGTGTCGAATTCAACGGCGTCTGCAGCCAGTGCCATACACCCCACAATGCCACCCTGGAGAACCGTCTCTGGTCAAGAGCACCGGGTCCCGGGCAGGACGCCATGGAAGAGCTCTGCCGCAGCTGCCATTCCCATGGCAAGCTGGCCGCCAACAAACAACCCGGACGCGCCAGGCATCCGGGTGATGTAAAGGCCGTTTCGACCGAGGGTGGTTGGCCACGCCCCGGTCAGGATCACGGCGGCACGTTCCCGGTTTACGATGCCGAAGGCAACGTGGTGCGCCAGGGCGTGATCTCCTGTCCCACCTGCCATGACCCCCATCGCTGGAGCGTATCCGCCGAAGCGGAGGGGCCGGGCGAGAACCGGGAGGGCGATGCCCGTAACAGTTTCCTTCGCAGCAAGAGTGCCTATGGATTGTGCACGAACTGTCACGGCATGGATTCGCTGTTTCGGTATAAATATTTCCACGGGGAGTCGTCTCGCGCTCCCCACCGGCTTTTCCGCTAGGTGCGATGATGCATTCGAAAAGATTCTGGCTCGTGACGATGCTCCTGTTGAGTGCGGCCTGGGCTGCACCGATCGCCTCTGCCGCTGAGACGCCCGATCCGGATGGGGAAAATCTGGTCTGGCCGCCAGCCCCCCAGCCTACCCGTATTCGTTTTCTGAACTCGATCGCCACTCCTGAAGATATCGGGCGAAACAAGGGGTGGTTTCGCCGTGTTTGGGAATTTGTGCGGGGCCCGGTAACAGAGGAGATGCGCAAACCGATGGCGGTGACCGCAGACACACGGCGCATTTATGTGGCCGACCCGGCGGCCAAATGCATTCACGTCTTCGACGAAGTGGATGGTGACTACGAGCGCTGGGAACGGGTCGGGGATGACCAATGGACCTTTCCGTTTGGCCTGGCCAGTGACGGAGAGGGCACGCTCTATGTCGTGGACAGTGGACTTCGCGCCGTGTTCGCGCTCGACAGCGACGGTGACGTTCGGCGCCGTTACGGCGGGAAGGAGCTGGCACGCCCAACCGGGGTGGCCCTGGATGCGAAACGCGGCCGGCTTTACGTTACCGATACCCCCGAACACAACATCAAGGTTTATGGGCTCGACAGTGGCGAACTGATACAGGTGATCGGCGATAAAGGAACCGAACCGGGCCAATTCCGGTATCCCAGCTATCTGAGCATCGACGCGGAGGGCCGCCTGTACGTCACCGACGGACTCAACGCACGCATCCAGGTACTGTCGCCCGAGGGCGAGCCGCTCAACACCATCGGGCAATTCGGTGACGGCAGCGGCGATTTCGTCTCACCCAAGGGGGTTGCCGTCGATCGTGACGGGCACGTCTACGTCACCGATGCCGGCTTTGATAACGTCCAGGTATTCGATCGGCAGGGGCGTCTGCTGATTTATTTCGGGACAACAGGACAGAGCAACGCCCATTTCTGGATGCCGACAGGGGCCTACATCGACGATAGAGGACGAATCCTGGTCGCAGACTCCTATAACCAACGCGTGCAGGTTTTCCAGTACGTGGGGGAGGGGAAATAGGCCATGAGAGCAACGTCGATTGTCTGCAAGCTCCTGTTCGTGCCGCTTCTGACGGCACTCGCCGGCAATGCCGTGGCGGGAATCGCCAACACCAAACACAATCTCTCCGCCGGCGGCACGGAAAGTTCCTACACCGCCACGAGCGAACAGCAGCTCTGTGTATTCTGCCATACGCCCCATAATGCGCAGCCCGACACCCCGCTCTGGAATCACACCGAATCGGGCGCCACGTACACGCCCTACACCAGCACCACTCTGGTGGCCAACCCCGGGCAGCCAACGGGAACCAGCAAACTCTGTCTCTCCTGTCACGACGGCACGGTGGCCATCGGCAGTGTGCATGACCTGCCGTTCAGCGAGGGGAGTGGTGCCGGGGTGATCAGCGGCCTGGAGTCGACCCTGGCCGGTGAAAACAGTCTGGACACGGATCTCAGCGACGACCATCCGATCTCTTTCGTCTACGACGACACATTGGCGATCAACAATACCGAACTGGTGGCCCCATCCGTTCTTTCCGGCGATATCCAGCCAGACCACAATGGCGAATTGCAGTGCTCCAGCTGCCACGACCCACACAGCGATACCTACCCCAAATTCCTGCGCGCCGACTTTACAGACGCAGCAGGCTATGGCTCGCCGCTCTGCCGCACCTGCCACGACAAGTCGTACTGGTCCTCGGTAGCCGATATGTCACACCGGGAATCCACCAACCAGTGGGACGGGACCGGCACCAATCCGTGGCATATTCCGGGCCACAACCTGCCTAACGATCCGGACTCCACGCCCAAGGCGAATGGCTGTGAGAGCTGCCATAAACCCCATAGCGGGGGTGGCGGTCGCCTGCTGCTCAAACATGACGGAGAGGCGGGTGTCTGCCTGACTTGCCACAACGGCAGCGTCGCGCAGGGTTCCAAGGACATCGATACCGCTTTGAACAAAATGTACGTTCATCCCGTGAAGGACCCGGCCTATGACGGGCGCCATACAACAGAGCGGGTGGGTCCGGGGACCATTCGCGAGGATGCCGCCAACCTTGCCAACCGCCATGCCGAGTGCCCCGACTGTCACAACCCCCATGCGGTCTCCGCGGGCACCTCGCCCAACGTCGGCGATCTCGGTGGCACGAACAATCTGGCGTCCAATGTACTGAAAGGGAGCTGGGGCGTCGAACCCGGTTGGCCCGGCCTTTGGACGGATGTGACCACCTATACGGAAGTCGATGACATTCAGTATCAGTATCAGTTGTGCCTGAAGTGCCACTCCTATTATGCGTTCGGCCTGAGCCCGCCCCTGGATCCCTACAACGAGATCGGAGGTGACGGCAAGCTGACCGACCAGGCCAAGGAGTTCAATCCCAACAACAAGTCCTATCACCCGGTGGTCGCTCAGGGAAAGAACGATTTTATCGCCTTCGATGGCGTCGACTACTCGGGTGCCCTGATCAACGGCATGACGCCCGCCAGTCAAATGACCTGTGCCGAGTGCCACTCGGACAGTCAGGCAGTGGACGGTCTCAAGGGACCGCACGGCTCTGACGTCTGGCCCATCCTCTGGGCGCCCTACGACTTCACTACCGGCATGACGGGCACCGAAAACCACCTCTGTTTCAAGTGTCACGATCAGCAGGTGTACGGTGGCGGCAGCTATAGCCCCGGGTCGGAAGATCAGACAGGCTTCAGTGGACGCAGCCAATTCCAGAGGAAGAACCTGCACAACAAGCACATCGCCGTGCGCGATATGCCATGTCTGGCCTGTCATGCGGCCGTCCCCCACGGCTGGAAGCGGCGCGCCTTCCTGGTATACGGCACCGGCACACCGGACCCGGAACCGTACAACGCTCATTACCGCCATGAGATCAACGGCAGTACGATTTACGGCCTCAACTCCGGCATCGATCTGGATGCCATCGAAAGCGGCAACTGGCAAAAAAGCGATTGCCATAGCGCCAGCGATGCTGGCACCAGTGGAGTCACGGGTGTGGGGAGCTGCAGTTGGTGAGGTACCTGAAGCTGGCAGGGTCGCACCGCCTGGCCGCAATCCTGTTGGGAGCGACCGGACTGGCCGCTGTGCTGGGAGGAACACTGCCCCAGTCCGCCAGGCTCTCTCCCCAGGAGCGGCAGGGTTGGGAGACGGAGTGGAGCGCCGCCTCCAGCTGGCTGGACAGCCTGCGCCTGTCGGACATCTTCGGTTCCATGTGGTTTACGGCACTGATGGCATTGCTGTTCGCCAATCTCGCTATCGGGACCGGGTTGTGCCTCCATTCGCGCTGGAGTATCTCACGAAACGCCGCCGCGCGCCGACCGGCTACGCTCCTGGTGCGCTTGAGCGGTCTGCCGCTGCTGCATTTTGGGCTCCTGGTGGTTATCGCTGGCGGCTGGTGGAGTGCAACCGAGGGTTTCGGCGCGCACCTGGAACTGACCCGGGAGGAAGTCTATGCCGGGGATCCAGACAAGCTGGTCATCGCCCGCGGAAACCTCGGATCGTTTCCCGCCCGGGTGCGCCTCGACGACACGGACATCGCAGTGGATGAAGAGGGCCGGATTCGGGAAATGAAGGCCGCCTTCACCTACGAAATCGGTGCCCACTCACCCCGTCGGGCAGAGGTCCGAGCCAACCAGCCCCTGGAGCTGGATGGGTACCGGCTCTTTCCCAACAACTCTTTCGGCTACACCGCCATCCTCGATCGGCTACTGCCGGATAGCGGACACCGGCTGATGCTGGTGAATTTCAAGGCCGGGCGTTCCGATTGGGGAAAAAGCTGGGAATTCGCCCGCCAAAAGCGCCTGGAACTGTCGGATTCTCCACCGAAGTTTCTCCGCATGACGCTCTCCGGTCCGGAACAACCCCGGTTTTCACTACAAGGCAGGGAGGGGCTCGATGAGCAACTGCGTCCGGGCGAAGAGGTCGACCTCGGTCCCTACCGGCTGCGGTTTCGCGGCATTGCACCGTGGATGGGATTCTACCTGGCGAGGGATAGCGGACAGGGCGTGGTTTTTGTCGGGATCCTGTTGACCCTCGCCGGTTTTCTCCTTCACCTGACGCTGCCATATCGCTGCACGGCGTCCGAGAGTGGCCGAAGGCTACCGGTCGCAGCGAGGCCCTCGATAGGCGCGGCCCACACCGGGAAACCGGGCTCGGGTGAGGTAATCCGATGTTAGGCACAACGCTTCAGGTATTCTGCGGCGGGGCGTATCTGGTCGCGGCCGGGAGCTTGCTCTCAAAGCGTGGCTTCCGGTGGGCTATAGGGCTGACAGGTGTCGCGGCCCTGATACATCTCGGACTCATCGTGGGGCGCTGGGTCGAGAGCGGGCAGTTGCCCATTGTCAGTCGCTATGAGGATTTCACGGTCGATGCACTGGTCACCGTACTGCTCTACCTTCTCCTGCAGTGGCGCTGGTCGCAGTTGCGCCGGCCGGCTGCCCTCGGCCTGATCTTCTCCGGCCTCCTGACACTCGCCGCACTCAGCTATAGCCGACAGACCTTTCCTCTCGGACCGGCATTGCAGACCGAATGGCTCCTGATCCATGCGCAGCTGAACAGTCTGGCAGTAGCCGTAGCCACTCTGACCGCTTCGGTCACCATTCTGCGCAACGAGGCGGTCGAACAACTGGGGCGATGGCTACTGCTCTGGAGCCTCTGGCTCTGGTCGGCCATGGTGGCGGCCGGCTCCTACTGGGCAAGCCTGGCATGGGGCCGGTTTTGGGCCTGGGACCCCGTCGAAAGTTGGGCATTGGCCACACTGCTGGCGTATGCGGTGGTTATACACCTGCAACGCAGACCTCGTACCCTGCGCTGGACGCTGGTGCCGTATGGCCTGCTGCTTTTTACAACCTACGGGTTGCTACTGATGATGCACAGTCTCCACGGCAGCTACCTGTTTCAATGAGGAGAATCTTCGGGATGTTTCGTCTAAAACCGTTAACTGTTTTGATCGCCCTCGCGGCGTTGGCCGGTTGTGGTGATACGGACCAGCCGGCGGCACCGGCATCTCAGTCCAAACCGGTCAAGGTCATCACCGGCAATGAACAACTGCCGAGCGACCATCCCTCCATTCCCGAGCTCTCCGTCGAACCTGGTTCGCCAACGGCCGATATCGAGGAGGTTGCCATGCCGCGCCAGGGCCCACCGGTTGTGGTTCCCGATTCGGTACGCGGCGAATGGTCGGCCGTTCATCTGGCGCTTACCGACAAAGAGGGCGAGCGCAGCGAAGTCCGTGCCGAACTTGGGGAAGACCTGGAACATGCGATAGGCGGCCTGAACCTTCGTGCCCACTCGTTTCTCCCGTCTTATATGAGTGATAACGAGCAGATCACCAGCAGCTCAAACGAACTGGCCAATCCTGCGGTACTCGTTGCACTGTCGAGGGACGGACAGATCATCAACGAAGGCTGGGTGTTTCGCGATTACCCCCAGTTCAACACATTCGCCAGCCATTGGGTACAGGTCGAACTACTCGAAGCCGAGCCGGCCGATCCGAAGAAACGGTAAAAGGGGGGAGCTTCATGAAGGCCTTCAATATTTTCCTGTCCGCGGTGCTGATGTTTGCGGTTCCCGCTCTCAATTCCTCGGCTGCAGAGAATAAGGGTGCGGTTGACGATCTGAAGCGGCAGCTTTATTCAAAGCTGCGGGGGGCCGATCCCAACGGTACGAACAAGTACCATATCGATCTCTATTTTTCGCCTATCCACGCAATGCGCGCCTACACCGAGCTGCTTCGCTGGTCCGAACAGCCGGGCATGCCGATCTCACAAGCCGAAGAGCTGCAGGCCATCGTTTCCATGGGACTTCGTGCCGTCTACCGCGATTCGGGGGTTGGCGTTCCTATGGAGAACGGGGGAGCGATCTCGGTTGTTTTCGACTATAGCCTGCCACGCTACACACGCCCCCTAACGGATAATCATCCGGAAACGAAGCATTGGAACCAGCTCAACATGAAACGACAGACGGGCGCAGCGGGTATCGGACAGTCGCTGGCGGCCAAGGCGTTGTGGTTGCGGACGGTGGGAGACGAAGGTTCCGATGAGATTTTGCACTCCCTGCTAGGTGAACTCGGGATCGTTACCACCCCCCCCTTCATCAGCCGGACCGCTCACACTCTGGTGCCGGAGGAGGTGGCGTGGGAAGCGGGGCAGTGGCGTGTCAGGAAACACGTCAGCCGGCTCCGTTCACAGGCTTCATTATTGATCGGCCTTCTGGAGACAAAGAAGCTTCTCGATGCTCCGGGTGCCCTGCAAACGGAAATAGCGGATATAGGGCGTCTGCGGACAACAGTGGACAATGCCGTTGCCACGTTGTTTCGGGGTATCGTTGAAAAGCACCGGGATCCCGACACCGGGGCGCTCGTCGGGGTTTTCGATCCCGAAAGCGGAAGAGGCGATCGCATTCTCATCGAGGATTTGGGACTGGCAGCGGAGGCATTGGGTAACCTCGCCAGTACCGATAAAGGGGAGCTTGCCGCAGAGGCCCGCCGCGTCCTGCGTCAACAAGCCGAATTTGTTCGAAGGTCACTGCCTGAAGGCCAACTGGCACCCCGCGGATGGTTCATTCCGACAGGCGCACCATGGCGAGGGAGTATCACGACGCTAAGCGAACAGATGGCAGCCATGATGGTGCTCGTCGAGGCGGCAGGGGTGTTGGGCGAGGAGGGCTATCTCGAGTCGGCCAGGCACCTCCACGCCGCCATGGAAGAGCCGCTCTGGGTCGAATCTGCCGGTCTCTATCGCTCGGCAGTCGGGTTCAAGATGTCCTCCTATGACGGTTATCTCTTCGGGACCATCCTCGGCCTGTTGCGACGAACAGAGGGGACCGGACTTTTAGCAAATATCGACGCTGCTCATTACCTGGAAACCGTACTCATAACAGCCGGTCTGTTGCAGGCAGAGGGTCCGGAGAGCGGCGAGCCGGAAAGCCCTGAAAGCCTCATCGACAGGGAAATCAACGGGCTTGTCGCCGAATTGCTGAAACTGGAAAATGAAAAGGATCGGAGGGACCGTATCCAGACATTCATTTCGCACGTAATCGACCAGGATGGAGACACTGTTCCGGGTATTCGCTTTGGAGGAGATGTTTACGGCGGCGCCCCCGTGCTGGTTAACCAAACAGGCATCAAAACACCCTACCAGACAAATAAGACCACAAACGAGGAGGGTGATACTCCGTGAAAATGACTCTGTTGATTGCGATCGCGAGTTATCTGTTTTCCGCCCAGGCCCTGGCGTTTGGAGGAGATACGGACCGCGGCTCCCGTATTTATCAACAACGGTGCGCCATGTGTCATGGCTCCGATGGCCGCGGGAACGACGGAATGGCGGTCGATTTTCGAGAGGAATGGCATGTCCTGAATAAATCAGACGAAGAATTGCTCCGCCACATCCGCGATGACTTCCGTTCCTCCGGGAGCAGGTACAAGTCGGGAGCGTGCCCTTCGCAGATGATTGACGATCGGGATCTTTATGAAGTCCTGGACTATATGCGCGATGAATTCACGCGTTGAAAAAAGGCGAGACCGGTGGACCTTTTGACATGAGCCAAGGTACAGACATTCATCTCTACGCCAGCCCCATCCGAAGGCTGATATGGATTGTATTGTCGCTACTACTGCTGCGCGCCACCTGGTTCTATTTCAGTAACAGCCTCCACTTGGCTACTTTCATCGCTGCCGTGTGGCTTCTGTTTGCCCTTTCATGGGTGGTCAACCTGTTCCGCATCCCTATCGCGACGATTACGGAAAACAAAATTACACTTCTCGAGCGACTGCGTTTTGGTCGACCCAACTTTCTGGCAGTCGGTCCGGGCCAGCTTACCGCCGTTGACCCACAACCACGCGGAAGACTGATACTGGAACTCGGCTCAATGGGTGAACGCGTTTTAAATCTGAAGTACCTGCGAGCCGCTGATCGGGATCGCGTGACTGAGGCACTAAAGCGCTTGGTCAGCCCCCGGTGCAAAAATGGTGGGACGCAAAAAAGTCATTTTCCAGGCAATCAGAAGCCGTTGCGACCTGAAGAAAAGAGAAAGCCTGGCAGCCCCGCTGCCTTAGGAAGTTAGTCCCGGAAGGACGCATCCCTTAGGCCGGTGGCTTTGCGCCCTTGCCTTTCGACAAGGTTGCTTTTAACAGGCTTACCGTAAATAGGCGGCATTTCAGCAGCCACCATCCGTGGGAATACGGACGAGCTTCAAAGTATTACCTGAATCGAGCTTCAGGCCGACGGCTCGGCAAAAGGAGTGGCTAGGGAACCTCTTACTATTTTTCGTCACTCCCGCGAAAGCGGGAGCCCAGTAAAATCAACGGCTGGATTCCCGCTTTCGCGGGAATGACGAATTTATAGAAGTGCCCGCTATACTTCACGGGCAGGAAACGGAAAAGGAAGTACCATGCCACTCAGGCGTCGCGATTTCCTCGCAGCCGCAACAATCGCTGCTGCCTTACCGGAACTTGACGGTTACCGCAGGGCAGCAGGGGCTGAAATAGTGGATGGTGACTGGGAGACCATCCGGGCCCAGTTCCGGCTTGATCCGACTTACGTCAATATGGTTGGCCTGCTTCTGACGTCCCACCCGGAGCCTGTTCATAACGCCATCCGCGAATATCGAACCGCTCTGGACGAAAATCCCGCCCTCTATGCTATGGAAAATCGCTGGGATCTGGAGCGCCGGGCGCGCCGGGCCGCTGCACGCTTCATCGGTGCCCGGTACCAGGAGGTGGCGCTGACGGACAGCACCACGATGGGACTATCCCAAATCTACAACGGTATTCGGGTTCGGTCCGATCAGGAGCTGTTCACCACCGAAGAAGACTACTACGCGACCCAGCAGGCCCTGCGATATACGAGCCGCCGCACAGGCGCATCCCTTCGCATCGTGCCGATGCCGTCCGCGGAAGCCTCCGCAGTGAGTGCAGAGCGCATCGTCGACAGACTGGTTACTGAAGTGCGTCCCGAAACACGGGTGCTCGGTCTGACCTGGGTGCACTCGAAGACAGGGCTGAAGCTGCCGGTTCGGAAAATTGCCGATGAGTTAGCAGTGATCAATCGTGGTCGGGATGAGACCGACCGGGTCCTGTTGGTTCTCGATGGTGTGCACGGTTTCGGTGTGGAGGATTTCCAGGTGAGCGATCTCGGCTGCGATTTTTTTGCCGCAGGCGCCCATAAATGGCTGTTCGGACCCAGGGGTACGGGGATCATCTGGGGCCGGCCGGAGCGAACCGCAGAGGTGGACATCACCATTCCGACGTTTACCCCTGACGGAACCTGGGGCGGTCACATGACCCCCGGCGGGTTCAAACCCTTCGAGCACCAATGGGCACTGCCGGCCGCATTCCGATTCCAGGAGAACATTGGTCGCGATGCCATCGCTGCGCGCATCCACGAACTCAACCGCCAAATGCGCGAAGGCCTGTCAACGATCCCGCAGGTCCGACTGCACACCCCAATGAAGGCCGATCTTGCATCCGGCATCACCTGTTTCGATATCGAAGGCATGAGACCGGAACAGGTAGTGGAAGCCTTGCTGGAGCGGAATTTCGTGGCCAGTGAAACGCCCTATAAGCCATCCTCGGCACGGGTGACTCCGGGACTTTTCAACACCCCCGAAGAGGTGGACCGGACGTTGGCTGCCATTGGTGCGATAGCAAAACGGGCCTGAGCAAGTCCACGCTCCAAAGCTGTCGCCTCTTGCTTTCATGGAACGCCCACGGCATGCGAGTTGACTAATTAGTCATTTGGTAGCAATATTTCTGATAATTCCTCTACCAATTGATTAAATAGTCATGCCACGTCGCTCATTCGCCGAACCCGAAACCTTCCAGCGCGTCCTGCGCCAGATCCTCCAGGCGGCAGCTGAGCGCGGGATCGACGAGAGCGAACTGGCGTTACGGGCCGGTGCGGCGCCGGAGACCCTTTCGCGCATGAAGACCCGCGGCAATGGTGATTTCGGCCTGGTAACCAGGCTTGCCCAGGTTGCCGGGCTGCGCATCGCTGCCGTTCCGGACAGCGACGCACTCGAGTCACTGCAGCGAGGGGACTTCTTCTGATGGATTATCACGCCGTCATCTGGACGCGCCGACCGGAAGGCCCGGTCAAGATGGGAGACCTGGTGGTGACGCCCCGGGAGACCCGATTCAGCTATACCGAGGAGTATCTTGAGCTCGGGCCCGCTGCAGCCGGCCTGGCACTCCTTTCCTCGCAGCGCCTCTACGGCCGCAACCCCGTCATATTCCAGGCCCGGGACGCCATGCCGCTCCATCCCCGCCTGATGGCGCTGATTCCCGGAGAAGGGCGGCGCAATATCCAGCGCCGTATCTACTCACGCATCCTGGAGAAGCGACCCAATCCACCGGCCACCGGGTTCGAGATGGATTGGGAGTTGTTGCTACTCACAGGCCACGACGGTATCGGCCACCTCGACCTGTTCCGCGATGACCGGACAGCCGAAGCCTCCTACACGCGCGCTGCGATCATGGCGCCGACGCCCGGGAATCGCTCCAGGTTCTGGAAGGCCATTCGGGACGATGTCGCCCTTGATGTGGAACTCATGGATGCCGAGGCGGTGGCCGAACTACTGGGGCCCACGCCGTCCGCCGGCGGCATGATCCCCAAACTGCTGGTGGCCATACCGGACGCGCCGGAGTGGGATGGCACATTCGCCCGACCCGGTACTCCGGAAGTGGAGGGGCGGCGCTTCGTCGAGGTGGTGCTCAAGATCGAGCCCTCGGAGTACCGGGGCGTCGCCGAACTCGAAGCCCTGTGCCTCGAACTCCACCGGGAGGTTGGCTTCGATGTGCCGAGGTCTTGGCGGGCCACACTGGATGGCCTGGAGTTACTGGCCGTCGAGCGCTTCGACTTCACTGCCGAAGGGCTCCCGATCCCCATGGAGAGCCTGTTTTCGGTGTTCGCCACCGGGCGCAGGGATTTTAACTCCAATCAGGATACCGATCTGGCCGAAGTCGGTGTATGGCTGGAGAAACTCGCCTCCGTAGTGAATATGGACGTGCGAGCGGTGCAACGGGAGATGTACCGGCGCTTGTGTATGGCGGTGTGTACCGGCAACGGCGATATGCACCTGCAGAATCTCTCCTTTTTAGGCGGACCGGAAGAGGTCCGGCTATCCCCGGTCTATGATCCGGCTCCGATGCGGGCGTGGCCGCAACATGATGTCCGGCTGGCAGTACCTCTCGATTTCGACGACGCAATCGGGGGCTTCGGTGAGAATCTGGTCGAGCTGGGAACGAAGTACGGGCTGACCCGGAAGCAGGCCGGCGAGGTGCTCAGGTGGTCGCTTGAGGTGACCGATGATTATGCGGAGCGGGTGCAGGGCCTGAACGCCGTACCGGAAGAGCGCCGGCACCGACTGGTTACTACCGTCCAACGGGAACGGGATAACCTCCGAACCGCACTGTCTGGTGGCTGATCCGGTGCGCTTGACACACTGGCGGGATAATGAACGGGGGTGATTCCATGGGCGGCTCTCCTGATGACCCCCCGCTGTCATTACGAGCCGTACCCGCCGCTGCGCGGCCCCGAATCGATGACGAACTCTTAGCCGTCA